>NZ_PDWK01000035.1 GCF_010093135.1 Pseudoxanthomonas taiwanensis | reverse complement strand
GGAATCGGCCTCAGCGCCTCTTCCAATCCACCCCGGCGTTCCCGCCGGGGGAGCCGCATATTCTGGCGGCTCTCTCCGATCCCGTCAACACCCCGTCAGGAGATGCCTCCGGCCCCGGACCGCCCCGAAACATCCAACCGTTCCGGGCGAGGGAGCCGACCATTATAGCCGGCTTCCCAAGGACTGCAACACCCAAGTGCCCGTCCTTCCCTTCGACCCCGCGGCGCCTTCAGCGGCGCCCCGCGTCGAGGGCTGCGCATTGTGCATGCGTATTCAGGTTTTGGGAAGCCCCCTCGTGGACGTGCCGTTATGGCGCCGTTGTGGAAACGGCCGGGACGCGCTGGCAGGGCACCCCCGCCTCCGCGCAGGCGCGCGCCACCGACTCGCCGACCGCGCAGCCGGCGGCGTGCACGCACGCCACATGCAGGCCCTCGCGCGCCAGTGCCACGGCCCTGCCTGCCGCCGCGTCCACGCCGGCATGCACGCGGCGCGCATCGCGGCGCGCCGGCTCCAGGGCGGCTTCGTCGACCGCACCGACCAGCAGCAGGACGTCGGCGGCATTGAGTGCGCGCAGCGCACGCAGGGTGTACAGGTCGGGCGCGCCGGCCTGCACCAGCGTCACCGACCCTTCGTCGCGGACGGCAGCCGCGGCGCGCTGCAGCTCCGCCTCGAACGCCGCCTCCAGGCGCGCCGGATCCGCGGCCAGTCCGGCCAGGCGGCCGCCCAGCAGGGCGTCGAACCAGCGCCGCCGGCGCGTGGTGTCGGGCAGGGCCTGGCGGATGCGTGCGCGGTGCCGGGCCAGCAGCGCGGCCAGCGCGCCCAGGGCCGGATCCAGCAGCGTTTCCAGGCGCTGGCGCACCTGGCGGGCCAGCATCGGCGCCGCACCTCCGGAGGAGATGGCCACCACCAGGGGACTGCGGTCCACCACCGCCGGCACGTGGAAGCTGGACAGCGCCGCGTCGTCGACCACGTTGACCAGACGGCGGCGGCGTCCGGCCTCGACGGCCAGCGCGGCGTTGAAGGCGGCATCGTCGGTGGCGGCCACCACCAGCCACGCCGCGTCCAGCCAGGCCGGATCGAAGTCGCCGGCAAGCCGCTCGATGCGTCCGGCTTCCAGCGCGGCCGCCAGCTCCGGATGCCGGACCGCGGTCGCGGGCAGCCGCACCACCGCGCCGGCCTCCAGCAGCGCGGCCACCTTGCGCGCGGCGACCTCGCCGCCGCCGACCACGAGCACCTCGCGCCCGCGCAGGTCGGCGAACAGCGGATACAGGCCCATCGTCCCGACTCCCGTTGGTCCGCCCGCATCCTCTCCGCTGCGCGGGTGCTTGTCACGCCCGGGCGCTCCCGGCGAGGAAACCGCCCAGCGCGGCGGCCACCTCGGCGGGGCGGTCCATGTGCAGGTGGTGACCGCCGTCCAGCACGGTCAGGGTGGCGGCGGGCAGGGCGGCCAGGCGCGCCTGGCGCAGCGCCTCGGGGAAATAGGGCTGGGCCTGGCGGGCGTACACCACATGCCCCGGGCACTCGACCGACGCCAGCAGCGCCACCGCCTGCTCCTCAGCCAGGCGGAAGGGCGCGGGCACGGTCAGGCGCGGATCGCTGCGCCAGGTGCAGCCGCCGGCCACGGCACGGGTACCGCGCTCGACCAGCAGGCGGGCGTTGGCCTCCTCCATGGGGCTGGCCTGCAAGCGCGCGCGCACCGCCACCTCCAGGTCGGGGAACACGCGCAGCGCCTTGCCGGCCAGCACGCGCAGCGCGGCCACGCCCTGGCGCAGGCGGGCGGCCGTGGCCTCCACCGCCTCGGCCAGCGGCCCCACGTTCTCGACCAGGGCCAGCCGCTCCACCCGCGCCGGCACCGCGGCGGCGAGCACGCAGGCCACCGCCGCCCCCATGGAATGGCCCAGCACGGCGAACCGCTCCCAGCCCAGCGCGTCGGCCGCGTCGAGCACCGCGTGCACGTAGGTGTCCAGGCGGTAGTCGGCCGCCGGCGGCAGGTGCGCGCTGCGACCGTGGCCGGGCAGGTCGAGCAGCAACAGGTCCAGCTCCGGCAGGTGCGGCAGCAGCGGCAGGAAGCTGGCGGCGTTGTCCAGCCAGCCGTGCAGGGCGACCACCCGCGGCGCGCCCGGACGCTCCAGGCGCAGCCCGGCCAGCTCACCCCACGGCGTGGGCAGGACGGTCTCCCGCGGACTCATGCACCGGCGGCACGGCGCGCCAGCCGGGCCAGCGCGTCGGCGTGGGCGGGCGCGTCGGTGAGGCAGGGGATGTAGCGCAGGCGGCCGCCGTGCCCGGCGAAGTGCTCGGCCAGGCCCATGGCCACCTCCTCCAGCGTCTCGATGCAGTCCACGGCGAAGCCCGGGCAGACCACATCCACCTCGCGCACGCCGGCCCCGGCCAGGCGGTCCAGCTCGGCCAGGGTGGACGGCTCCAGCCAGCGTTCGCGGCCGAAGCGCGACTGGTAGGACAGGGACCACTGCCCGGCCTCCAGACCCAGCGCCGCGGCGATGGCCGCCGCCGAATCGCGGCAGCGCTGCGGGTACGGGTCGCCGTTGTCGGCCAGGCGCTGCGGAATGCCGTGGAAGGAGAACAGCAGATGCCGGCCGCCGCCCTGGCACTGGCGGTGGGCGCGCACCGAGGCGGCCACCGCCTCCACCCAGGCGGCGTCGGTCGAGTAGTCCTCGATCAGGGTCACGTCCATGCCCTGGGTCTCCTCGGCCACCACGTCGGCCACCGAGGCGGTGGTGGTGGTCGAGTACTGCGGGTACAGCGGCAGCACCACCAGGCGGCGCACGCCGGATTCGCGCAGCTGGCGCAGCAGCGCGCGCAGCGAGGGCTTGCCGTAGCGCATGGCCGGCACCACCCGCCATTCCGGGATGCGCTGGCCGATCGCCGCGGCCAGGCGCGTGGTGTGGACCAGCAGCGGCGAACCCTCCTCCAGCCAGACCTTGGCGTAGTTGGCCGCCGAACGCGGGCCACGCAGCGGCAGGATCAGGCCGTACAGCAGCGGCTTCCAAAGCAGCGGCGGGATCGACACCACCCGCGGATCGCCGAGGAACTCGGCCAGGTAGCGCCGCACCGCGGGGGCCGTGGGCGCGTCGGGTGTGCCCAGGTTGACCACGACCAGGGCGGTGTCGGCAGGGGAGGCGCTTTGCATGGCAACATTCTGGCAGAGCCGGACGGAGCATACTCCGCCGGCCTCAGGCCCGATTCATTGGGCCGTCCCTAAGTTGCCCGAACGTGCGGCGCCCGCCGCAGTCCCATCCGGAGCCTTCCGCATGTCGCGTCTGCCGAAAATCCTGCTGTCGCTGGCCCTGCTGACCGCCGCCTGCCCCGTGCTCGCCGGCCCGGAGGAGGACGCGCGCGCCCGCAATGCCGTGCGCGTGCTGACCGAGATCCAGCAGATCCCCGAGCAGGCCATCCCGGAGAAGCTGCTGGACGAAGCGCGCGCCATCGTCGTCATCCCCGACACCATCAAGGCCGGCCTGGTGATCGGCGGCCGCCGCGGCCATGGCCTGATGTCGGTCAAGACCGCCGACGGCACCTGGTCCAACCCGGTGTTCGTCAAGCTCACCGGCGGCAGCATCGGCTTCCAGGCCGGCGTGCAGTCCTCGGACATCGTGCTGGTGTTCCGCAACGACCGCAGCCTGGACGACATCGTCAACGGCAAGTTCACCCTCGGCGCGGACGCGGCCGTGGCCGCCGGCCCGGTGGGCCGCAATGCCGCCGCCGCCACCGATGGCCAGCTGAAGGCCGAGATCTGGTCCTGGTCGCGCGCCCGCGGCCTGTTCGCCGGCGTGGCCCTGGATGGCGCGGTGCTGCAGATCGACCACGACGCCCAGGCCGCCGTGTACGGCCCCACCACCACTCCGCGCATGGTCTTCGAGAACCGCGCGCAGGCCGCGCCCTCGGCCGCGGTGGTCGCCTTCCGCGACCAGCTGGAGGAAGCCACCTACGCGGCGCGGGTCTCGCGCAACGGCGGCCAGGCGGCCACCCCGGCGGTCCGGCCCGCCGCCACGGCCACTCCGGCCACCCCGGCCGCGCAGACCGCGCCGGTGGTGCCGGTGGACCCGGCCACCGTCCCGGCCGGCCCGGCGCCGACCCGCGGCTTCGAGCCGGTGGAGGAGGGCGGCGTGCGCACCGAGCCGCTGCCGTAACGCTTATCGCTTATCCTGTCTGCCTGTTCCCGATTCCTGCGAGCGTGCCATGGGCGGTCTGAGCATTTGGCATTGGATCATCGTGCTGGTGGTGGTGCTGCTGGTGTTCGGCACCAAGCGCCTGCGCAATGCCGGCCGCGACCTCGGCGAGGCCGTGAAGGGCTTCAAGGAAGGCATGCGCGGGGAGGAGGACAAGCCCGCCGCCCGGCTGGGCAACGAGCGCAAGTCCGGGTCAGCCGACTCCAGGGAAGCGTCCGGGCACGACCGTTCCGAGCCCTGATCCGCGGCGGTCGCGCGGATGTTCGACATCGGCTTCGGCGAGCTGCTGCTGATCGCGGTGGTCGCGCTGGTGGTGCTCGGCCCGCAACGGCTGCCGCGCGCGGCCCGCTTCGCCGGGCTGTGGGTGCGCCGCGCCCGCGCGCAGTGGTACTCGGTCAAGGCCGAACTGGAGCGCGAGCTGGAGGCCGAGGAACTCAAGCGCAGCCTGCAGCAGACACAGGCCGCGCTGCGCCAGGCCCAGGCCACCCTGCAGCAGGAGGCCGAGGCCGCGCGCCAGGGCCTGGATGCCCTGGAACGGCAGGACGGGGCCGACCCGGCCGCCACGTCCGGTGCGCCCGTCACGCCGGCGCCGGATGCCCCGCAGGAGAAGCGCGATGGATCCGGCCAGCCCTGAGCCCGGCGCCGAAGGCAGCCTGATGGAGCACCTGCTGGAGCTGCGCTCGCGCATCCTGCGCGGCGTGGCCGGCCTGGCGGTGGTGCTGCTGGCGCTGCTGCCGTTCGCCAACCGCCTGTACGCCTGGCTGGCCCGGCCACTGCTGGACAAGCTGCCCGAGGGCGGGCAGCTGATCGCGGTGGAGGTGGCCTCGCCATTCTTCACCCCGATCAAGCTGGCCTTCTTCGTCGCGCTGATGGCCAGCGCGCCATGGCTGCTGTACCAGGCCTGGGCCTTCGTCGCCCCGGGCCTGTACCAGCGCGAAAAGCGCCTGGCGCTGCCGCTGCTGGTGTCCGCGGTGGCCCTGTTCTACGCCGGCTGCGCCTTCGCCTTCTTTGCGGTGCTGCCGGCGGTGTTCGGCTTCCTGGCCCACATCAAGCCCGAAGGGGGGGCGATGATGACCGACATCAACGCCTACCTGGACTTCGTGCTGGTGATCTTCATCGCCTTCGGCGCCAGCTTCGAGCTGCCGGTGGCGCTGGTGATCCTGGTGCTGCTGGGCTGGGTCACGCCCGACCAGCTGCGCGCCGGGCGCGGCTACGCCATCGTCGGCATCTTCGTGCTGGCGGCGATCATCACCCCGCCGGACGTGGTCTCGCAGCTGCTGCTGGCCGTGCCCATGTGCCTGCTGTACGAGGCCGGGATCCTGGCCGCCGGCCTGGCGGCGCGGCGGCACGGCCAGACCTGACCGCTCAGACCTCGATGCTGCCGCTGGGCTGCGGCGGCGCCGCCACGCCCGCGCCGCGGCCGAACACCTGGCTCCAGGCGGTGAACACCGCACCGGCCAGCACCGGCATCACCACGCCCGTGAACAGCAGCTGTGCCAGCCAGGCCGCCGGCCACGGCCCCAGCAGCAGCTGCACCGGCACCGAGACTAGGGCCACGGCGAAGTACACGCCCGCCAGGCTCAGTCCCGCAAGCAGGAAGAACACCAGCACCGCCGGCAGGTTGCGCCAGGCCGCGCGCAGGCTGTCGCCCATCGCCGCCAGGCCGCCACGGTGGTCGAACATGATCCGCGGCACGGCCAGGAACACGGTCATGGCCACGCCCGCCGCGGCCAGTACGCCCAGCAGCAGCCACAGCAGGATGCGCCCGGCCGGCAGCCCGCCGACCAGCGCCTGCACCTCCTCCGGCGAGGGCTGCGCCCCGGAGCGGGCCATCGCGTCCAGCTCGTCGCGCACCTCCACCAGCCGCTGCAGCTGCTCGCCGCCGACCAGGACCAGCAGCAACATGCCCAGCACCAGACCGGCCACCACCTGCGGCAGCACCGTGGCCAGCAGCTGCGGCACCCGGCCCTCGCGCGCGCCCTGCAGCAGGTGGCCCGGCAGGGCCGGCCGGCCCTGGGCCACCTCGCGCACCGCCCACACCAGCCCGCCGAACAGCACCGGCCCGGCCAGCGCCAGCAGCAGCTGCAGCACCGCGGCCAGCGCCGGCAGCGCCATCGCCGCCACCAGCAGCAGCGCGCCGAACAGCCCCCACAGGGCCCCCAGCGACCCCAGCGGCAGCGGGGCGCGCCGCAGCAGCGCCCAGCCGCCGAGCACCCATTCCGCGCCGGCCGAGGCCGGCAGCTTGCGACTCGTATCCATCTTCATCCCGGTGACGCACCCCACGGGGGCGCAGGGCCATTATCGGCGATCGGCGGCCGGACCGAGGTGCGCGTGCCCGTGGTGGCCGCGGGCATGGCGCACGAAGCGGCGCAGCAGGCCGCGCGCCTGCGGCGCGGCGCTGACGGACCGGGCCACCTCGCGCGGGCAGTGGCCGTGGCGGCGCAGGCACTCGGCCCGGGCGTGCACGTAGCCGCGCATGTGGTGGGTGGCGAACTCCGGATGGAACTGCACGCCCCAGGCGGCCGCGCCCCAGCGGAAGGCCTGGCAGCCGTCCAGCGCCGAGCGCGCCAGCACCGTGGCGCCCTCCGGTGGCCGCAGCACGGTCTGCAGGTGGGTGGCATGGGCCGGGAAGCGCGGCGGCAGGCCGGCGAACAGCGGGTCGGCGAAGGCCGGCGGGTGCAGGTCGATGAACACCGTGCCGGACTCGCGCCCGGCCGGGTTGTAGTCCACCTCGCCGCCCAGGGCATGGGCCAGCAGCTGGTGGCCGTAGCAGATGCCCAGCAGCGGCGTGCCCGCGTCCACGGCCTGGCGGATCCAGTCGGCGGTGCGCTCGCTCCACTCGGCGCGGTCGGTGACGAAGGCCGCCGAGCCGCTGACGATCACCCCGGCGACCCGGTCCGGGGCCGGCAGGGGATCGCCGCGCTCGGGATTGGCCTCCACCACATCGGCCGCCCGCAGTCCGGCCGCGACCCGGATCCAGTGCGGGAAGCGGCCGTAGCGCCGCAACCGCTCCACCGGCAGGCCGGTTTCGACGATCAGGAAGGGGGCGCGGCGGGTGGCGTTCACGGGACGGGGGACCCTGCGGGAAAGTAGCGATTGAAACCGCCAGATCCCGCAGAATGCGGGGCTCGGGCCTATACTAGCCCGCTTTTCCGCACCGCAATAAAGCCGATGACCGGACCGACCTTCCAGGGACTGATCCAGGCGCTCAACAGCTACTGGGCCGAGCAGGGCTGCGTGCTGATCCAGCCGCTCGACCTGGAGGTCGGCGCCGGCACCTTCCACCCCGCCACCTTCCTGCGCGCGCTCGGCCCGGAGCCGTGGAACGCCGCCTACGTGCAGCCTTCCCGCCGCCCGACCGACGGCCGCTATGGCGAGAACCCCAACCGCCTGCAGCGCTACTACCAGTACCAGGTGGTGATGAAGCCCAGCCCGGACAACATCCAGGAGCTGTACCTGGGCTCGCTCAGGGCGCTGGGCATCGACCCGCAGGTGCACGACCTGCGCTTCGTCGAGGACAACTGGGAATCGCCCACCCTGGGCGCCTGGGGCCTGGGCTGGGAGGTCTGGCTCAACGGCATGGAGGTGACCCAGTTCACCTACTTCCAGCAGGCCGGCGGCCTGGAGTGCAGGCCGGTGCTCGGCGAGATCACCTACGGCCTCGAGCGCCTGTGCATGTACCTGCAGAACGTGGACAACGTCTACGACCTGGTCTGGACCATCGGTCCGCAGGGCCCGGTGACCTACGGCGACGTGTACCACCAGAACGAGGTCGAGCAGAGCGCCTACAACTTCGAGCACGCCGACGTGGCCGAGCTGTTCCACCGCTTCGACGCCTGCGAGGCCGAGGCGCTGAGGCTGGTGGAGGCGCAGCTGCCGCTGCCGGCCTACGAGCAGGTGTGCAAGGCCAGCCACACCTTCAACCTGCTGGACGCCCGCCGCGCCATCAGCGTCACCGAGCGCCAGCGCTACATCCTGCGGGTGCGCACCCTGGCGCAGGCGGTGGCCCGCGCCTACTACGCGCAGCGCGAGAAGCTCGGCTTCCCGGGCCTCAAGCGCGCCTCCACGAACTGAGCGGACGTTTTCCATGGATGCACAGATGCGCCCCCTGCTGATCGAACTGGGCACCGAGGAGCTGCCGGTCAAGGCCCTGCCGGGCCTGGCCCGGGCCTTCTTCGACGGCGTCACCGCCGCCCTGGCCAGGCGCGGCATCGCCTTCGAGGCCGGCGACGCGCGCCCGCTGTACACCCCGCGGCGCCTGGCCGTGCTGCTGCCGAAGGTGGCCACCGAGCAACCGGAGCAGCGCGCGGAGGTGCTGGGGCCGTACGTGAACGTGGCCCTGGACGGGGAGGGCAGGCCGACCCGCGCGCTGGAGGGCTTCGCCGCCAAGCAGGGCGTGGAGTGGACCGCGCTGGAGCGGGTGAGCGACGCCAAGGGCGAGCGCTTCGTGCACCGCTCGGTCAAGCCGGGCGCGGCCACCGCCGCGCTGCTGCCGGAGATCGTGGCCGAGGCCATCGCCGCCATGCCCATTCCCAAGCCGATGCGCTGGGGCGACCACGACTACGCCTTCGCCCGCCCGGTACACTGGCTGGTGCTGCTGCTGGGCAACGAGGTGGTGCCGGCGCACGTGCTGGGCGTGACCTCCGACCGCATGAGCCGCGGCCACCGCTTCGGCCACGCCAAGCCGGTGTGGATCAACACGCCGGAGGACTACGTGGACGCGCTGCGTGCCGCCCGCGTGCTGGTGGATCCGGAGGAGCGCCGCGCGCGCATCGTCGAGCAGGCCGAGCAGGCCGCGCGCCAGGCCGGCGGCCAGGCGCGCATCACCGGGGACAACCTCGAGCAGGTGGTATGCCTGACCGAATGGCCCAAGGCCGTGCTGTGCAGCTTCGAGCGCGAGTTCCTGGCCGTGCCGCAGGAAGCGCTGATCGAAACCATGGAGGTCAACCAGAAGTTCTTCCCGGTGCTGGACGCCCAGGGCCGGCTGACCGAGCACTTCATCGGCATCGCCAACATCGAGTCCAGGAACGAGGCCGAGGTGCGCAAGGGCTACGAGCGCGTGATCCGGCCACGCTTCTCGGACGCCAAGTTCTTCTTCGACGAGGACCTCAAGCAGGGCCTGCTGGCCATGGGCGAGGGCCTGAAGACCGTCACCTACCAGGCCAGGCTCGGCACGGTGGCCGACAAGGTCGCGCGCGTGGCCCGGCTGGCCGAGGCCATCGCCGTGCAGGTGGGCGTGGACCCGGCGCTGGCGCGGCGTGCGGCCGAACTGTCCAAGAACGACCTGCAGAGCCGCATGGTCAACGAGTTCCCGGAGCTGCAGGGCATCGCCGGCCGCCACTACGCGCTGGCCGCGGGCGAGCCGGCCGAAGTGGCGGTGGCCATCGACGAGGCCTACATGCCGCGCTTTGCCGGCGACGACATCGCCGCCTCGCCGCTGGGCAAGGTGCTGGCCATCGCCGAGCGCCTGGACACCCTGGCCGGCGGCTTCGCCGCCGGGCTCAAGCCCACCGGCAACAAGGACCCGTTCGCCCTGCGCCGCAACGCGCTGGGCCTGGCGCGCACCGTCATCGAACCCGGCTTCGCCCTGCCGCTGGACCAGCTGCTGGCCACCGCGGCCGCGGCCATCGGCGCGGTGCCTTCCGGCAAGGACAACAGGCCCGTGCCGGCCGACGCCGGGGAGCTGTACGACTTCATCCTCGACCGCCTGCGCGGCTACTACGCCGACAAGGGCGTGCCGGCGGCGCACTTCAACGCCGTGGCTGAGCTCAGGCCGGCCTCGCTGTACGACTTCGACCGCCGCGTGGACGCGATCGGCCAGTTCGCGCAGCTGCCCGAGGCCGAGGCGCTGGCCGCGGCCAACAAGCGCATCGGCAACATCCTGAAGAAGGCCGACATCGCCATCCCGGACGCGGTGGACGCGGCCCTGCTGCGGGAGCCGGCCGAGGCCGCGCTGGCCGAGGCGGTGGAGGCGGCGCTGGCCGACACCGACGCGGCCCTGCAGCGCCACGACTACGTGGCCGTGCTCGCCCGCCTGGCGCGGCTGCGCCCGCAGGTGGACGCGTTCTTCGAACAGGTGCTGGTCAACGCCGAGGAACCGGCCGTGCGCGGCAATCGCCTGGCCCTGCTCAGGCGCCTGGGCGACCGCTTCGGCGCGGTCGCCGCCATCGCCCACCTGTCGGCGTGAGTCCCGCGGTCCCCGGCCGGCGCCGCCGCGCCGGGGACGCGCCGCGGCCCCTCCACGCGGCCTTCAGGTGGCCGCCACCGGTTCCCGGTATGCTGCGGTGATGCGGCCTTTCCTGCGTCTCGGCACCCTCGCCCTGGTCCTGCTCCTGCTGCCGTGCGCCGCGGCCGCGCGCGGCACCATCCAGAAGGTGGAGATCCGCGGCCTGGAGAAGGACGAGCCGCTGGCGCAGAACGTGCGCCAGGCCCTGACCCTGAACCAGGCGCTGGGCAAGGCGCAGGGCGAATCGCGCCTGGAATACCTGCTGATCCGCGCCGAGAAGGAGGCGCGCCAGGCGCTGGAGCCGTTCGGCTACTACTCGGCGGTGGTGCGGGTCGAGGCCCCGCGCGACGAGCAGGACCGGATCACCGTCATCCTGCACGTCGACAAGGGCGAGCCGGTGCGGGTGCGCGACTGGCACGTGGAGATCGTCGGCCCCGGCGGCGAGGACCGCTACCTGCAGGAGGACCTGGAGGCGTTCCGGCCGCGCCCGGGCGACGTGTTCGACCATGAGACCTACGAGACCAACAAGGACGGCATCACCCACCGCCTGGCCGAGCGCGGCTACTTCGACGCCGACTTCATGGAGCGCGAGGTGCGGGTGACCCGCGCCGACAACGCGGCCGACATCGCCCTGGTCTGGGACAGCGGTTTCCGCTACGACATGGGGCCGACCACCTTCCACCAGGACTACTTCCGGCCCGGCCTGCTGGAGAAGCTGGTCCGCTGGGAGGAGGGCAGCTATTTCCACCAGGGCAAGCTGGACCGGCTGCGCGAATCGCTGGTCAAGCTCGACTACTTCAGCGTCATCGACATCCAGCCGCTGCCGGACGAGGCCGACGACGACTACCGCGTGCCGATCGACGTGCGCCTGACCCTGGCCCGCCGCAACATCTACACCGCCGGCCTGTCCTACGGCACCGAGAGCGGCGCCGGCGTGCGCCTGGGCCTGGAGCGGCGCTACGTCAACAACCGTGGCCACAAGCTCAACTACGACCTGGAGTGGGCGCAGAAGCGCAAGAGCGGGCTGGTGCAGTACCGCATCCCCGCCTTCGCCTGGCTGGACGGCTGGTACGCGGTGGCGGCCAGCGCCTACGACGAGCAGACCGACTACATCGACCTGCGCAACGTGAAGCTCACCGGCAGCCGCAGCGGCGAGCTGGACTGGCGCTGGACCCTGATCGCCTCGCTCAACGCCCTGCGCGAGCGCTGGAGCTACGACATGGACCGGGCCACCGGCGAGCGCCTGTACGCCTACTCGACCCTGCTCTACCCGGAGCTGTCGGCCACCTACGTGGACGTGGACGACCGCCTGTTCCCGCGCCGCGGCTTCAGTGCCACCGCCACCCTGCGCGCCGGCGGCGGCGGTTCGGACAGCGGCTTCGCCCAGCTGTGGACCGGCGGCACCTGGTTCCACGGCCTGGGCGAGGGCGCCGACCGCCTGATCGTGCGCGGCGAGGCCGGCACCACCTGGACCAACGCGCTGATGGACATGCCGCCCAGCCTGCGCTTCTTCGCCGGCGGCGACCGCAGCATCCGCGGCTACGCCTGGCGCGAGGTCGGCCCGCGCGTGCGCGACGACTTCGCCAAGGGCGCACGCCACGTCATCACCGGTTCGGTGGAGTACGAGCGCTACTTCGGCGACGGACCCTGGGGCGGGGCGGTGTTCGTGGACGCCGGCGACGCCTTCGACGACACCCCGGACATCCACGTCGGCGTGGGCCTGGGCGTGCGCTGGCGCTCGCCGGTGGGCCCGGTGCGCATCGACATCGCCCGCGGCCTGGACCATCCGGACTCGCAGTTCCAGATCTACCTCAGCCTGGGAGCGCAGTTTTGAGCACGCCCTCGCCCACGCCCGCGCCGCCGCGGCCGCGCTTCTACCGGCGCCGCCGCTTCTGGGCCTGGTCCGGCCTGGCCACGCTGGCCGGCGTGCTCGGCCTGGCCGTGCTCGGCTACTGGCTGCTGCAGACCGTGGCCGGGCGCGACGTGCTGCTGGCGCAGGTGGTCTCGCGCCTGCCGGTGGACGCGCGCCTGAGCTGGGAGAAGGCCGAAGGTCCGCTGGCCGGGCCGCTGGTGCTGCACGGCCTGGAGTTCCACTGGCAGGACTACCGCTTCAGCGCGCGCCGCGCCTACCTGGACCCGGACATCCGCCCGCTGCTGGGCCGGCGCCTGCGCCTGGACCGCTTCGAGCTGGAGGGCGCCCGCCTGCAGCTGGCGGCAAGCGAGGAACCCTTCGAGCTGCCGCGCTGGCCGGACGTGCTGCCGGCCATCGAGATGCCGCTGGCCATCCAGGCCGACCGCATCATCATCGACGGGCTGGCCGTGCATTCCGGCGGCGAGCCGGTGATCGACATCCGCCGCCTGCGCGGCGGCATCGACATCGCCAACGGCCGCCTGCATGCCGAGCACCTGGAGGTGGACAGCGACCGTGGCCGCTTCACCGTGCACGGCGACTACGTGCCGGCCGACAACTACCGCAGCGACCTGCTGGCCACCGCCGTGCTGCCGGCGCCGCACGGGCACAGCCCGGCGCGCCTGGGCCTGGTCGCACGCGGCGACCTGTCGCGCATGGAGCTGGGCATCGGCGGCCGCGCGCCGGAGCCGCTGCGCGCCACCCTGGTGCTGGACGGGCCGCGCGAAGCCCCGCGCTGGCGGCTGCAGGCGCGCAGCGAGGGGCTGGACCCGGCGCTGCTGGCCGGCGGCGGGCCTGGAACGGACCGGCTGCGCTTCGAGCTCGAGGCCATCGGCCGGGGCGGCGCGGCGCGGCTGGCCGGCAGCGGCCAGTACGGCGGCGAGCCGTTCGTGGTGGCGCCCTCGCAGGTGGTGCTGGAGGAGCAGGTGCTGAGCGTCGCCCCGCTGGCCCTGGAACTGTACGGCGGCCAGGTGCGGCTGCGCGGCACCGCCGACTTCGCCGACCCGGAGGACGGCCGCTTCCGCTTCTCGCTCAACGCCCAGGGCCTGCGCCTGCCGGCGCAGGACCCGGCCGCGCCGGCGGTGGTGCTGGAGGAGGCCAGGCTGGGCGTGGCCGGCTCGGTGCGGCGCTGGGCCGTGTACGGCCAGGCCGCGGTCGCCCGCGGCGCCGACCGTGCCAGTGCCGAGCTGGACGTGCGCGGCGATGCCGGAGGCGCGCGCATCCACGCCCTGCAGGCGCGCATGCCCACCGGCACCCTGCGGGCCAGCGGCGAGGCGGCCTGGACGCCGCGCCTGGCCTGGGACCTGGACCTGCGCCTGGACGGCTTCGACCCGGGCTACTTCGCCCCCGGCTGGGACGGCCGGGTGGACGGACGCCTGGCCACCCGCGGCCGGGCCCGCGCCGACGCCGGCTTCGACGCGCTGTTCGACCTGCAGGACCTGGGCGGTCGCCTGCGCGGCCGCGACCTGGCCGGCCGCGGCCAGGTGCGCCTGCAGGGCGAGGCCGGCGAGAGCGAGCTGGTCCTGGCCCTGGGTGGCAGCCGCGTGCAGGCCGGCGGCCGCTTCGGCGAGCGCGTGGACCTGCGTGCGCAGCTGCAGCCGCTGCGCCTGGACGACCTGCTGCCGGGCGCCTCCGGCGAGCTGCAGGGCAGCCTGCCCCTGGCCGGCGCCCGCGCCACCCCGGACCTGGCCGCCGACCTGCACGGCCGCGGCCTGCGCTGGAACGACTGGACCGCCGACAGCCTGGCCCTGCAGGGCCGCCTGCCCTGGCGCGGCCGCGACGGCGACCTGCGCCTGCAGGCCGGCGGGCTGCAGGCCGGCATCGCCGTGCAGCACGTGGACCTGCGCGCCCGCGGCGCGGTCGAGGACCTGCAGGTGGAGGCCGAGGCGGTCAGCCTGGAGCTGGCCACGGTGAGCCTGGCCGGGCAGCTGCAGCGGCGCGGCGCCGACTGGCGGGGCAACGTGGCGCGGCTGCGCCTGGCCCCGGCCCGCGGCCACGTCTGGACCCTGCAGGCGCCGGCCGCGTTCACCGTCCTGCCGGCCGGGCGCTGGCGGCTGGAGCCGGCCTGCCTGGCGGCGGTGGCGCGCGACGCCGAGACCACCGAGGAGGCCTCGATCTGCGCCAGCGCCGACTGGCCGCGCGAAGGCCTGCGGCTGGCCAGCCAGCGCCTGCCGCTGAGCCTGGTCCACCCCTGGCTGCCGCGCAACGAGGGCCGCGCCCTGGTGCTGCGCGGCGAGCTGACCCTGGACGCGCGCCTGCGCCCGCAGGGCCAGCGCTGGACCGGCGAGGTGCACGTTGCCTCGCCCGACGGCGGCCTGCGCCTGGGCGACCGCTCGCGGCGCGAGCTGGCCCGCTACGACAACTTCAGCCTGGACCTGGAGTTCAACCCGCAGCAGATCCAGGGCCGGCTGGGCAGCGGCTTCAAGGGCGACGGCTACGTGGATGCCACCTTCCGCACCGGCTGGGAGGACCACAGCCCGCTGACCGGCGAGCTGTACACCTACGTCGGCCGGCTGTTCTGGCTGGAGCTGTTCTCGCCGGACCTGGTGCGCCCGCAGGGCGTGCTGCGCGGCCACGTCAGCCTGCGCGGCACCCGCGGCCAGCCGGCGCTGGGCGGCCAGCTGCTGCTGGAGGACTTCACCGCCGAGCTGCCGGTGCTGGGCCTGAGCCTGGCCGAGGGCCGCGGCCGGCTCGACGCCCAGCCGGACGGCTCGGCCCGGATCGAGGCCGCGCTGCGCTCGGGCGAGGGCACCCTGGCGGTGGACGGCGCGCTGTCGTGGTATGGCCAGGCCACGCCGTTGCAGCTGGCCATCCGTGGCGACAGCGTGCTGATCGCCGACACCGCGCAGCTGCACGCGGTGGCCAATCCCGACCTGCAGTTCAGCCTCGACGGCCGGACGATGGTCCTGCGCGGCGAGGTGGAGGTGCCCAGCGCGCGCATCGACCTGGAGCGGCTGGACCAGGGCGCCACCGTGTCCGAGGATGTGGTGGTGCTGGACCCGGTGGATCCGGAGGAAACGCCCGAGGCGCCGCTGGACCTGGACCTGGCGCTGGTGCTGGGCCGCGACGTGCGCCTGTCCGGCTTCGGCCTGGACGGGGCCCTGCAGGGCCGCCTGCAGGTGCGCGCGCGCCCGGGCCGGGAGATGGCCGCCACCGGCGTGCTGGACGTGTCCGGCAAGTACGAGGCCTACGGCCAGGAACTGCAGATCTCGCGCGGACAGATGACCTGGAGCAACAACCCGGTCAACGACCCGCGCATCCACCTGCGCGCCGAGCGCCGGGTGGAGGACATCACCGCCGGCATCGACGTCACCGGCCGTGCCCTGCAGCCGCGGGTGGAGGTGTGGTCCGACCCCGCCCTGCCGCAGTCCGAGGCCCTCTCCTACCTGGTGCTGGGCCGCAGCCTGGAAGGCGCCACCCGCGCCCAGGCGCAGCAGATCAGCGCCGCCTCGGCGGCCATGTCCGCCGGCACCGGCCTGCTGGCCGCGCGCCTGGGCGCCAAGCTGGGCCTGGACGACGCCGGCGTGACCCAGTCGCGCGCCCTCGGCGGCTCGGTGGTGGGCATCGGCAAGTACCTCTCGCCCAGGCTGTACGTCGGCTACGGCGTGTCGCTGGTCGGCAGCGGCCAGGTGCTGGTGCTCAAGTACCTGCTGCGCAAGGGCTTCGACATGGAGATCGAGTCCTCCACGGTGGAGACGCGCGGCTCGATCAACTGGCGGCGCGAGAAGTAGCGGCGTGACCGGTGACGGTTGTCCGCCCGCGCCGCAGCCGCTACCGTCCCGGTTCCGTTCCATCCGATGGACCAGACGACACGATGAAGCCGAACCGACCGGCCGCGCTGCTGGCGCGCCTGAGCCTTGCCTGCCTGGCCTCCCTCGCCGCCACAGCGCACGCCGACGAGGGCATGTGGATGCCCTCGCAGCTGCCGCGGATCGCCGACGCCCTGCGCGAGGCCGGCTACGCCGGCGACCCCGCCGCGCTGGCCGACCTGACCGCCGCCCCGCTCAACGCCGTGGTCCGCGCCGGCGGCGGCACCGGCGCCTTCGTCTCCGCCGACGGCCTGGTGCTGACCAACCACCACGTCGCCTACGGCGTGATCCAGTACAACAGCACCCCGCAGCGCAACCTGATCGACGCCGGCTACATCGCCGCCGACCGCGCCGCCGAGCTGCCGGCCAACCCCGACTTCCGCATCCTGGTGACGGTGGGCTTCGACGACGTCACCGCGCAGGTGCTGGGCGCCGCCCGCGGCAAGACCGGGCGCGCCTACCACGACGCGGTGGACGCGGCCTCCAAGCGCATCGTCGCCGAGTGCGAGCGCGAGGAAGGCGTGCGCTGCTCGGTGGTGAACATGTACAACGGCGCCGAGTTCCACCGCGTGCGCCAGCTGGAGCTGCGCGACGTCCGCCTGGTCTACGCGCCGCCGCGCGCCATCGGCAACTACGGCGACGAGATCGACAACTTCATGTGGCCGCGCCACACCGGCGACTTCACCATCCTGCGCGCCTACGTCGGCAGGGACGGCAAGCCGGCCGCCTACTCGCCGGACAACGTGCCGTACAACCCGCCCTCGCACCTGCGCATCGCGCGCGAGGGCCTGCGCGAGGGCGACTTCGCCATGCTCGCCGGCTACCCGGGCATCACCTACCGCCACCGCACCGCCGCCGAGTTCGCCGAGCAGGTGGAGTGGACCCTGCCCAGCCGCGTGGCCGTGCTCGACGAGCTGATCGGGGTCATCGAGGAGGCCGGCCGCCAGGACCCGGAGGCGCGCACCCGCTACGCCTCGCAGCTGCAGTCGCTGAAGAACAACCGCAAGCGCGCCGCCGGCGAGCTGGACGGCCTGCGCCGCAGCGACGCGGTGCGGCGCCGCGCCGAGGACGAGCGCCAGCTGCTGGCCGCCACCTCCGGCGCCGTCGCGCGCGACATCGCCGCGCTGCGCAAGGTGCTGGAACGGGCCTCGGCGGTGCGCGAGCGCGACCTGCTGCTGGGCCTGCTGGGGCAGACCCAGGTGCTGCGCTCGGCCCTGACCCTGGAGCGGCTGCGCATCGAGGCCGGCAAGCCCGACGCCGAGCGCGAGTCCGGCTACCAGCAGCGCGACCTGGCCCTGATCGAGGGCACCCTGCGCCAGGTCCAGCGCCGTTACGACCCGAAGGTCGAGCAGGCCCTGCTGCGCGTGCTGCTGGGCCGCTACCAGCAGCTGCCGGACGCGCAGCGCCTGCCGGAGTTCGACGCCGCCTTCGGCCGCACCCCGGCCGAGCTGGACGCGGCCCTGGCGCGGCTGTACGGTGCCACCCGCCTGGGCGAGGAAGCCGTGCGCCTGGCGGCGCTGGAGGCCGCGCGCAACGGCCAGCCGCTGCCGGAGGACCCGCTGCTGGCCCTGGCCGCGCAGCTGGTGCCGGCGCAGATGCGCCTGGAGGACGAGCGCAAGGCGCGCGACGGCGAGCTGCTGCGCCTGCGCCCGGCCTACATGCGCGCGCTGATCGCCTGGCGCCAGCAGCAGGGTCGGGCCGTGTACCCGGACGCCAACGGCACCCTGCGGGTCAGCTACGGCCGCGTGCAGGCGCTGCAGCCGCGCGACGCGGTCAGCTTCGCCCCGGTGACCACGGTGGCCGGCATCGTCGAGAAGCACACCGGCCTGGCGCCGTTCGACGCCCCGCAGCCGCTGCTGGAGGCCATCGCCAGGGGCGATTTCGGCGACACCGCCGACCCGGTCCTGGGCACCCAGACCGTGGACTTCCTCACCAACCTGGACACCACCGGCGGCAACTCCGGCTCGCCGGTGCTCAACGCCCGCGGCGAGCTGGTCGGCCTGAACTTCGACAGCAACTGGGAGGCGGTCAGCGCCAGCTGGTGGTTCGACCCGCGCTACAAGCGCGCCATCCACGTGGACATGCGCTACATGCGCTGGCTGATGGAGAAGGTCTATCCCGCCCCGCACGTGCTGCGGGAGATGGGCCTGTAAGGCCCGCCCCGGGCGCGGCGCCCAACGCCGCCGCGCCCGGCTTGTCAACGGGTTACATCCCCCGGAAGCGGTTGCCACAATGGCAACCGCTTTTTTCGTTGCAGATCCGCAGTCCCATGACCGAAGCCTCCGCCGCGACCGCCCGCAAGATCGCCCAGACCATCGCCGAGGAGATCGGCGCGCAGCCGCAGCAGGTGCAGGCGGCGATCGGGCTGCTGGACGGGGGCGCCACCGTCCCGTTCATCGCCCGCTACCGCAAGGAGGTCACCGGCGGCCTGGACGACACCCAGCTGCGCACGCTGGAGACCCGCCTGGCCTACCTGCGCGAGATGGAGGAGCGCCGCGCCGCGATTCTGGCCAGCATCGCCGAGCAGGGCAAGCTGACCGACGAGCTGCGCGCGCAGATCGAGGCGGCCGACAGCAAGTCGCGCCTGGAGGACCTGTACCTGCCGTACAAGCCCAAGCGCCGCACCCGCGCGCAGATCGCGCGCGAGGCCGGGCTGGAGCCGCTGGCCGACGGCCTGCTCGCCGATCCGGCGCTGGTGCCGGAGGAGTTCGCCGCGGGCTTCGTCGATCCGGACAAGGGCGTGGCCGACGTCAAGGCGGCGCTGGAGGGCGCGCGCGCCATCCTGATCGAGCGCTGGGGCGAGGACGCCGCCCTGCTGGGCGAGCTGCGCGCCTGGCTGGAGGCCAACGGCGTGATCCGCTCGAAGGTGGTCGAGGGCAAGGAGGCCGCCGGCGAGAAGTACCGCGACTACTTCGACCACGCCGAGCCGCTGGCCAGGATCCCCTCGCACCGCCTGCTGGCGCTGTTCCGTGGCCGCCGCGAGGAGTTCCTGCACCTGGACCTGGAGCCGGGCATCGACGCCGAGCTGGGCCATGCCTACGCCGAGGGGCACATCGCCCTGCACGCCGGCATCCAGGACCGCGGCCGCCCGGCCGACGCCTGGCTGCGCAACGCCTGCCGCCTGGCCTGGCGCGCCAAGATCCACCTGCACCTGATGCTGGACCTGTTCAACCAGGCCCGCGAGAAGGCCGAGGGTGAGGCCATCCGTGTGTTCGGCGACAACCTCAAGGACCTGCTGCTGGCCGCCCCGGCCGGCCCGCGCCCGGTGCTGGGCCTGGACCCGGGCCTGCGCACCGGCGTGAAGGTGGCCGTGGTGGACGCCACCGGCAAGCTGGTGGCCACCGACACCATCTACCCGCACGAACCGCGCCGGCAGTGGGACGCCTCCATCGCCACCCTGGCCGCGCTGTGCCGCGCGCACCAGGTCGAGCTGATCGCCATCGGCAACGGCACCGCCAGCCGCGAGACCGACCGCCTGGCCGCCGACCTGATCCGGCGCCATCCGGAGCTGAAGCTGCAGAAGGTGCTGGTCAGCGAGGCCGGCGCCTCGGTGTACTCGGCCTCGGAGCTGGCCGCGCGCGAGTTCCCGGACCTGGACGTGTCGCTGCGCGGCGCGGTGTCCATCGCCCGCCGCCTGCAGGACCCGCTGGCCGAGCTGGTGAAGATCGAGCCCAGGTCCATCGGCGTGGGCCAGTACCAGCATGACGTGGACCAGTTCCGCCTGGCGCGGGCGCTGGACGCCAAGGTCGAGGACTGCGTGAACGCGGTGGGCGTGTACGTGAACACCGCCTCGGCGCCGCTGCTGGCGCGGGTGTCCGGCCTGTCGCAGACGGTGGCCGAGAACATCGTCGCCTACCGCGACGCCAACGGTCCGTTCCGCACCCGCAGGGACCTGCTCAAGGTGCCGCGCCTGGGCGAGAAGACCTTCGAGCAGTGCGCCGGCTTCCTGCGCATCGCCGACGGCGACGAGCCGCTGGACGCCTCGGCCGTGCACCCGGAGGCCTATCCGGTGGTCGAGCGCATCGTCAAGGCCTGCGGCCGCGAGGTGAAGCAGATCATCGGCGACACCGCCTTCCTGCGCACGCTCAAGCCCGAGCAGTTCACCGACGGGAAGTTCGGCCTGCCCACCGTGCGCGACATCCTGAAGGAGCTGGAGAAGCCCGGCCGCGACCCGCGCCCGGAGTTCAGGGCCGCGCGGTTCGCCGACGGCGTGGAGGACATCACCGACCTGCGCCCCGGCATGATCCTGGAGGGCGTGGTCAGCAACGTGGCCGCCTTCGGCGCGTTCGTGGACATCGGCGTGCACCAGGACGGCCTGATCCACATCTCGGCGCTGTCCGACCGCTACGTGAAGGACCCGCGCGAGGTGGTCAAGGCCGGCGACATCGTCAAGGTGAAGGTGCTGGAGGTGGACGTGGCGCGCAAGCGCATCGCCCTGACCCGGCGCCTGGACGACGCGCCCGCACCGCAGGGCGGCAGGGGCGAGGGCGCGCGCGCCGGCGGTCCGCGCGAGGGCCGCCGCGGCGGCGCGCCCAGGCCGTCGGCGCCGCCGGCCAACACCGCCCTGGCCGAGGCCTTCGCCCGCGCCCGCCGCGGCAGCTGAGCAAAAAAAAGGCGGTGGGCACGCAGGCACCCCCGCCGTCCGCACAGGGAGATCAGGGGGAGGGGGAAGTGCGGTAATCCAGCGGGGGCCGTTCGCGCTGCAGCAGCGGCCGGTAGGGCGCGCCGCCACGGCGTTGCTCGAACTCGCGGCGCGCGGCGCGCACCAGCTCCGGATCGGAGTACAACTCCACCGCGGCCAGGGCCAGCGCCGCGGCGGCGTTGAGCGTGCCGCGATGGCCGATGGACATGCCCGAGGCGGCCACCGCCTGCCAGCTGTGCGCCGGCGTGCCCGGCACCCAGGTGGCGGTGGCGATGCCGGCGGTGGGCACCACCTGGCTGACGTCGCCCACGTCGGTGGAGGCCAGGCCGCGTTCGTCGGCGCGGTACGGCGCCACCTCCAGCGCCGCTTCCAGCGGTGGACGGCGCTCCAGGGTGGCCTGCAGCTGCGTGGCGAAGCCCCGCTCGGAAGCGTCGTAGGCCACGCCGCCGACCTGGCGCAGGGCACGGTCCAGCACCCGGCCGAGGGTGTCGTTGGGCAGCAGCGCATGCACGCCGCCCAGCGGCTCGAACTCCACCTGCGTGCCGGTGCCCAGGGCGGCCCCGCGCGCGGCGTCGTGCAGGCGCTCGAACACCTCGCGCACGACGTTCCCGTCGGGGTGGCGCACGTAGTAGTAGACCTCGGCGTAGGCCGGCACCACGTTCGGCGCGCGGCCGCCGTCGGTGATGGCGTAGTGGATGCGCGTACCGTCGGGCACGTGCTCGCGCATCAGGTTGGCCATGTGGTTGAAGGCCTCCACGCCGTCCAGCGCCGAGCGGCCGCGCTCGGGCGAGATGGCCGCGTGCGCGGCCACGCCGCGGAAGCGGAACTTGCCGCTGAGGTTGGCCAGGCTGGTGGACTGCACCGCCGAGTTGGCGTCGGCCGGATGCCAGTGCAGGGCCACGTCCACGTCGTCGAACAGGCCGGCGCGGACCATGTACACCTTGCCCGAGCCGCCTTCCTCGGCGGGGGTGCCGTACACGCGCACCTCGCCGTCGCGGCCGCTCTCGCGCAGCCACTGGGCGATGGCGCGGGCCGCGCCGACCACGCCGGCGCCGAACAGGTTGTGGCCGCAGGCATGGCCGGCGTCCTGGCCCTCGAACGGCAGGCGCTGCGGCACGGCCTGCTGCGACATGCCCGGCAGGGCGTCCATCTCCGCCAGCAGGGCGATCACCGGCCCCTTGCCGCGGCGGCCGGCGCGGGCGACGAAGGCGGTGGGGATGCCGGCCACACCGGCCTCGACGCTGAAGCCGGCCTCGCGCAGCGCCGCCTGCAGCAGCGCCGAGGCGGTGGTCTCCTGGTAGCCCAGCTCGGGCCGCTCCCAGATCGCCTGCGCCAGCGCGGCCTGGCGCGGAGCCCAGGCCTCGACCGCGGCGCGCACCCGCGCCGCGTCGGCGGCCGGCGTCCCGGCCGCGTGCGCGGGCAGGGCCAGCAGGCACAGCAGGGCGGTGGCCAGGGCGGTGCGGCTCATGGCTGCGCGGCCTCCGCCTCGAGCAGGCGCACCTCGTCCAGCTCGAACCAGGCGGTCGAGCCGGGCGCGCCGGCGACCGAGAAGGCGATCTGCACCGCGTCGTCGCCGCGCCAGGCAGGCGGCTCGCCCTCGCCGCGCCACGGGCGCATGCCCTGGAAGTCCTTCCAGGCGATGCGGTATTCGCGCCACTGCGGCTGCAGGGCGATGGCGTGCATCCAGCGCCGGCCCTCCTGGCCGCGGACCTCGACCCAGGCGGTGCCGGCCTCGCCGCGCGCCTGGAACGTGATTCCGGACCAGGCCCCCAGGTCGGCCGGGGCCAACGAGCCGCGCGTCAGCGGCAGCAGCACCGCCGCGTAAGGGCGCTCGGCATGGGAGAAACGGGCGTGGGTGGACAGCACGTGGCCGTGGCCGTCGCCGCGCGCGATGCGCAGGCTCGACTGCCAGGTGCGGTCGTTGCCGCCGTCGTTGTCGGTGATGCGCAGGGTGTCCAGCGCGGTGCGGCCGTCGGCGCGCTCGAAATCGTCCAGCAGTGCCGGCAGCCGCACCGGCGGCAGGCTGTCATGGGCGTTGGCCGCCGGCCGCCTTGCGTCCGGTCCGGTCACCTCCTCGCCGGCGACGAACACGCGGCGCACGTTGCGCATGGCCGCCACGTCGCGCCAGGGCTCGCCCTCCACCAGCACCAGGTCGGCGCGCTTGCCCACGGCGATGGTGCCGCGGTCCTCCAGGCCCAGCACCCTGGCCGCGGCGGCGGTGCCGGCGTGCAGCGCCTGCAGCGGGGTCAGGCCGGCGCGCACCAGCAGCTCCAGCTCGTGCTGGGTGGCACGGCCGTGCGGGGTACCGGTCATGCCGGCGTCGGTGCCGAGCACCACCGGGATGCCGGCGGCATGCAGCCGCCCGGCGTTGGCCAGGGCCACGGCGAAGTTGGCGCGGCGCTGGCGCAGCACGCGGTTGTCCGGGTCGGCCGGCGGCGGATCGCCGATGCGCACCGGCTCGTACACCGCCAGGGTGGGCGCGTAGGCGGTGCCGTGCTCGCGCATCAGCGCCACCAGCTCCTCGTCCACCTCGCGGTCGAGGATGCTGTGCGCGATCAGGTCCACGCCGGCGCGCGCGGCCTGCTTGGCGCGGGCCAGGGTCACGGTGTGGGTGAACACGCGGATGCCGTGGGCGTGGGCCTCCTCCACCAGCGCGGCGAGGGTGGCCTCGTCCATGCTGGTGTTGTCCGGGTAGTTGTTGTAGCGCCAGCCGTCGGTGAAGGCCTTGATGAAGTCGGGCCGGTACGCGGCCAGCTCGCGCACCGCCGCGCGCGCGGCCGCCGGCGAGTTCACCCAGCGGGTGGTGGACTGGTCGCCCCAGTCGGCGCCGTGGCCCAGCGGCGTGCTCACCCGCGCGCCGAGGAACACGGTCGGCGCGGCCACCTGCGCCAGCCAGGCACGCCGCGGCGCGTAGGCCTCCGGCGGCTGGGGGTAGGCGGCCACGGTGGTCACGCCGGCGTCCAGGTAGGCGTTGGCCACCGCCGGCAGTGCGGCCGGACGCGCGTTGGGCGTCCAGTGGGTGTGCACGTCGAACAGGCCCGGCAGCAGCGCCAGGCCTTCGGCCTCGACCACGCGCGCGCCACGCGGCGCGCGCAGGCGGGCGTCGATGGCGGCGATGCGGCCGTCGCGCAGCAGCACGTCCACGCTGCGCACCTGGCCGCTGTCCGGGTCGGCCACGCGCGCCTGGCGCAGCAGCACCGTGGCCGCCTGGGCGCCGGCGCTCCAGCACAGCACCAGCAGGGTCAGCAGGAAGATCCAGGAGCGGAAGGCGCGTGGCATGGCGGTCCTCATTGCAGGTCGCGGCGCGGCGGGGCGGCGGCGTGGGCCGGCGCCGACAGGTGGATGCCGTCGGCGCGCTGCTCCACCTTCAGGCCCAGGCTCAGGGCCACGTTGCGGGCGAACCCGACCGGGTCGTGCGCCGGGTACAGGCCCACGACGCGGCGGCTGCCCACGTCCGGGTCCTCGATGATGATGGGCGTGTCGCTGTAGTGGCGGAAGCGCGCGGCGGCCACCGACAGGGTGTCACCGTTGAAGGCGAGCATGCCGTCGCGCCACATCAGGCGCTGGTCCAGCTCCTGCGGCTCCACCGGCGAGACCGCCACGCCGCTGGCCGGGCGCGCCACCGCGCGCATGCCGGCGTGCAGGCGCGCCGGGGCCGGGCCGCGGTCGGCGCCGGCCACGTCCACCACGCCCTCGCTGACCAGCACCTCGACCGGGCTGGCGGCGCGCTCGTGGCGGTCCACGCTCACGCTGAAACGGGTACCGACCGCGGTGACGCGGATGCCCGCGGCCTCGACGGTGAACGGACGCTGCGGGTCGTGCGCCACCTCGAACAGCGCGTTGCCCGAGAGCAGCTCAAGCCGGCGCCGGCCCTGCCGATAATCCACGCGCACGCGCGTGTCGGCGTCCAGGGTCATGTGCGAGCCGTCCTCCAGCGCCACGCGCAGGATCTGGCCACGCCCGGTCTCGTGCACGCTACCGGACGGCCAAGCCAGCATCAGGCCCGCGGCCAGGCCCGCCGCCAGCACCACGGCGGCGGCGGCGGCCAGCGGCCAGCGCAGGCGCCAGGGCCTGCGGCACACGGCCTTCACGGCCGGCGCGGTCATGCGCCCGCTCCACGCCAGCAGGGCGTGGGCGCGCGCGTAGGCGCCGAAATGGCGCGGCGACGCCGCCAGCCAGCGGTCGCGCTCGGCCTGCTCGGCCGCCGTCAGCGGCCCCCGGTCCTCGCGCACCACCCACATCGCGGCGGCGGTGTCGATGTCCTGGCGGTCAGTTGTGTCCATGCGACCGCTCCTTGCTCCCGGCCCGTCCCTCGGCCGCGACCACGTCCGGATCCTCGGCGGCGCTCATCCCCGCCATCAGCAGCCGGAGCGCCTTGATCATGTGTTTTTCCACCGTGCTCTGGCTGATCCGCAGCCGCGCGGAAATCTCGCGCTGCGACAACCCCTCGATGCGACGCATCCGGAACACCTCCCGGGAGCGGCTGGGCAGTTCCGCCAGCAGCCGCTGCGCCAGGGCCAGTTGCTGGCGGGCGGGGGCGAAGCCCTCGGGGCATGCCCGCGGCGCCTCGGTGCCCAGCCCGTCCAGCTCGGCCATCGTCTCGATGGCCACCACCTGGGCCCGGCGCAGGTGCTGCTGCACCAGCGACCGGGCCACGGTGAACAGGTAGGCGCGGGGCTCGCGCACGTGCTCGACGCTCTCCAGGGCCGCCAGCGTCGCGTAGCTTTCCTGGATGATGTCGTCCGCGTCCGCCGCCGACAGCGCCAGCCGCTCGCGCAGCCAGCGCCGCAACGACGGTTCGTGCGGAAGGATCTGGTCCGCCAGCCATTGCGCACGGCCGACGGCCAGGGGCGGTCGCCCGCCCCCGCCTGCCCTGCTGTCGTCCATCAGAACGACTTGGTCACGCTCATGTACCAGTAGCGCGGATACGGCTGGTACAGGTTCGACAGGTAGCCGAACGCGTCGGAGCTGACCGGCGGACGCTTGTCGGTGACGTTGTTCACGCCGACCTTGACCGCCAGGCCGTCGAGCAGGCCGTCGCCCTCGAACTGGTAGCGGGCGAACAGGTTGCCCAGGGTCTGCGACGCGATGCGCCACTGGTTGCCGTCGGAGTCGGACAGGCCGGTGTCCCACACCGAACCGGTGTAGCGCGCGCTGCCACCCACGGTCAGGTTGCCCTTGCGCCAGGTGACGGTGCCGCTCCACTTCCACTCCGGCGTGCCGCCCTGGCCGATCAGGTCACCGCCGCCGGTGATCACCACCGAACCGTCGATGAGACCGGCGTCGCGGGCGTCGGCCAGGACCTTCAGCTCCGGCGACAGGTCGCGGTAGAACTCCAGCACGCGGGTGCCGGTGATGTTCACCGCGAACTGGCCCCACGCGGTCTCCTGCGAGCGCCAGCTGACGTTGTAGTCCAGGCCGCGCACGGTCTGCGGCTGCAGGTTGACGTAGCGGTCGGTCACGTACAGGACGCGGCCGGCCGGCGCCAGGCCGGTGCCCTCGTAGCGGGCGATGTCGTCGGCGGTCGGGTCGGCGCGGACCACGTTCGGGTTGCTGGAGCCCTGCATGCGCAGCAGGTAGTCCAGGATCAGCGCGTTGCCCTCGCCGAACAGGCCGATGATGCCCTCCTGCTCGTACTTGAAGTAGTCGACCGAGAAGGTCCAGTCACCGGCGGCCTCCGGCAGGAAGCGCGGCTGCCACACCAGGCCGAAGCCGGTGTTGGTCGAGGTCTCCGGCTTCAGGTCCGGGTTGCCCGAACGGCGCGCGGTGGTCGAGGCGGTGTGCGCGCAGTTGCTGAAGTCGCTGGCCAGGCCCGCGCGGACGTCGGCTTCGCACTGGATGTAGTCGGTGCGGCTGTTCGAGCGGCTGACCAGGGTGGCGTTCACCTGCTCCAGGTTCGGGGCGCGGAAGCCCTCGGCCCAGGAGGCGCGCAGGCGCAGGCCGTCCAGCAGCTCCCAGCCCAGGGCCAGCTTCGGCTTGGTCACGCTGCCGAAGTCGCTGTAGTACTCGGAACGGCCGGCGACCTGCAGGTCGAGCGAGCGCACCAGCGGCACTTCCATCTCCGGCGCGACCAGCGGCACGGACAGCTCGGCGAAGGCGGCGTAGACCGAGCGCGAACCCTCGGTGTCCGGGGTCGGGCTCACGCCGTACATGTCGCTCGGGTACTCGATGCCGGTGACCGCGTCGGTGTACAGGATGGTGCCGTCCACGCGCGGGTCGCGGTCGTCGCGCTGGCGCTCGTGGCGGGCCTCGATGCCCACGGCCAGGCCGACGTCACCGGCCGGCAGCGAGAACAGGTCCGGACGCGAGCCCTTGAAGTCCCACAGGAACAGCTCGGTCTGGCTGCGGCGGGTGGCGTCGACGTAGAAGCGGTCGAGCACCGCGTCGGGGTTGCAGCCGCCGCAGAACGGGTTGTACGCGTTGGCGGTGGAGTCGGCCAGCGCCTGCTGGAACAGGGTCATGCTGACCGCCTGCTGGGTGTCGGTGACCTCGGCCTTCGAGTACAGCGCCGCCGACTCCCAGTCGAAGCCGAAGTGGTAGCCGCGCAGGCCGGCCAGCGCGCGCACCTGCTCGTTCTCGACGTGGATCTTCGTCGGGCGCTCGAAGCGGTAGGAGGTGATGGTCACCGGCACGCCGTCCGGGCCGATGTCCAGGCCGTCCAGGCGGTTCGGGCTGCCCGCGGCGCCGAACGGGTTCCAGTAGTTGCTGGCCGGCACGACCACCGGCAGGGCGGCGATCGAGTTGACCGGCGACTGCAGGCTGTCGGCGTCGGCGTGGTAGTAGCCCAGCTCGGAGAAGAACTCCACGCCGTTGTCGAAGGCCCACTTGGAGGTCATGAACAGGTTGGTGCGGCGGACCTCCGGGGTCAGCGACAGCGGCCACTGGTTCTGCGCGTCGGAGCGCAGGTTGCGGTCTGCGCCGGAGCTGGCCTTGCTGCCGGAGGCCACGCAGATGTCGTTGCCGATGTCGGCCGAGCAGGCGGAGTTGGTCACCGGCTGCACGTGGAAGGCGCCGGCGCCGCTGGTCACCAGCGAGCCGTTGCGGCGCACCGCCTGGGCGGCGGTGAAGTTGCCCCAGGCGCTGGTGGCGCTGCGGGCATCCAGGGCCGGGTCGCCCTCGAAGCGGGTGCCGACGAAGTCGAAGCGGCGGTCCGCGGTGCGGGTCCAGTCGTAGTCGTGCGAGTCGATGCCCGTCGTGCGGTAGTGGTTGAACGACAGGGTCAGGTTGCCGCGCAGGTCGTCGGTGTTCTTGCCGACGATGCCGCTGATGCTCCAGTCGTGCATGCCGGTGCCTTCGCCGGTGCCGTACTGGACGGTGACCTCGCCGCCGTCCATGTCGTCGCGCAGCACGTTGTTGACCACGCCGGCCACCGCGTCGGTGCCGTAGATGGCCGCGGCGCCGTCCAGCAGCACCTCCACGCGCTGCAGGTTGGCCACCGGGATGGCGTTGGCGTTGTAGGCCAGCACCGGCACCAGGTTGCTGTCGGACTGGCTGGTCGGGTGGACCACGGTGCGGCGGCCGTTGATCAGCACCAGGGTGTTGCCCACGCCCAGGCCGCGCAGGTTGACCGAGGCGATGTCGCCGCGGGCGTAGTTGGAGCTGTTGCCGCCGTTGGTGCCGACGAAGGAGACGTCGCCCATCTGCGGGATGGAGCGGTACAGGTCGTCGCCGGAGACCGCGCCGGTGGCCTCGATCTGCTCCGGCTGCATGGTCACCACCGGCAGGATCGCGGCGGCGTTGGAGCCGCGGATCTGGGTGCCGACCACGGTGATCTGGTCCAGGGTGGCCACGTCGCCGGCGGCCGACGCGTCACTGGCGACCGGCTCGGCGGCGACCTGGTCGGCCTGCTGGCCACGGCCGGACGCGGCCACGGCACCGGCGCCACCCAGCGAGGCCAGCATCTGCGGACGGTGCAGGGTGATGGTGCGGCCGTCGTCGGCGGCCACCTGCAGGCCGGTGCCGGCGATCAGGCGCGACAGCGCCTCGCGCGGCTCCATCTGGCCCACCAGCGGGGGAACCTGGATGCTGGGGACGCCGGCCTCGCTGGCCGGGGCGATGATCTGCAGGGCCGCCTGGCGCGCGAACTCCGGCAGCGCCTGTTCCAGGCTGCCGCCGGCCACGTCGAAGCTCATCTCGCGAGCCAGCGCCTGGCCGGCGGTGGTCGCCACCACGGCCAGGAGACCCAGTCGAACCGCCCGTGCCAGGGCCCGTTGTCTGTTCCGCATCTTGCCTCCAATCAGTTCTGCGAACGCGATGACGGCCCTTGGGACCGCCGTTCCCCCCCTCGATGCGCGAGCGCGGCGTTTCCTCCATCTCCCGGCGGCTTTTTCCGGGAAATGCGCAGGACGTCACACTCGATCCGTGAGCAGGGCCGCCGGACACGGCCCGGCAGGCTCAGGCGGGCCGCAGCCGGCCGCCCTCCAGGCGCCAGCAGGCGTGGGCCAGCCCGGGCGGAACCCGGGCATGGGTCACCAGCAGCAGGGACCGGCCCTGCAGGATCCGCGGCAGCTCGGCCAGGAAGGCCTGCGCGGCCTGCGGATCCAGGCCTTCGGTCGGCTCGTCCAGGACCAGCAGCGGGGCGCCTGACAGCAGCACCCTTGCCAGGCACAGGCGTCGCGCCTGCCCGGCCGCCAGGGTCCGGCCGCCCTCGCCCAGCCACTCGTCCAGGCCCGCCGGCAGGGCGCGCACTTCGCCGGCCAGACCGACGGCCTGCAACGCCTCCCACAGTGCCGCATCGTCCGCACCGGGGTCGCCGATGCGCAGATTGTCGCGCACACTGCCCATGAATACAGGCGAATCCTGCGCCAGCAGCGCGATCCGCCGGTGCAGCTCGGCCTGGCGGGCCTGGCGCAGGTCCACGCCGGCCCAGGTGACGGTGCCCGCATCCGGGTCGCGCAGGCGCAGCAGCAGGGCCAGCAGGGTGGACTTGCCGCTGCCGCTGGGGCCGGTGACCACCACCCGCTCGCCCGGGCGGATGCGCAGGTCGATGCCCTCCAGCAGGGGCAGGCGCGGGTCGTGGCGGAAGCGCACGCTGCGGAACTCCACCTCGCCCTGCGCCGGCAGGGGCCGCGGCGCCTCCGGGTCGGCCACCCGCGCCGGCCCGCGCCCGATCTCGCGCAGCCGCGCCGCGGCCGCGGCGGTGTTGCCCAGGCGCGCGGCGCCGCGCATCACCGGCACCGCGGCCTCGAACAGCGCGGCCACGGCCAGCACGCAGCCGACCAGCACCGCCCCGCCGATGCGGCCCTCCCGCAGCGGGCCGATCCCGGCCGCGGCCACGACCAGCATCGCCATGCCGGCGCCGGCGTGGGCCAGGGCCTGGCCGAGGGCGAAAGCGCGCCCTTCGGCCAGGGCGGTCCCGCCGAGGGCCGCGCATCCGGCCTGGAAGTCCGCCTGCGCCCGCGCCGCGGCGCCCAGTGCCAGCAGGTCGGCGTGGCCGTCCACCGCCTGCAGCACCTGCTGGCGCAGTCCGGCCAGGTGCAGGCGGCGCGCCTGCCCGGCGGCGCGGGCCCGGCGCGCCAGCCAGGCCGGCACGGCCGCCAGCAGCAGCACCCAGGCCACGCCCACCCCCCAGGCCGCCGCCCGCCCCGCCCAGCCCCGCCGCCCGACCACCGACGCGCCGGCCCGGCCCCCCACCAGCCGTCGCCGCCGCGAGCGCCTCCCCGGCCTCCGTGAATGTGGCCGCCCATCCTACCGGCCGCCGGTACCCCCCGGGTAG
>NZ_PDWK01000034.1 GCF_010093135.1 Pseudoxanthomonas taiwanensis | reverse complement strand
GGGCGGGTGGAGTGCATGCCTCCATCTTCGTCCGCGGCGGCCATTGCGTACACTCCGCGATCCCCCCTCCAACGCCGCGATCCTGATGCCGTTCCAGATCCCGCCGACCAAACTGCCCAGGGTGGGCACGACCATCTTCACCGTGATGTCGCAGATGGCGGCCGAGCACGGTGCCGTGAACCTGGGCCAGGGCTTCCCCGACTTCCCGGTGCCGCAGCGCCTGGTGGACGCGCTGGATGCGGCCATGCGCGAGGGCCACAACCAGTACGCGCCGATGACCGGTGTGCCGGCGCTGCGCCAGGCCATCGCCGCCAAGGTGCGGCGCTGCTACGGCGCCGGGGTGGACGCCGATGCCGAGGTCACCGTCACCAGCGGCGCCTCCGAGGCCATCTTCAACGCCATCCAGGCGGTGGTGCGCCCCGGCGAGGAGGTGGTCGTGCTGGACCCGGCCTACGACTGCTACGAGCCGGCCATCGACCTGGCCGGCGCGCGCGCGGTGCACGTGTCGCTGGATCCGGCCAGTTTCGCCGTGGACTGGGAGCGCGTGCGCGCCGCGATCACCCCCCGCACGCGCATGCTGATGGTCAACAGCCCGCACAACCCGTCCGGGGCCATGTTCTCGGCCGCCGACATGCAGGCCCTGGAAGCGCTGCTGGAGGGCACGGACATCGTGCTGCTGTCGGACGAGGTGTACGAGCACATCGTCTTCGACGGCGCCCGCCACGAGTCGGTGCTGCGCTGGCCGCGGCTGCGCGAGCGCGCCTTCGTGGTCTCCAGCTTCGGCAAGACCTACCACTGCACCGGCTGGAAGGTCGGCTACTGCATCGCCCCGCCGGCGCTGAGCGCGGAGTTCCGCAAGGTGCACCAGTACAACGTGTTCTGCACCTTCGCCCCGGCCCAGCACGCCTTCGCCGCGATGCTGCGCGAGGCGCCGGAGCACGACCAGGCGCTGGGCGCCTTCTACCAGGCCAAGCGCGACCGCTTCCGGCAGCAGCTGCTGGGCACGCGGCTGAAGCCGCTGCCGGTGGCCGGCGGCTACTTCCAGCTGGTGGACTACTCGGAGGTCAGCGACCTGCCGGATCTGGAGTTCGTGAAGTGGCTGACGGTGGAGCACGGGGTGACCGCCATCCCGCTGTCGCCGTTCTACGCGCAGCCGCCGGCCGGGCAGCGCCTGGTGCGGCTGTGCTTCGCCAAGAACGAGGCCACCCTGGACGCGGCCATCGAACGGCTGCGGCGACTGTGAGGCACACGGCCATGCAGGATCTGCGCATTTCCCTGGTCCAGGGCGACACCCGCTGGCATGACCCGGAGGCCAACCGCGCCTACTACGGCGCGCTGCTGGCGCCGCTGGCCCGCGCCACCGACCTGGTGGTGCTGCCGGAGACCTTCACCAGCGGCTTCTCCAACGATGCCATCGAGCGCGCCGAGGGCATGGACGGCCCGACCGTGGCCTGGATCCGCGAGCAGGCCGCGCGCCTGGGCGCGGCGGTGACCGGCAGCGTGCAGCTGCGCACGGAGCAGGGCGTGTTCAACCGCCTGCTGTGGGCCACCCCGGACGGCGGGCTGGCGCACTACGACAAGCGCCATCTGTTCCGCTACGCCGGCGAGCACAGGCGCTACACGCCCGGGCGCGACCGCCTGACCGTGGAATGGAAGGGCTGGCGGATCAACCCGCAGGTCTGCTACGACCTGCGCTTCCCCGTGTTCTGCCGCAACCGCTACGACGTTGAACGCGCGGGCGGGCTGGACTTCGACCTGCAGATCTTCGTGGCCAACTGGCCTTCGCCCCGCGCCCACGCCTGGCGCACGCTGCTGCGCGCGCGCGCGATCGAGAACCTGTGCTACGTGGCCGGGGTGAACCGCGTCGGCCGCGACGGCAACGGCCTGGACTACAGCGGCGACAGCGCGGTGGTCGACTTCCTCGGCCAGGCCCAGGTCGAGGCCCACGGCCGCGAGCAGGTGCTGACCAGCACGCTCTCGGCCGAGGCCCTGGCCGCGCACCGGGCGCATTTCCCGGCCATGCTCGACGCCGACGCCTTCCAGCTGCGCTGAAGGCCCGGCACGGCCACCGGTGAACCGCGCCGGTGCCGCGGAGACGCCACGGACACGCGCCGCTGGCCTAAACTCGCCACGGCGCCGGGATCCCCGGCATCCCACGGAGTCCATGCCATGCACCTGCCGCGAATCCTGCTTGCCGGCCTGATCGCCCTGGCCGCCACGCCCGCCGCGCACGCGCGCGACATCGACTGCAAGCTGCGCTTCACCCTGTCGGGCTGGTCCGCGTTCTACAAGACCGCCCAGGGCACCGGCACCATCACCTGCGACAACGGCGCCAGCCTGCCGGTGAAGATCAGCGCCAAAGGGGGCGGCATCACCTTCGGCAAGTCGCGCATCGACGACGGTGTGGGCGAATTCTCCGGCGTGGCCAACATCCGCGAGACGCTGGGCACCTACGTCGCCGCCGAGGTCCACGCCGGCGCGGTCAAGTCGGGCAGGGCGCAGGTGATGACCAAGGGCGAGGTCTCACTGGCCCTGGCCGGCAAGGGCAAGGGCTGGGACCTGGGCCTGGCCTTCGGCAAGTTCGTGATCGAACCGCGCTGACGCGCCGCCGGCATGCGCCGGCCCCGGGCGCGGCGACGGCGCGGCCGCGCCGCCGCCTGGTGCCGGGTGTCCCGTCCCTCAGCGGCCGCGGTTGCGGCGCGGGCCGCCGCGGCCGGGCGTGCCGCCCGGCGCGGCGTGGTCGGACGGGAAGTAGGGGCGCGCGCCGGCCTTGGCCTTCTTGGCCTTCTTGGGCTTGCGCTTGCCGCCCGGGCCGGCGTTGCGGTGGCCGGCCGGGCCGGTGCCCACGCCCTCGGGCACGTACCAGGTGCGGAACGCGGCCGGGTTGTCGTCCAGACCCTTCTGCTTGCGCTGCTTGAGCGGCTTCTGCGCCTGCTTGGCGGCGGCCTCGCCGGTCACGGTCAGGCTGCCGGCGGCCTTCTTGCCGCCGCGGCCGCGGCGGTCCTCGCGCAGGGTGTCGAAGCGGCGCAGCTCGCGGCCCTCGTCGGCCAGGTTCAGGCCGTTGACGTAGGCCTGGCCGCGGCCGGCCTCCTGGCCCACGTGCACGGTGGCGCGGGCGGCGCGGCGCTGGCCGATCACCGGCTGCAGGGTCAGGGTGGAGCGGGGGGCGTCCTCCAGGCCCAGCTCGCGGCGCAGGGCCTCGACCTGGGCCGCCGGCAGCTCCTGCGACTGGCCGCGCAGCAGCTCGCGCGGCAGGCTGATGCTGCCGTAGCGCACGCGCTTGAGCCGGCTGACCTGGCAGCCCTGCGATTCCCACAGGCGGCGCACCTCGCGGTTGCGGCCCTCCTTGACCACGACCTTGAACCAGTCGTGCGACTCGGTGCCGCCGATGCGCTCGATCTGCTCGAACCGGGCCGGGCCGTCCTCCAGCTCCACGCCCTGCGCCAGGCGCTGGACCACGGTCTCGGGCACGCTGTCCTGGCCCTCCGGGGCGCGCACGCGCACCACGTACTCGCGCTCGACCTCGCGCGAGGGATGCATCATGGCGTTGGCCAGCTCGCCGTCGGTGGTCAGCAGCAGCAGGCCGGTGGTGTTGATGTCCAGGCGGCCGACGGCGATCCAGCGCGCACCCTTCAGGCGCGGCAGCGAATCGAACACGGTGGGCCGGCCCTCGGGGTCCTCGCGGGTGGTGACCTCGCCTTCCGGCTTGTTGTACAGCAGCACGCGCGGCGGCTCGGTCAGCGCCGAGGCGACGAAGGTGCGGCCGTCCAGCTCCCCGCGGTCGCCGCTCCGGATGCTCGGGCCGACCTGGGCGACCTCGCCGTTGACCTTGACCAGGCCGTCGGCGATGCGCTGCTCCAGCGCGCGGCGCGAGCCGAGCCCGGCCTGGGCCAGGACCTTGTGCAGCCGCTCCTCGAGGCGGGGCGCGGCGGGGGCGGCGGCGTCGCGCTTGAGCGACAGCCGGCCGAGGGTCTTGCGGGGGGTGGGATCAGTCATGGATCTGGCTCCGGCCGTCGTCGGTTGCTTCGGCCTGGGGTTCGGAAGGGCCGGCGGCCGTGTCGGCCTCCGGCAGGGATTCTTCGGGGGTGGACGGGGCCTGCGCGTCCTGCGCGGCGGCACCGTCGTCGTCGTTGGCCGGCGCATCGCCTGCGCCCCCCGCGGCCTGGCCGGCGTCGGCGCCGGCGGCGGCGGTCGCCGGGGCGGGGGCGGCGTCCGGATCCAGCGGCAGTTCCGGTTCCAGCTCGCCGATGTCCTTCAGCTCGGACAATGGCGGCAGCTCGTCCAGGCTCTTGAGGCCGAAGTAGTCCAGGAAGGCCTTGGTGGTGCCGTACAGGGCCGGCCGCCCGGGCACGTCGCGGTGGCCGACCACGCGGATCCACTCGCGCTCCTCCAGCGCCTGGATGATGTTGCTGCTGACCGCCACGCCACGCACCTGCTCGATCTCGCCGCGGGTGATGGGCTGCCGGTAGGCGATCAGCGCCAGGGTCTCCAGGGTGGCGCGGGTATAGCGGGTCTTGCGTTCGGTCCACAGCCGCGCCACCCAGGGATGGACCTCGCGCTTGACCTGGAAGCGGAAGCCGGAGGCCACCTCGACCAGCTCCACGCCGCGGTCGGCGCAGGCCTCGCGCAGCTCCTCCAGGGCCCGCTCCACGCTGCCGGACGGCGGCGGCTCGTCCTCGGGGAACAGCCCGTACAGCTGGGCCAGCGGCAGCGGCTGGTTGGCCGCCAGCAGCGCGGCCTCGACGATGCGGTTGATCAGCGCCTGGTCCATGGATCTCGCGGGTTCGGTGGTGGGGCGTCAGCGCGCGGCGGGTTCGTTGGCGGTGTCGCCGTCGTCGAACTCGCTGTGGAACTGCAGCGGCTCGGCGGTGTTGCCGGTGGCCAGCGACTTGACGTAGATCGGCGCCAGCGGCGCCTCCTGGACGATGTCCAGCAGCTGTTCCTTGGCCAGTTCGAGCATGGCCAGGAAGGTCACCAGCACGCCCAGCCGGCCTTCCTCGGCGGTGAACAGGCTCTCGAAGCGGTGGAAGTGGCCGTCCTCCAGCTTCTGCAGCACCTCGCCCATGCGCTGGCGCACGCTCAGCGCCTCGCGCCGGATCTGGTGGCCGCTGAACAGCTCGGCGCGCTTGAGCACGTCGTGCAGCGCCAGCAGCAGCTCGCGCAGGTCCACCGGCGGCGGCAGCCGCACCACCGTGCGGTCGGGCACGTGCGCCTGCACCGGCAGGGTGTCGCGCTCCATCCGCGGCAGCGCGTCCAGGTCCTCGGCGGCCTGCTTGAAGCGCTCGTACTCCTGCAGGCGGCGGACCAGCTCGGCGCGCGGGTCCTCCTCCTGGCCTTCCTCGGCCGGCGGCCGCGGCAGCAGCATGCGCGACTTGATCTCGGCCAGGATCGCGGCCATCAGCAGGTACTCGGCCGCCAGCTCGAAGCGCAGCTCCTGCATCACCTCGATGTAGGCGATGTACTGCCGGGTGATCTCCGCCACCGGGATGTCGAGGATGTCCAGGTTCTGGCGGCGGATCAGGTACAGCAGCAGGTCCAGCGGGCCCTCGAAGGCGTCGAGGATGACCTCCAGCGCGTCCGGCGGGATGTACAGGTCCTGCGGGATCTGCAGCAGCGGCTGCCCGTGCACGACCGCCAGCGGCATCTCCTGCTGCTGCGGCGCGCGGGGCGGCTGCGTTGTGGGGGTCGCGTCTTGCGCGGTCTGCGAAGTCATCTGCTCGAAAGCCCTGCCCGGGACGGGGCCGCGCCGGAACGCCCGGATCCCGTGGGCGAGGTGCCGGCTGCGGGGGCGGCCGCCGCCGGAAGGGCCGGGGACGGGCGCCGCTGCGTGCACATCAAAAAGGCCTGGCACCGCACGGGGCGGCGGCCGACAGCCGGGAGGTCGTCTGCGTGCGGCCGGTCGCGGCAGCGGAGGGCCGTCGTGGCGTCCGGGCTACCTGGCGCGGGAGCAAGGCAGCCGGGCGTGCCCTGGGAAACCGACGGCCCGCTGCTTTCGGCCGCATGTGAGGCCAAGGGTAAGTGCTGGCTGCTGGCCTGTCCAGCGGCGCCGCCGGCTGCGCTTCAGCTGCCGCGCCGGCCGGGCGGGTGCCGGTGGGGCGTGGCGGTGGCGCCGGGGCGGGCGGCGGCGGCATGTTGCGCCGCAGCATCGGGTTGCGCTGCAAACCGTTGAAACGGCGCGGCTTTGCCGCCGCGCCCGGCTTGGCAGCAGCTTCTGAAAACGTTTACAGTGCCGACGGGTAAGCCGTGCTTCGGGAGGGAGTATGGGACGCCAGGCGGTGACCATCCGCGACGTTGCCCGCGAGGCGAAGGTCTCGGTGGCCACGGTGTCGCGTGCGCTCAACGGCCACAGCAACGTAGCCGAGCCGGTGCGCCGCCAGGTGCTGGAGGTGGCCCGGCGCCTGCGCTACAGCCCGCACGGCGCTGCACGCAGCCTGAGCAGCCGCAGCACCCAGACCATCGGCGTGGTCCTGCCGGACTTGCACGGCGAGTTCTTCTCCGAACTGATCCGCGGCATCGACGCGGTGGCCCGCGCGCGCGGCCGCCGCCTGCTGCTGTCCAGCTACCACGGCGATCCGGACGAGCAGGGCGCTGCGCTGCGCGCCATGCGCGGCCGCGTGGACGGCCTGCTGGTGATGTCGCCCTACGGCGACCGTCCCGGCTTCCTGGCCGAGAACCTGCCGCAGCTGCTGCCGGTGGTGCTGATCAACACCCACCAGCCGGAACCGGCCTGGCCGGCGCTGGAGATCGACAACCACGCCGGCGCGGTGGCCATGGTCGAGCACCTGCTGGCGCTGGGGCACCGGCGCATCGCCTTCATCGGCGGGCCGGCGCACAACCACGACGCGCGCGAGCGCCTGCGCGGCTTCCGCGACGCCATCGCCGCGCATCCGGGCGCGGTCGGCGAGGAGTACCCGGGCGAGTTCGACGAGGCGTCCGGGCACCGCGCCGGCCGTGCCATCCTCGCCTCCGGCACGCGCCCGGACGCCGTGTTCGCGGCCAACGACATGATGGCGCTGGGCTGCCTGTACGCCTTCGTGCAGGCCGGCGTGCGCGTGCCCGGCGACATCGCCCTGGCCGGCTTCGACGACATTCCGCTGGCGCGCTTCGTTCACCCCTCATTGACGACGATGCGGGTGAGTATCGCGGCCCTCGGCGAGCGCGCGCTCGCGCGCCTGCTCGAGCAGATCGAGGCCGGCGCCGACGGCGCGGAAACCGCAGGCGCCGCGGCCGGCGCGGCGCAGGTCATGGTCCCGGAGCTGGTGGTCCGTGAATCGAGCGGCAGGGAGGCCGCACGCGCCCAGGCGCGGAGGGGGCGCCCGGGGAAGGGGCGAGAATAGGGTTGCACCGTTTTCCATTTCACCGTTGGAGGGAACGAACATGAGAACCAGACCCGTCCGGAGGTTGCTCGTGGCCGCGCTGGCCAGCGCGCTGGCGCTGGGCGCGGGCCCGGCGCTGGCGCAAAGCACCGGTGCCACCATCCGCGGCCAGGTCCTGGCCGATTCCGCGCCGGCGGCGGGCGCGCAGGTGACGGTGGTCAACACCGCCACCGGCCTGCGCCGCACCGTGCAGTCCACGCCCCAGGGCCAGTACGTGGTCGCCGGCCTGCCGCCGGGCACCTACCGCATCGAGGTGGAGGCCGGCGGCCAGCCCGCCACGCGCGAGCTGACCGTGCAGGTGGGCCAGACCGCCACGCTCAACCTCGGCGTGGGCGGTCTGCCCGAGACCGCCGCGCCCGGCGCGGCGACCACGCTGGAGACCGTGCAGGTGGTGGGCACGGCGGTGGAGAGGAGACCCGCACCTCCGAGGTGGCCTCCTACATCAGCCAGCGCCAGATCGAGGCGCTGCCGCAGGCCAGCCGCAACTTCCTGGCCTTCGCCGACACCGTGCCCGGCGTGCAGTTCATCACCGACGCCGGCGGCAACACCCGCCTGCGCTCGGGCGCGCAGACGCCCAGCGCCGTCAACGTGTTCATCGACGGCGTCGGCCAGAAGAACTACGTGACCACCGGCGGCATCACCGGCCAGGACACCAGCCGCGGCAACCCGTTCCCGCAGTCGGCCATCGGCGAGTACAAGGTCATCACCCAGAACTACAAGGCCGAGTTCGACCAGCTCAGCAGCGCCGCCATCGTCGCCGCCACGCGCTCGGGCACCAACGAGTTCGAGGGCAGCTTCTTCTGGGACCGCACCAGCACCGACTGGCGCTCGCGCAGCCGCTTCGAGGAGCGTCCGGGCGCGACCAAGGCCGAGAGCAAGGAGGAACAGTACGGCATCTCCTTCGGCGGCCCGATCATCCCGGACGTGGCGCACTTCTTCCTCGCCTACGAGGCCAAGGAGTACATGAGCCCGCGCACGTTCCAGCTCGGCCGCGGCTACACGCCCGACATGCTGCCGCCGGCGCTGCGCGACGAGTACGGCACCGGCACCTACACCTCGCCGTTCAAGGAGGACCTGTACTTCGGCAAGGTGGACTGGCTGGTCGGCGAGAACCACTACTTCGAGCTGAGCGTCAAGTACCGCGACGAGAGCGAGACCATCCAGGTGGAGGGGCAGCGGCTGCCTTCGTCGGCCACCTACAACACCAACGAGGAGACCCGCGTCGACCTGCGCTACCAGGCCACCCTGGGCGACTGGCTCAACGACGCCCACCTGACCTACGAGGACGCGTTCTGGAGCCCGCGGCCGGCCAGCTTCACGCCGGGCTACCTGCTCAGCGACGGCAACTGGTGGGACACCATCGCCCGCATCGGTGGCGGCGACAACTACCAGGACAAGGGCCAGAAGGGCTGGTCCTTCCAGGACGACCTGACCTTCACCGGCATCGCCGGCCACACCATCAAGATGGGCGTGAAGTACAAGCAGGTCGACCTGCGGACCCTGGAGCAGAACAGGTTCAACCCGCAGTTCTACTACGACATCCACGAGAGCCTGGACGTGCCGGTGCATGTGGAGTTCGGCGCGCCGGTGGCCGGCTACGGCGACGGCACCGCGCGCTCGGACAACAAGCAGTTCGGCCTGTACATCCAGGACGACTGGGAGGTGAACGAGCACCTGACCCTGAACCTGGGCGTGCGCTGGGACTACGAGACCACGCCCAGCTACGAGGACTACGTCACCCCCGCCGAGGTGGTGGAGGCGCTGCGCAACTCCAACACCGCGCTGCCCAATTCCGGCATCGACATCAACGACTACATCAGCACCGGCCGCAACCGCAAGGCGGACAAGGACAACTGGGCGCCGCGCGTGGGCTTCTCCTACGACATCAACGCCGACCAGCGGCACGTGGTGTTCGGCGGCGCCGGCCGTTCCTACGACCGCAACCTGTTCGACTACCTGCAGAACGAGGTGGCCAAGGCCAGCTGGGGCCAGTACACCTACAACTTCAACACCCCGGCCCATCCCTGCGACACCGCCACGGACGCGACCTGCCGCGAGTGGGATCCGCGCTACCTGGATCCGGAGTTCCTGCGCGCGTCCGCGGCCGTGGGCGGCGCCCGCGAGGTGTTCCTGAACCACAACGACCTGGAGGTGCCGTACTCCGACCAGTTCACCCTGGGCATGCGCAACGTGTTCGCCCTGTGGGGTCATGACTGGAACACGGAGATCGCCTACTCGTACGTGCGCAGCCACGATGGCATTGCGTTCCTGCTGGGCAACCGCCGCGACGACGGCCGCTTCTTCCCGGCCGACCCGCCGGGTGCCTCCGATCCGCCGCCGTGGGGCATCGGCTTCGCCCCGTTCTCCAACCTGATCCTGGCGCAGAACGCGCTGGAGACCCGCACGCGCGCGGTCTACCTCAAGCTGGAGAAGCCCTACACCCGGGCCTCGCGCTGGGGCGCCACCCTGGCCTACACCTACACCGACTCGGAGCAGAACAGCCCGATAGACGGCTGGCCGGGCGCGTTCAACGCCGAGCGCATCGAGGACTACGGCTGGTTCCCGGGCAAGGTGCCCGAGCACCGCGTGGTGCTGACCGGCATCTGGGACGGCCCGTGGGGGCTGAGCTTCTCCGGCAAGGGAACCTGGGCCGACGCCACGCCGCGCTACTACCAGAACTGCAACGTCTCGGGCTGGGCGTACTGCTACTTCGACGCGTACACGCCGAAGGAGGACTTCAAGCAGGTGGACCTGGCCGTGCAGAAGGAGTGGGACACCGGCGGCGGCATCCGCTGGCGCCTGCGCGGCGACATCCTCAACGTGTTCAACTGGTCCAACTACTCCGGTTACGACGACTGGCGCGGTGGCGCCGGCGAGCCGCAGAACCCGAACTGGGGCACGCCCACCGCCATCCAGCTGCCGACCCGTACCTTCAAGCTGACGGTCGGCTTCGACTGGTGAGGCCGTGGTGGCCGCCCCGGCCACCTCTCCCGGCCGGGGCTGCCACCGCGGGCCCTCCCGCCAGGGAGGCGCCCGCCACGGCGGAAAGCGATGGAGCAGGCATTGAGCGTCCGACACAGGCAAGCAGGGTTCCTCGCGCTGGCGGCGCTGCTGCTGGCGCTGGCCGGCTGCCGGCGCGAGCCGCCGCAGCCGCCGGAACCGCCCAAACCCAAGCCCGACGTGATCCTAATCGAGCCGGTGCTGCCGGAACGCCCGCCGCGGCCGGAGCTGCCGCCGCTGTTCCGCGACATCGAGAAGCGGACCTTCCAGTTCTTCTGGGATACCACCAACGAGCAGAACGGCCTGACCCCGGACCGCTACCCCTCGCGGCCGTTCGCCTCGGTGGCCGCGATCGGCTTCGCCTTGACCGCGTACCCGATCGGCATCGAGAACGGCTGGGTCAGCCGCACCCAGGCGGTGGACCGCACCCTGACCACGCTGCGCTTCCTGCGCGACGCACCGCAGGGGCCGCAACGCACCGGGCGCGCCGGCCACAAGGGCTTCTTCTACCACTTCCTGGACATGCAGAACGGCCACCGCTACGACAGCTGGGTGGAGCTGTCGAGCGTGGACACCGCGATCCTGATGATGGGCGTGCTGTTCGCCCAGGCCTACTACGAGGGCGACGACCCGCGCGAGCAGGAGATCCGCCGCATCGCCGACCAGCTGTACCGGCGGGTGGAGTGGAAGTGGCGGCAGGTGCGCCCGCCACTGATCTCGATGGGCTGGTTCCCGGAGAGCGGGTTCATCCAGCACGACTGGATGGGCTACAACGAGGCCATGCTGCTGTACATCCTGGCCCTGGGCTCGCCGACCCACCCGGTGGAGCCGGAGGCCTGGACGGTTTGGGCGCGTACCTACAACAACGACTGGGGCGTGTATTACGGCCAGGAGTACCTGAGCTTCGGCCCGCTGTTCGGTCACCAGTACAGCCACGTCTGGATCGACTTCCGCGACATCCAGGACCAGTACATGCGCGAGCGCGGCATCGACTACTTCCTCAACAGCCGCCGCGCCGCCCTGGCCCAGCGCGAGTACGCCATCGCCAATCCGATGAAGTGGAAGGACTACGGCGAGAACGTCTGGGGTCTGACCGCCAGCGACGGCCCGCAGAACACACGCCAGATCTACCGCGGCGAGGAGCGCGAGTTCCGCCACTATTCCTCGCGCGGGGCCGGCCTGCGCGAGAACTTCGACGACGGCACCATTGCGCCGACCGCGGCGATCTCCTCGATCGTGTTCGCGCCGGAGGTGGTCATCCCCGCCACCGAGGAGATGCACCGCCGCTACGGTGAGTACCTGTACTCCAGCTACGGCTTCCTGGATTCGTTCAACCCCAGCTTCGATTTCGACATCCCGCTCAAGACCGGGCGCCTGGTGCCGGGCAAGGGCTGGGTGGCCAGCGACTACATCGCCATCGACCAGGGGCCGATCCTGGCGATGATCGCCAACTACCGCAACGAGTTCGTCTGGTCGGTGATGAAGAAGAGCCCGTACATCCGCCGCGGGCTGGAGCGGGCCGGCTTCCGCGGCGGCTGGCTGTCGCCGGAGGACGAGGCGGAGGACGAGGCGGTGAACCCGAACGCCGCGCTGGCGCGCGAGCTGGGCATGGCCGAGTCGCGCGCCGCCGCGGCCGAGGCCCAGCTCAAGGAACAGCAGCGCCAGGAGCGGCAGCCCGGCTCCGAACGCGCGCAACCGCCGCCGTGACCGGTTCCATGCGCCTGCCGTCGTTGCCGGTGTGGGCCTGCCGGCTGCTGCTGGCCGGGCTGCTGGCCGGCTGCGCGCGCCAGCCCGCCGACGAGCCGATCCGGTTCTGGGCCATGGGCCGCGAGGCCGAGGTGGTGGCCGAGCTGGTGCCCGAGTTCGAACGCCAGACGGGCCTGCGCGTGGAGATCCAGCAGATCCCCTGGACCGCCGCGCACGAGAAGCTGCTGACCGCCTTCGCCGCCGGCGCGCTGCCGGACGTGTGCCAGCTGGGCAACACCTGGATCCCGGAGTTCGCCACGCTCGGCGCGCTGGAGCCGCTGCAGCCGTACGTGGATGCCTCGGCGGTGGTCGAGCCGCAGGACTACTTCCCCGGCATCTGGGACACCGCGGTGGTGGACGGGGAACCGGTGGGCGTGCCCTGGTACGTGGACACACGCCTGCTGTTCTACCGCAAGGACCTGCTGGCCGCGGCCGGGGTGGATCGGCCGCCGCGCACCTGGGCCGAGTGGGAACAGGCCATGGCCGCGGTCAAGCGCCACGTCGGCCCGGGACGCTACGCCATCCTGATGCCGCTCAACGAGTTCGAGCAGCAGCTGTCGCTGGCCCTGCAGCAGGACGACCCGCTGCTGCGCGAGGGCGATACCCGCGGCAACTTCCGGAGCGCCGGCTTCCGCCGCGCCCTGGCCTTCTACGCCAACGTCTTCGAGCAGGGCTGGGCGCCGAAGATGTCCGAGACGCAGATCTCCAACGTCTGGGACGAGTTCTTCAACGGCTTCTACGCCTTCTACCTGTCCGGTCCCTGGAACATCCGCGAGTTCCGCCGCCGGCAGCCGCCGGAACTGGAAGGGCAGTGGGGCACGATGCCGCTGCCCGGCCCGGACGGCCCGGGCGCGGGCATCGCCGGCGGCACCGCGCTGGTGCTGTTCCGCACCTCGCCGCGCAAGGCGCAGGCCTGGAAGCTGGTGGAGTTCCTCTCGCGGCCGGACGTGCAGCAGCGTTTCCACGCCCTGATCGGCAACCTGCCGCCGCGGCGCAGCACCTGGGAGCACCCGGCCCTGGCCCAGGACGAGCTGGCGCGCGCCTTCCGCGACCAGCTGGAGCGGGCCAGGCCCACGCCCAAGGTGCTGGAATGGGAGCGCATCGTGCAGGAGATGCGCCTGGTCACCGAGCAGGTGGTGCGGGGCGGCCTGCCGCAGGACGTGGCGGTGCGCGAGCTGGACGCGCGGGTGGACGCGATCCTGGAGAAACGCCGCTGGGTGCGCGCCCACGGCGCGGTGGCGGAGGCGGCGCCATGAACCGCAGCCTGGCCGGATGGATGTTCGCGGGGCCGGCGCTGCTGGTGATCGGCCTGTTCTTCGGCCTGCCGGTGCTCTCGGCCCTGGCCCTGAGCCTGACCGACTTCGACCTGTACGCGCTGGCCGACATGCGCAACCTGCGCTTCGTCGCGCTGGACAACTACCTGGCGCTGCTGCGCACGCCGCTGTTCTGGAAGTCGCTGTGGAACACCAGCTACTTCGTGGTGGTGGGCGTGCCGCTGTCGGTGGCGGTGTCACTGGGCGCGGCGCTGCTGCTCAACGCGCCGGTGGCGCGGCTGAAGGCGCTGTTCCGCACCGCGCTGTTCGCGCCGGTGGTGACCACCCTGGTGGCGGTGGCGGTGATCTGGCGCTACCTGTTCCACACCAGCTACGGCCTGGTGAACTGGGCACTGGGCCACCTGGGCATCGCCCCGGTGGACTGGCTGGGCGACCCGCGCTGGGCCATGCCCACCATCATCCTGTTCGCCGTGTGGAAGAACTTCGGCTACAACATGGTGATATTCCTGGCCGGCCTGCAGGCCATCCCGCAGGACCTGTACGAGGCCGCGCGCATCGACGGCGCCTCGCGGTGGCAGCAGTTCCGGCACATCACCCTGCCGCAGCTTGGGCCGGTGCTGCTGGTGGTGGGCGTGATCACCGTCTCCGGCTACTTCCAGCTGTTCGCCGAGCCCTACGTGATGACCCGCGGCGATCCGCTGCAGAGCACCGTCAGCGTGCTGTACTTCATGTTCGAGGAAGGCTTCAAGTGGTGGAACCTGGGCCGTGCCTCGGCCGTGGCCTTCCTGCTGTTCCTGGTCATCCTGGCGGCCACCACGCTGATGCTGCGCCTGGGCCGGCGCAAGGGGGCGGTATGAGCCGGCAGGTGGGGCAGTCGCGCTGGCACGCGCTGCTGGTCAACCTGGCGCTGCTGGGCCTGGCCACGGTCGCCCTGGCGCCGCTGCTGTGGATGGTGGCCGTGTCGTTCATGCCCGCCGGCGAGGCCAGCCGCTTCCCGCCGCCGCTGCTGCCCTCGGCCGCCACCCTGGACAACTACCGTGCCCTGTTCGCGCGCACCGGCATGGGCCGCAATTTCGCCAACAGCCTGCTGGTGGCCGGCAGCATCACCGTGGGCTCGCTGCTGGTGAACACGCTGGCCGGCTACGCCTTCGCCAAGCTGCGCTTCCGCGGCCGCGACCGGGTGTTCCAGCTGCTGCTGGCGGCGCTGGTGGTGCCGGCGCAGGTGGCGATGCTGCCGCTGTTCCTGATGATGAAGCAGCTAGGGCTGGTCAACAGCTTCGGCGGCGTGGTCCTGCCGGCGCTGGCCGGCGTGTTCGGCATCTTCCTGGTGCGCCAGTACGCCCGCTCGATCCCGGACGAGCTGCTGGAGGCGGCGCGCATCGACGGGGCGGGGGAGTGGCGCATCTTCTTCCGGATCGTGCTGCCCATGCTCAAGCCGGTGCTGGTGACCCTGGCCATCTTCACCTTCATGGCGGCGTGGAACGACTTCATGTGGCCGCTGATCGTGCTCACCGACCAGGCGCACTACACCCTGCCGGTGGCGCTGGCCTCGCTCTCGCGCGAGCACATCATGGACGTGGAGATGATGATGGCCGGTGCGGTGGTCACCGTGCTGCCGGTGCTGCTGCTGTTCCTGCTGCTGCAGCGCTACTACATCCAGGGGCTGCTGCTGGGCAGCGTCAAGGGCTGATGGAGGTGGTGATGGCGAAAGGTGCCTGGCGGGTGCCCGCGCTCGTGGTGCTGGCGGCCGTGGCGCGGCCGGAGGCGGCCGCGCAGGCGCGGCTGCTGGACGGGTTCGAGGACGCCTCGGCCTGGACCGTGGGGGTGTCCGACCAGGTCAGCGGCAGCCTGCGCCAGGCCGACGGCGGGCAGGGCCGGGCGCTGTGCCTGGACTACGACTTCAACGGCGTCTCCGGCCACGTGGGCATCCAGCGCGACCTGCCGCTGGAGTACCCGGGCAACTACCGCTTCACCTTCCATCTGCGCGGCGACTCGCCGGCCAACGACCTGCAGTTCAAGCTGATCGACGCCAGCGGCGACAACGTCTGGTGGGTCAACCGCCCGCGCTACGCCTGGCCCAGGGAGTGGACGGAGGTGCGTTACCGTGCCCGCCACATCGACAAGGCCTGGGGCCCGGATCCCGACCGCGTGCTCCGCCGCAGCGCCAGGATCGAGTTCACGGTCTACAACAACGCCGGCGGGCGCGGCAGCGTGTGCTTCGACCAGCTGCGCTTCGAGCCGCTGCCGCCGGAGCCGGCCACGCCGCCGGCGGCGGTGGCCGCGCAGGCCGGCTCTGGCGACCCGGTCCGCGCCATCGACGGCGATCCGGCCACCGCCTGGGAGGCGGCCGGCGCCCAGCGCCTGGTGCTGGACCTGGGCCAGGTGCGCGAGTTCGGCGGCCTGGTGCTGCGCTGGGCCGACGCGCGGCGGCGGGTGGCGCGCTACACGGTGGAGCTGGAGGACGGCCAGGGACGGTGGCGGCCCGTCCACCAGGTGACGCGCGGGCGCGGCGGGACGGACTGGATCGCCCTGCCGGAGGCCGAGGCGCGACGCATCGCCCTGGCCTTCGAAGGGGAGGGCCGCTTCGCCCTGGCCGAGGCCCGGGTGCAGCCGCTGGCCTTCTCCGCACATCCCAACGACATGCTCAGGGCGGTGGCGGCGGAACTGCCGCGCGGCTGGCTGCCGCGCGGCTTCAGCGGCGAGCAGCCGTACTGGACCATCGTCGGCCTGGACGGCGGCCTGGAGCAGGGCCTGGTGGGCGAGGACGGCGCGGTGGAGGTGGCGCGCGGGGGCTTCAGCATCGAGCCGTTCGTGCTGCTGGACGGGCGCGTGTACGCCTGGGCCGACGTGCAACCGCGGCAGGCGCTGCCCGAGGGCGGCCTGCCCATGCCGCGGGTGGAGTGGACGGCGAAGGCGGGCGGCCCGGAAGTGCCGCTGCAGGTGCAGGTGTTCGCCCACGGCAGCCCGGAGGACGCGCGGCTGGTGGCGCGCTACCGCCTGTCCAACCCGGGGGCGCACCCACGCGAGTATACCCTGGCGCTGGCGGTGCGGCCGCTGCAGGTCAACCCGCCCAGCCAGTTCCTCAACACCGTGGGCGGTGTCAGTCCCATCCACCGCCTGCGCATGGACGGAACCACCGTGGAGGTGGACGGGCGGCCGCGCGTGTTCGCCACGCAGGCGCCGGACGCGGCCTTCGCCACCCCGTTCGAGTCCGGGCTGGAGGTGCAGCGGCTGGCCGCGGGCGACATCCCGGCGGACACCGCGGCCGAGGATCCGGCGGGACTGGCCTCGGGCATGCTGCTGTACCGCTGGCGCCTGGCCCCGGGCGAGAGCCGCGAGGTGGCGCTGGTGGCGCCGCTGTCCGGACAGGCGCGGCTGCCGGCCGGCTTCGATGCCGCAAGGGCGCAGGCCGAGGTCGAGGCCATGTGGCGGCAGCGCCTGGGCCAGGTGGCGCTGCGCCTGCCGCCGCAAGGGCGGGAGCTGGCCGACACCGTGCGCACCGCGCTGGCACACATGCTCATCTCGCGCGTCGGCCCGCGCCTGCAGCCGGGCACGCGCTCGTACTCGCGCAGCTGGATCCGCGACGGGGCGATGATCGCCGAGGGACTGCTGCGCCTGGGCCGCCCGGAGGTGGTGCGCCAGTACCTGGAATGGTACGCGCCGTACCAGTTCGCCAACGGCAAGGTGCCGTGCTGCGTGGACGCGCGCGGCAGCGACCCGGTGCCGGAGAACGACAGCCATGGCCAACTGATCTTCGCCATCGCCGAGTACTGGCGCTACACCGGCGACCGCGCCTTCCTGGAGCGGATGTGGCCGCACGTGGAGGGGGCGTTCGCCTACATGGAACGGCTGGCCGCCAGCGAGCGCACCGCGGCCAACCGCCGCCGCAACCCGGCCTTCTTCGGGATGATGCCGGCCTCGATCAGCCACGAGGGCTATTCGGCCAAGCCGATGCACTCGTACTGGGACAACTTCTGGGCGCTGCGCGGCTACAAGGACGCGGTGGAGATCGCCAGGGCGCTGGGCCGCGAGGCCGAGGCGCGGCGCATGGCCGCCGCGCGCGACCGCTTCCGCGCCGACCTGGCCGCCTCGCTGCAGGCCGCGGTGCGCCGGCACGGTATCGACTACCTGCCCGGCGCGGCCGAGCTGGGCGATTTCGACCCGACCTCGACCACCATTGCCCTGGCCCCCGGCGGCGAGCAGGACTGGCTGCCGCGCGACCTGCTGGAGAACACCTTCGAACGCTACTGGCGGCAGTTCGTGGAGCGCCGTGACGGCCTGCGCGAATGGAAGGACTACACGCCCTACGAATGGCGCAACGTGGCCGCCTTCGTGCGCCTGGGCTGGCGCGCGCGCGCCTGGCAGGCGACCGAGTACTTCTTCGCCGACCGCGTGCCACCGGCCTGGAACCAGTGGGCCGAGGTGGTTTCGTCCACCCCGCGCAAGCCGTTCTTCGTCGGCGACCTGCCGCACGCCTGGGTGGCCTCCGACTTCCTGCGCTCGGCCCTGGACATGTTCGCCTACGTGCGCGAGCGCGACGCCAGCCTGGTGCTGGCCGCCGGCGTGCCGGCGGACTGGCTGGACGGGGAGGGCATCGCCGTGGAGGGGCTGCACACGCCCTGGGGGCGCCTGGGCTATGCGCTGCGCCGCGTGGACGGCGCGCTGCACCTGGACGTGGCCGCCGGCGCGGACCTGCCGCCGGGCGGGCTGGTGCTGCCATGGCCGTACGCGGGGGCGCCGGGCGCCACCACCATCGACGGCCGGCCGGCGGCCTGGGAGGACGGGGAGTTGCGCATCACCCGCGCCGGCGCCAGGGTGCGCGTCGCGGCACCGGGGCCGTAGCAACCGCCGGCGCCGCGCGCGAGGGAGGCACCATGGCGCGCGCATCCATCCGCCCGGGACTGCTGCCGCTGCTGGTCGCGCTGGCGCTGCTGCTGGCCGCGCATCTGGTCTGGTGGCTGTCGTTGCGCGCCGGCCACGTCGAGGCCTGCATCCCGTACCTGCACGGCTGCACCTCGATCAGCCGCGCCGCGCGCCACAGCCTGGGCAATGCCCTGTTCCGCCTGCTGGTGCCGCCGTGCGCGCTGCTGCTGGCCGCGCACTGGTGGCTGGCGGCGCGCTGGGTGTCCGCCGCGCCGGAACGCCTGCTGGTGGCGCTGGGCGCACTGGCGGCCTCGGCCCTGGCGGTGTACGCCACCTTCCTCGGCAGCGACGGCGCGGCCTACGCCTTCCTGCGCCGGTACGGCATCACCGTGTTCTTCGGCTGCGGCTTCCTGGCGCAGCTGCGCTTCCTGCAGTGCTGGCGGCAGGTGGGCGCTGCGCGCCGGCCGGCCCTGTGGCGGGCCATGTGCGCGGTGTGCGCGGGCATGCTGCTGCTGGGCGTGGCCAGCGTCGCCGCGGACGCGCTGCTGCGCGACCGCGCCCTGCAGGACCGGGTGGGGAACGCGCTGGAGTGGCAGCTCGGCCTGCTGCTGGTGGCCTGGTATCTGCTGCAGGCGCGGCTGTGGCGCGGGCAGCGCCTGGTGCTGGAGTTCCCGCCGCCGGCGGGCTGAGGCGCACTCAGGCGGCCTGGCGCGCCGCGGCGACGATGCCGGCGGCCTTCGCCGCGGAGGCGCGGACCTTGTCCCACTCGCCGGCCTTGAGCCAGGTCCCGGGCACCATCCACGAACCGCCCACGCAGACCACGTTCGGCTGGGCCAGGAACTCGGGCGCGGTGTCCTCGGTGATGCCGCCGGTGGGGCACAGCTTCAGCCCGGCCAGCGGGCCGGCCAGACCGCGGACCATGGCCAGGCCGCCGGCGGCGTTGGCCGGGAACAGCTTGCACACGCGGAAGCCGCGCGCCATCAGCGCCATGAACTCGGTCGGCGTGGCGCCGCCGGGCACGGCCGGCACCGGTGCCCTGGCCAGCGCCTCGGCCAGTTCCGGCGGCGTGCCGGGCGTGACCAGGAAGTCGGCGCCCAGCTCGATGCACTTCTCCATCTGCTCGACGGTCAGCACCGTGCCCATGCCCACGGCGATGCCGGGCAGTTCCTTCTTCAGCGCCACTAGCGCGTCCAGCGCGGCCGGTGTGCGCAGGGTCAGCTCGATCGCGGTCAGCCCGCCTTCCAGCAGTGCGGCGGACAGCCGTCGCGCCTCGTCCACGCTGTCGGCGGTGACCACCGGCAGGATGCCGGCCTGGTGCAGCAGCTGTTCGGCCTGGGACTGGGTCTGGGCGATGCTCATCGGGTACGGGTTCCGTGCGGGTGGAGCGTGCTGTCCGGGATTCTAGCCGCGCGTGCGGCTCAGGCGTCCTTGGCGTCGTGCGGGGCCAGCACCGCCTCCGCGGCGCCGCCCAGCTCGTATTCGGCGTCGTAGTTCCACGGTGTGCCATCGGGCGCCGGCGGGCCGCAGGAGATGGACAGCGCGCCCTGGTCGGCCGGGCCGACGTTGGCGCGGCTGAAGGCGAACAGGTTGCGGCCCAGGTCGTGGCCGGCCGGGCTGGTGTTGGGCGCGTATCCGCGCGCGTTCCATTCCGCCGCGTCCACCAGCACCTCCAGGGTGCCGGCCTCGGCGTCCAGGCGGATGACGTCCCCGTCGCGGACCTTGCCGATCGGGCCACCGCGGGCGGCCTCGGGGGTGACGTGGATGGCCGCCGGGATCTTGCCCGAGGCGCCGGACAGGCGGCCGTCGGTGACCAGGGCGACCCGGCGGCCCTGGTTCTGCAGCATGCCCAGCAGCGGCGCCAGCGAGTGCAGCTCGGGCATGCCGTTGGCGCGCGGGCCCTGGTAGCGGACCACGGCCACGAAGTCGCGTGGCAGCACGCCGGCGGCGTGCAGCTTGTTGAGCTTCTGCGGGGCGTCCACCACCACCGCCTGGGCCTCGACGCGGCGGTGCTCGGGCTGGACCGCCGAGAGCTTGATCAGGGCGCGGCCGAGGTTGCCGCGCAGCAGGCGCAGGCCGCCCTGGGCCTCGAACGGCGCGGTCACCGGCCGCACCACCGATTCGTCGGCCGAGCTGGCCGCGCCCGGCGCCCAGGCCAGCGCGCCGTCGGCCAGGCGCGGCTCGCGGGTGTACTCGCGCATGCCGCCGGGCACCACCGTGGGCAGTTCGTGCATCAGCCCGGCGTCGAGCAGCTCGCGGAACACGAAGGCGGTGCCGCCGGCGGCCTGGAAGCGGTTCACGTCGGCCTCGCCGTTGGGGTACACGCGGGCCAGCAGCGGCACCACCTGCGAGATCTGGTCCATGTCGTCCCAGGTCAGGACGATGCCGGCCGCGCGCGCCACCGCGATCCAGTGGATGGTGTGGTTGGTGGAGCCGCCGGTGGCCATCAGCGCGACGATGGCGTTGACGATGGCGCGCTCGTCGATCAGCCGGCCGAGCGGGCGGTAGTCGTCGCCCAGTGCGGTCATCTGCAGCACGCGGCGCACCGCCGCCTCGTCCAGCGCCGCGCGCAACGGCGTGCCGGGGTTGACGAACGAGCTGCCGGGCAGCTGCACGCCCATCGCCTCCAACAGCACCTGGTTGGAGTTGGCGGTGCCGTAGAAGGTGCAGGTGCCCGGCGAATGGTAGGACTGCGCCTCCACCTCCAGCAGCTCCTCGCGGCTGGCCTGGCCGGCGGCGTAGCGCTCGCGCACCTCGGCCTTCCTCCTGTTGGGGATGCCCGAGGGCATCGGCCCGGAGGGGATGAACACCGCCGGCAGGTGGCCGAAGGCCAGGGCGCCGATCAGCAGGCCGGGCACGATCTTGTCGCAGATGCCCAGGAACACCGCCGCGTCGAAGGCGTCGTGGCTCAGGCCCACGGCGGTGGCCTGGGCGATGACGTCGCGCGAGAACAGCGACAGCTCCATGCCCGGGCGGCCCTGGGTGACGCCGTCGCACATGGCCGGCACGCCGCCGGCCACCTGCGCGGTGGCGCCCAGGGCGCGGGCCAGGGCGCGGATCCGTTCGGGGTAATGCTCGTACGGCTGGTGCGCCGAGAGCATGTCGTTGTAGGCGGTGATGATGCCGAGGTTGGGCGCCTGGCTGCCGCGCAGGCGGGCCTTGTCGTGCTCGGCGCAGGCGGCGAACACGTGGGCCAGGTTGGCGCAGCTGAGCGGAGCGCGGGTGGGGCCCTCGCGCAGCGCCTGCTCGATGCCGGCCAGGTAGGCGGCACGCGAAGCGGCGCTGCGGCGGCGGATGCGTTCGGTGACGGCTTCGATCTGGGGATGCAGGCTCATGGCGGTCCGGGGAGGGAAGGCGGGATGGCGGCGCGGGCGCCGGACTCAGGCCGGCGGCGGATGCGGGTGGCCCGGTCTTCGGCCCGCGCGCCGTGGCGGCGGCGCGGCCGGGGCGTGCTGGCACGGAGTCGGGACGGCCGCCATCAGGGGCACCAGTGCACGCGCAGCGGCCGGCCCGGCAGGCCCAGGACCACGCGGATGGGCATTTCCCGCACGTCCTCGCCGGCCAGGGCGCGCTGCAGCACCTCGCGCTTGGCCGCGCCGCGCAGCAGCAGCAGGCGGTGGCGGGTGCGGGCCAGGCCGGCGGGGGGGAGGGTGATGCGCAGCGGCCAGTCGCCGGCCACCGGGCGGCCGCTGGCGTCCAGTGCCGCGTAGGGCAGGGGGCTGGCCAGGGCGCGGTCCAGGTCGCGCGAGCCGGGGAACAGGGAGGCGGTGTGGCCGTCGTGGCCCATGCCCAGCACCGCCAGGCAGGCGTCCGGCGCGTGGCCGGCCTCCAGGTTGGCGGCGTGCACCGCCTCCGGCAGGGACAGGCCCTCGCGCACCAGCGGCTCGAAGTGGCCGATCTCGGCGCGCTCGAGCAGGCACTCGCGCACCAGGCGGGGGTTGCTGGCGCTGTCCTGTGGCGACAGCCAGCGCTCGTCCACCAGGCCGACGGTCCCCTGCGGCCAGTCCAGCGGCGCCACCGCCAGCTGCGCGTCCACCGGCGCCGGCGTGGTGCCGCCGGACAGCAGCATGCGCGCCGCGCCGCGCGCGGCCAGCTCCTCGGCCAGCACCTGTTCCATCTCGGCGGCCACGCCGTGCACCCAGGACTCGGCATCCGGGTGCGCGATCCATTCGATGCGCGGATCGTCGATCATGCGATCACCCCCCGGCGCTGCAGGTCGGCGGCGTAGGCCGCGCCGCCGAGCAGGCCGGCGTGCGGATGCAGCACAGCCAGCGACGGCACCCGCGCCATGGTCGGCGAGAACCGGCCCTTGTACTCGAAGCGCTGGCGGAAGCCGGAATGGCGCAGGAAGTCCAGCATCTTCGGCACCAGGCCGCCGGTGAGGAACACGCCGTCCCAGGCGCCCAAGGTCAGCACCAGGTCACCGGCGATGGCGCCGAACACGGCGCAGAACACGTCCACCGCGCGCATGCCCAGCGGGTCGCCCTGGGCGGCGCGGGCGGTCACGTCGCGCGGCTGCAGCAGGCCCGGGTCCACGCCGGCGATCTCGCACAGGGCGCGGTGGATGTTGACCAGTCCGGGGCCGCAGACCAGCCGCTCGTTGGACACGCGGCCGAACTGCGCCGAGAGGATCTCCAGGATGCGGATCTCCTCCGGCGTACCGGGCGGGAAGCTGACGTGCCCGCCCTCGGTCTCCAGCGGGTAGCAGCGGCCGTCGCGGACCAGCAGCCCGCCCACGCCCAGGCCGGGGCCCGGGCCCAGCACCGCGTAGGTGCGCGGCTGGTCCAGCGGCGCCGGGCTCCAGCCGACCCCGCCCACCGGCACCACGTCCCCGGCGCGCAGCAGGGTGATGGCCATGGCCTGGGCGGCGAAGTCGTTGATCAGCTGCACGTGCTCGAAGCCGAGCATGTCGCGGGTGCGGCTGCGCGAGATCACCCAGGGATGGTTGGTGATGCGGGCCTCGTCCCCGTCCACCCGGCCGGCCACGGCGAACACGCCATGGCGCGCGCGCGCGTCCACCTGCGCCAGGTAGTGCCGTGCCGCGTCGGCCAGCGACGGGAATTGCGCCACCGCGAACTCGTGCACGCTGCCTTCCAGCAGCGGCACGTCGGCCTGCGGATCGGCCAGGCCGAAGCGGGCGTTGGTGCCGCCGATGTCGGCGATCAGGAACGGCGTGGCCATGCTCATGCCCCGTGGCACGGCGCCGGCTGCGAGCGGGCGTCGAAGCGCGCCGGCAGGAAGCAGGACGCGTTCTCCGGGCCCCAGCTGCCGGCCGGGTAGGTCTGCAGCGGCACGCCGCCCTCGCGCCAGGCATTGACTACGCTGTCAATCCAGGCCCAGGCGGCCTCGACCTCGTCGTTGCGGACGAACAGGGCGTGGTTGCCGTGCAGGGCGTCCAGGAACAGGCGCTCGTAGGCGATGCGGCGGTTCTGCCCGGTCTGCGAGGACAGCTCCAGCTCCAGCGGATGCAGCTCCAGGGTGCCCCACTCCGGGCCGGCCAGGCTGCTCATCAGGCCCAGCTCGATGTCCTCCTGCGGCTGCAGGCGGAAGATCAGGCGGTTGGGCACGGCATTGTCGCGGTCCGGGTGCTCGAACAGCCAGTGGGTCACCGGCTTGAGGGTGACGGTCACCACCGTGGAGCGCTCGGCCATGCGCTTGCCGGTGCACAGGTGGAACGGCACCCCCGCCCAGCGCCAGTTGTCGATGTGCGCGGTGACCGCGACGAAGGTTTCGACATCGCTGTCATCCGGCGGCGCATAGGCCGGCACCGGGGCGCCGTTGATGGTGCCCGCGCCGTAGCGGCCGCGCACGCTGTGGCGGCGCGCGTCGGCCGGGCCCAGCGGGCGCAGCGCGCGCAGCACCTTCACCTTCTCGTCGCGGATGCGGTCGGCCTCCAGCGAGGAGGGCGGCTCCATCGCCACCAGGCACAGCAGCTGCAGGATGTGGCTCTGCACCATGTCGCGCAGGGCGCCGGAACGGGCGTAGTAGGCGTTGCGCCCGTCCACGCCCTCGCTCTCGGACACCAGGATGTGCACCGAGTCGATGTAGTTGCGGTTCCACACCGCCTCCAGCAGGGTGTTGCCGAAGCGCAGGGCCAGCAGGTTCTGCACCGCCGCCTTGCCCAGGTAATGGTCGATGCGGAAGATGCGGTCCTCGTCGATCAGCCGGCCGATGGTGGCGTTGATCTCGCGCGCCGAGGCCAGGTCGTGGCCGATGGGCTTCTCCAGCATCAGCCGGGCCGGCGCTTCCAGCGCGCCGCCCAGGGCCAGGCCCTGGCAGGTGCTCACGTACAGCCCCGGCGGGATCGACAGGTAGCTGACGCAGCGGCGCGACACCAGGTCGCGCACCGCCGCGGCCACCGACTCCGGGTCGCGCATGTCCACCGATCGGTAGTCCACCCGCTGCAGGAACGCCTCCACCTGTGCCGGGTCCGGCACCCGTGGGCCCGGCTGGGCGAAGCGCTCGCGCAGGATGCCGCGGAACTTGTCGGTATCGTGCGGGGACAGCGCCAGCGCGCGGATGCGGAAGTCCTCCGGCAGGAGGCCGTCCTCCTGCAGGCGCAGCAGCGACGGGAACAGGTAGCGTTGCGCCAGGTCGCCGGTGGCGCCGAACAGCAGCAGGGTGTCGTGCATCCGGTGGGCTTCCGTGTGTGGCATCGGGCTTCGGTTTCCTCGTGGCGTGCCCGCGCGCGGCGCGGTGCGGGACGTGGATGGGCTTGGCGCCGAAAGCACCCGAATATCACCGCCCATCGCCGGCCTTGTCCAGTGACCGTGGCGGCGGCGCGCGGGCGCATGGCGACGGTTGCCCGTGGAACGTTTCATGGCGCCGCACACGCCGGCGGGCGCGCCGGCGTGACATCATCGGCAGCCGGTGCCGGGCGCGCCCGGCGGCAGACGGAGGAAGGCGATGGCGGAAGTGCAGCTGGAGGACGTGCGCAAGGTGTACGACAACGGCCACGTGGCGGTGCACGGGGCCACGTTCGACATCGCCGACGGCGAGCTGCTGGTGCTGGTCGGGCCGTCCGGCTGCGGCAAGTCCACCCTGCTGCGCATGATCGCCGGGCTGGAGGAGATCAGCGCCGGCACCCTGCGCATCGGCGGCCGCGTGGTCAACGACGTGGCCCCGCGCGACCGCGACATCGCCATGGTCTTCCAGAGCTACGCCCTGTATCCGCACATGACCGTGGCCGAAAACCTGGCCTTCGGCCTGAAGCTGCGCGGCCATCCCCGCGCCGAGATCGAGCGCCGGGTACGGGAGGCGGCGGCGATGCTGGGGCTGGAATCCATGCTGGACAAGCGCCCGCGCGAGCTGTCCGGCGGCCAGCGCCAGCGCGTGGCCCTGGGCCGGGCGCTGGTGCGCGAGCCGGCGGTGTTCCTCCTGGACGAGCCGCTGTCCAACCTGGACGCCAAGCTGCGCCACTCCACCCGCACCGAGATCGCGCGCCTGCACCAGCGCCTGGGCGCGACCATGGTGTACGTGACCCACGACCAGGTGGAGGCCATGACCCTGGGACAGCGCATCGTGGTCCTGGACGGCGGCCGCATCCAGCAGATCGACACGCCGATGGCGCTGTACCAGCGGCCGGCCAACCTGTTCGTGGCCGGCTTCCTCGGCAGTCCGGCGATGAACATGCTCGAGGGCGAGCTGCGCGGCGGCGACGGCGGCCTGGGCCTGGCACTGGAAGGCGGGGCCACGGTGCCGCTGCCCGGCGTGGAGGTGCCCGCGGCCTGGCTGGGCCGGCGGGTGGTGCTGGGGGTGCGGCCGGAACACCTGCAGCCGCATCCACGGGGCGGACTGCGGGCACGGGTGGAGGTGGTCGAGCCGGTGGGTAGCGAGGCCTACCTGCACCTGGACTTCGCCGGCCGGTCCCTGGTGGCGCGGCTGGCCCCGCAGGACCTGCCTGCGCCGGGCGCGGAGCTGGACCTGCGCGCCGACCCGGCGCACCTGCATTTCTTCGATCCGGACGGCGGCGCCCGGCTGGGGCCCTGAGCGCTCAGGCGCGGGCCAGGCCCTCGACGAAGGGTTCGGGCACGGCTTCGGCGCCGTCCACCTGCAGCGGCGCGCTGGTGTCGCGTTCCAGCGGCAGTACCGCCAGGGCCAGGCGCGGATCGTGGCCGGCGGCGCTGACCACGGTGCCGACCGTGGCGCCGGCCTGCGCCACCTCCGCGCCCGGGACGGTGCCCGCGGGCACCCGCAGCAGGACCAGGCCGCGCTTGGCCTTGCCCAGGAAATGGGTGCGCGCCACGATCTCCTGGCCCGGATAGCAGCCCTTGCGCACGCTGTAGGCGGCCAGCCGCTCCAGCGACAGCTGCTGCGGCGTCCACTGCTCGCGCTGCGCCGCCGGCAGGCGCGGCAGGCCCAGGCGCAGGTCGGCCGCGGCCCAGGCCTCGGCCTGCGCGGCATCGGCATCCGCCGGCCGGCGCGAGAGGTACAGGCTGCGGGGCAGGGCGGGGCCGCCGAAGTCCAGCTCCAGGTCGTCCTCCTCCGTACCATCCAGTACGGGTCCCTGCGCCCGCAGTGGCGCGGCGAGGCGGCCGCTGGCGTGCAGGTCAGGGCGCGGGGTGATGGCGACCTTGCGCCGGAACACGTAGCGGCGCAGCGCCTGGGCCAGCTCCTCGGCCTCCATGTCCGGCAGCAGCAGGCGCAGCGCCTGCTCGCCGGTGCGCAGCAGCGCGAACAGCGCGACCACCCGGCCCTTGGCCGTCAGCCACGCGTTCCACTGCCAGCGGCCTGGCGGCAGCGCGGCCACGTCGTTGCAGAACTGCGCGTGGGCGAAGGCCACCGCGTCCGGTCCATCCAGCGCCAGCACCTGGCTTTGCAGGGCCGTGCGCGGGCCTGCGGCGTTGGCATGGGAAGTGGGCTGGTTGTCAGGCACGTTCAGCGGGACTTAAACTTTGCTGCATCGCAAGGAGTCCCATGATAGGCCATCCCTCCAACGTTCCCGAATCCGGACAGGCACCGGAATCCGGAACACAGCCGCCCAAGGATGATGCCGGCAAGTCGCCGCCGAAGGAGATCGGCGGGCGCGAGGGGCCGGAGCCGACGCGTTACGGGGACTGGGAAAAGAACGGCCGCTGCATCGATTTCTGACGCAGCGGCCATCAGCCACGCGGCCGCCACGGCCGCACAGCCGAGACAACGAGCCAGCGAATGAGCACTCGCGAACGCCCCCTGTCACCCCACCTGCAGATCTACCGCTGGCAGGTGCAGATGGTGACCTCGATCCTGCACCGAGCCACCGGCATCGTCCTTGCGCTGGGCGCGTTGGTCATCGCCGCCTGCCTGCTGGCGCTGATGCTGGGTCCCAACGCCTGGAGCTGCGTCACCGCCCACGCCGGCGCCTGGTACGGCAAGCTGTTCCTGCTGGGCTGGACCTGGTGCTTCGCCTACCACCTGTGCAACGGCATCCGCCACATCGTGCAGGACTTCGCCATCGGCTTCAGCATCCCGACCTTCGTGCGCAGCAGCTGGCTGTCGCTGATCGGCAGCGTGGTGATCACCGCGCTGGTCTGGGGTTTCGTCCTGTCCGGAGGTGTCGCGTGAGCCGTTACCGCACTCCCCTCAAGAACGTCCGCGGCCTCGGCGCCGCCAAGCACGGCACCCAGCACTTCGTCCACCAGCGGCTGACCGCCACCGCCCTGGTGCTGCTGGGCGTGTGGTTCCTCTGCTTCGTGGTCAGCCTGGTCGGTGCCGACTACCTGACCGCCGCCGACGCCGTCTCGCGTCCGTGGAACGCGGTGCTGCTGGTCGGCTTCCTGGTGGCCATGTTCTGGCATGCCCAGCTGGGCATGCAGGTGGTCCTGGAGGACTACGTCCACAATTCGCTGATCGCGCTGGCGCTCCAGGTCAGCGTGAAGTTCATCGCGGTGCTGGGCGCCATCGTCAGCATCTTCGCAGTGGCCCGCATCGCGCTGGCCGGCTGAGCGCGCCCGCACAAGGGAATACGGAACGATGTCCGCCTACAAGATCACCGAACACAAGTACGACATGGTCGTCGTCGGCGCCGGCGGCGCCGGCCTGCGCGCCACCTTCGGCCTGGCCCAGAAGGGCCTGCAGACGGTGTGCCTGACCAAGGTCTTCCCGACGCGCTCGCACACCGTGGCCGCGCAGGGCGGCATCTCCGCCGCGCTGGGCAACATGGGCGAGGACGACTGGCGCTACCACTTCTACGACACCATCAAGGGCTCGGACTGGCTGGGCGACCAGGACGCCATCGAGTACATGTGCCGCGAGGCCATCCCGGCCATCATCGAGCTGGAGCACTACGGCGTGCCGTTCTCCCGCACCGAGGACGGCAAGATCTACCAGCGTCCGTTCGGCGGCATGACCACCCGCTTCGGCGAGGGCCCGCCGGCGCAGCGCACCTGCGCCGCGGCCGACCGCACGGGCCATGCCATCCTGCACACGCTGTACCAGCAGTCGCTGGCGCACAACGCCCGCTTCATGATCGAGTACTTCGCGCTCGACCTCGTGTTCGACGAGGAGGGCGTGTGCCGCGGCGTGCTGGCCCTGGACATGGCCGAGGGCACCCTGCACCTGTTCCGTGCCCACGGCGTGGTGCTGGCCACCGGCGGCTACGGCCGCGCCTACTTCAGCGCCACCTCCGCCCACACCTGCACCGGCGACGGCGGCGGCCTGGTGATGCGCGCCGGCCTGCCGATGCAGGATATGGAGTTCGTGCAGTTCCATCCGACCGGCATCTACGGCGCCGGCTGCCTGATCACCGAGGGCGTGCGCGGCGAGGGTGGCATCCTGCGCAACTGCAACGGCGAGCGCTTCATGGAGCGCTACGCCCCGCACTACAAGGACCTGGCCAGCCGCGACGTGGTCAGCCGCGCGATGACCCTGGAGATCCGCGAGGGCCGCGGCGTGGGCGAGCACAAGGACCACATCCTGCTCGATCTGACCCACCTGGGTCCGGAGGTCATCCACGAGAAGCTGCCGGGCATCGCCGAGAGCGCCCGCATCTTCGCCGGCGTCGACGTGACCAAGGAGCCGATCCCGGTCATCCCGACCGTGCACTACAACATGGGCGGCATCCCGACCAACTACCACGGCGAGGTGGGGCGCAAGGTCGGCGACGATCCGGACGTGGTCGTGCCGGGCCTGTACGCGGTGGGCGAGGCCGCCTGCGTGTCGGTGCACGGCGCCAACCGCCTGGGCTCCAACTCGCTGCTGGACCTGGTGGTGTTCGGCCGCGCGGTGGCCAACCGCTGCGCCGAGACCATCCGCCCGGGCGCCCCGCACAAGCGCCTGCCGGCCTCGGCCTGCGACAAGGCCCTGGCCCTGCTGGACAGGCTGCGCAACGCCAACGGCGGCACCCCGACCGCGGTCATCCGCGAGCGCATGCAGCGCACCATGCAGGCCGACGCGGCCGTGTTCCGCACCGCCGAGTCGCTGCGCGAGGGCTGCCAGAAGATGGCCGACATCTTCGCCAGCTTCGAGGACGTCCGCGTGTCCGACCGTTCGCTGGTCTGGAACTCGGACCTGATCGAGACCTACGAGCTGTACAACCTGCTGCTCAACGCGGTGGCCACCATCAACTCGGCCGAGCAGCGCACGGAGAGCCGCGGCGCCCACGCCCGCGAGGACTATCCCGAGCGCGACGACCAGAACTGGCTGAAGCACACGCTGGTGACCGTCGACGAGAAGGGCCGCTGCAGCTTCGACTACCGTCCGGTGCACATGTACACCCTGACCAAGGATGTGGATGTGGTGCCGCCCAAGCCGCGCGTGTACTGAGCCAGGGCGAGAGACAGACCAATGGCAGAGTTCGCACTCCCGAAGAATTCCCGCATCACTCCGGGCAAGCACCACCCGGCGCCGGCCGGTGCCAAGCGTGTGCGCACCTTCAAGGTGTACCGCTGGAACCCGGACGACGGCGCCAACCCGCGCACCGACACCTACGAGATCGACCTCGACAAGTGCGGCCCGATGGTTCTGGACGCGCTGCTGAAGATCAAGAACGAGATCGACTCGACCCTGACCTTCCGCCGCTCCTGCCGCGAGGGCATCTGCGGCTCGTGCGCGATGAACATCGACGGCACCAACACGCTGGCCTGCACCAAGGCCATCGCCGACTGCCGCAAGGAGGTCATCGCGATCTATCCGCTGCCGCACATGCCGGTGGTGAAGGATCTGGTCCCGGACCTGACCCACTTCTACGCGCAGTACGCCTCGATCAAGCCCTGGATCCGCACCCAGACCCCGCCGCCGCCGGACCGCGAGCGGCTGCAGTCGCCGGAGGACCGCAAGAAGCTCGACGGCCTGTACGAGTGTATCCTGTGCGCCTGCTGCTCGACCAGCTGCCCGAGCTACTGGTGGAACGGCGAGCGCTACCTAGGCCCGGCGATCCTGCTGCAGGCCTACCGCTGGATCGTGGACTCGCGTGACGAGGACACCGGTGCACGCCTGGACGACCTGGAGGACCCGTTCAAGCTGTACCGCTGCCACACCATCATGAACTGCACTCGGACCTGCCCGAAGGGCCTGAATCCGGCGCTGGCCATCGCCGAGATCAAGAAGCTGATGATGGCCCGCCGCGCCTGAGCGGCCGGCCCGCCGGAAACGTGCAAGGCCCGGGGAAACCCGGGCCTTTTCCTTTCCTGATTAGCCCCGACCCTCAGCCATGAAAATTGCTCGCAGCGCGCAAGACCGGTTCGGGGCAAGGCTTGCAGCGCAGCATGGCGGTGGCCAGTCGCGGCAGCATCTCATGCAGGCGGAAGCGACGGTTGAACCGGTAGGCGGCTTCGGCCAGGTAGCGCCGCGCGTACTTGGCCTGGCGGA
>NZ_PDWK01000033.1 GCF_010093135.1 Pseudoxanthomonas taiwanensis | reverse complement strand
ACCGGCAACCTATAATGCGCACCTTTCCCCATCGAGGTCGGAACATGACCCGGACCATGAAGGCGCTGGTCAAGCGCGAGCCCGCCAAGGGCATCTGGATGGAAGAGGTGCCCGTCCCCGCGCCGGGCCCGAACGAGGTGCTGATCAAGGTCGAGAAGACCGCCATCTGCGGCACCGACCTGCACATCTACCTGTGGGACGAGTGGAGCCAGCGCACCATCCGGCCGGGCCTGGTGATCGGCCACGAGTTCGTCGGCCGCATCGCCGAGCTGGGCCCGGGCGTGACCGGCTACCGGATCGGCCAGCGCGTCTCGGCCGAGGGCCACATCGTCTGCGGCCACTGCCGCAACTGCCGCGGCGGCCGCCCGCACCTGTGTCCGCACACGGTGGGCATCGGCGTCAACCGCGACGGCGCCTTCGCCGAGTACATCGTCATGCCGGCCTCCAACCTGTGGCCGATCCCGGACCCGATCCCGAGCGAGCTGGCCGCCTTCTTCGACCCGTACGGCAACGCCGCGCACTGCGCACTGGAGTTCGACGTGGTCGGCGAGGACGTGCTGATCACCGGCGCCGGCCCGATCGGCATTATCGCCGCCGGCATCTGCAAGCACATCGGCGCGCGCAACGTGGTCGTCACCGACGTCAACGACTACCGCCTGAAGCTGGCCGCCGACATGGGCGCCACCCGCGTGGTCAACGTGGCCAACACCTCGCTCAGGGACGTGATGGCCGACCTGCACATGGAAGGCTTCGACGTGGGCCTGGAGATGAGCGGCAACCCGCGCGCCTTCAACGACATGCTCGAGTGCATGTACCACGGCGGCAAGATCGCGCTGCTGGGCATCCTGCCCAAGGGCGCCGGCGTGGACTGGGACCGGATCATCTTCAAGGGCCTGACCGTGCAGGGCATCTACGGCCGCAAGATGTACGAGACCTGGTACAAGATGACCCAGCTGGTGCTGTCCGGCTTCCCGCTGGGCAAGGTGCTGACCCACCAGCTGCCGATCGACGAGTTCCAGCAGGGCTTCGACCTGATGGAACAGGGCAAGGCGGGCAAGGTCGTGCTCAGCTGGACCTGAGCAGGCTCCCGGCCCCGGACACGGAAAAGGCGCCGCAAGGCGCCTTTTCCGTTGCCCTGGCGGACGATGCCGTCACTGGCCGATGCTGAGGCTCAGCACCAGGCGGTTGTCGGCCAGCTCGCCGAAGATGTCACGGCCGTTGCCGTCGGTGCCGATGTAGGCCAGCGAGGCGGTGAGCAGGCCCCAGCTGCGGCTGACGCCGATGCTCCAGTCGGTGTAGTCCTCGCTGTAGTCCTTCTCGAACATGCTGCGGCCCACGCTCAGGTCGAGGCTGAAGTCCTGCGGCAGCGGGAAGCTGGCGCCCGCGGCCACGTACCAGGCGTCGGTGTCGCTGCCGCCGAAGTCGTCGCTGTAGGCGACGGTCAGCGAGTAGGTGTCGGCGAAGGTGGTGGTGGTGATCAGCTCGTTGAAGTTCAGCTCGCCCGCGTCCGGGTAGCTGTAGCGGTTGAGCATGATGTCGAAGTTGACCGACTCGCCGAGGTCGACGTTGTAGCCGATGAAGCCGTCCACCTCGTAGCTCGGGTCGCCGGGTCCGAAGTCCACGCCCGAGGCCCAGACACCGGCATACAGGCCGACCGGCGAGGTGTAGGTGATGCCCACCTGCCCGGTGGGGTTCTCGTCGCTCTGCGAGGTGCCGCGCCAGACGTAGTCGGAAACCGCGGTGACCTCCCAGGAGAACGGCGACCCGCCATCCTGGGCGGAAGCGGCGAAGGGCACGGTGGAAAACACGACGGCGAGCGGAAGGGCGAGCTTGAGGCGCTTCATCCTGGTTCTCCTGGTGGCTGGGGGGCACGCGGGCGTGGCCGGGCATCCGTCACGCTTTACGGATAGTTAACCCCTCCGTCTACCGCATTGCAACATTTCCCCGCCCTGCCCTCAGGCACTGGCGAAGGCCCCATAGCGCACCGGCACCAGCCCCAGGCGGCTGCCCGGCGGGTGCGCCCCAGCGGCGTCCACCGGCAGCTCCACCTCCACCTCCTGCCCCTGCCCGCCGCCCAGGCGGGCCCGCACCCGCAGCCGCGGGCCGCTGCGCTGGGCGCCCACCACCACCGCCTCCCAGCCGCCCTCGCCGGGGCGCAGGTCCTCCGGGCGCACGTACACGTCCACCTCGCCCTCCTCCCCGGCCGGCAGGCCCCCGGTGGCCGGCAGGGCCAGGCCCTCGACCTCGATGCGGCCGCCGGCACGGCGCCCGCGCAGGCGGTTGACCGCGCCCACGAAGGGGGACACGAACGGGGGGGCCGGACGGGCGTAGACCTCCGCCGGGGTGGCCAGCTGCTCGATGCGGCCGCCGTTGAGGATGGCCACCCGGTCGGCCAGCTCCAGCGCCTCCTCCTGGTCGTGGGTCACGAACACGGTGGTCAGGCCGGTCTGCACGTGCAACTGGCGCAGCCAGGCGCGCAGGTCGCGCCGCACCTGGGCATCGAGCGCGCCGAACGGCTCGTCCAGCAGCAGCACCCGCGGCTCGATCGCCAGCGCGCGCGCCAGGGCCACGCGCTGGCGCTGGCCGCCGGACAGCTGTGCCGGGTAGCGCCCGCCCAGCCCCTGCAGCTGCACCAGCGACAGCAGCTCCTCCACCCGCGCGGCGATCCTCGCCGCCGGCCAGCGGTCGCGGCCGCGCCGCACCTTCAGGCCGAAGGCGATGTTCTCGGCCACGGTCATGTGCCTGAACAGGGCGTAATGCTGGAACACGAAGCCCACCCGCCGCTCCTGCACGCGCAGCCGCGAGGCGTCCTCGCCGCCGAACAGGATCCGCCCGGCATCGGCGTGCTCCAGGCCTGCGATCACCCGCAGCAGGGTGGTCTTGCCCGAGCCGGACGGCCCCAGCAGCGCCAGCAGCTCGCCCTCGCGGATCTCCAGGTTGATGTCCTCCAGCGCGGCGAAGCCGCCGAAGCGCTTGTGCAGGTTCTCGATGGTGATCTTCATGGCGGACCCTCAGTGGCGGTGGCCGGCGGCCAGCGATTCGCCGTGGCGCCATTCCAGCCAGGTCTTGAGCACCAGGGTGACCAGCGCGCTGAGCGCCAGCAGCGAGGCCACCGCGAAGGCGGCGCTGTAGGCGTACTCGTTGTAGAGGATCTCCACGTGCAGCGGCAGGGTGTTGGTGCGGCCGCGGATGTGCCCGGAGACCACCGACACCGCGCCGAACTCGCCCATGGCGCGTGCGCCGCACAGCAGCACGCCGTACAGCAGGCCCCAGCGGATGTTGGGCAGGGTCACCCGCCAGAATGCCTGCCAGCCGCTGGCGCCCAGGCTCAGCGCGGCCAGCTCCTCGTCGGCGCCCTGCTGCTCCATCAGCGGCATCAGCTCGCGGGCGATGAACGGGAAGGTCACGAACACCGTGGCCAGGACGATGCCCGGCAGCGCGAACACCACCTTCGGCAGCTGCAGGTGCACCTGCCCCAGCAGCGGCAACGCCAGGTCCACGCCCTCGTCGATCAGCGGCCAGGCCCAGCCGTGCGCGCCGAAGACCAGGATGAACACCAGGCCGGCCACCACCGGCGAGACCGCGAACGGCAGGTCGATCAGGCTCACCAGCAGGCGCTTGCCGGGGAATTCGTGGCGGGCCACCAGCCAGGCCGCGGCCACGCCGAACACCAGGTTCAGCGGCACCACGATCGCGGTCACCAGCAGGGTCAGGCGGATCGCGGCCAGCGCGTCCGGCTCGCTGACCGCGGCCCAGAACGCGGCCGCGCCGTTGCGCAGCGCCTCGATGAACACCAGCACCAGCGGCAGCAGCAGGAACGCCACCAGGAAGCCCACCGCGCCGAGGATGAGCAGCGCCTGCACCCAGCGCGGCTCGCTGGTCGGCGACAGCGGCCGGGCGCGGACGGCGGCGGCGGGCTCGGTCGGCATCAACCCGTGGGGCTCCATCACCAGGACGCCCCGCACGTTACCATCCGGCGCCATCTCAGCGCCTCCCCCGGCCGCCGGCCAGGCGTGCCTGCAGCGTGTTGATCACCAGCAGCAGGGCGAAGGACAGCAGCAGCATGGCCACGGCGATGGCGGTGGCGCCGGCGTAGTCGAATTCCTCCAGCTTGATGGTGATCAGCAGCGGCGCGATCTCCGACACCTGCGGGATGTTGCCGGCGATGAAGATCACCGAGCCGTACTCGCCCACGCCGCGGGCGAAGGCCAGGGCGAAGCCGGCCAGCACCGCCGGCCACACCGCCGGCAGCACCACCTTCCACACCGTGTGCCAGCGCCCGGCGCCGAGGGTGGCCGCGGCCTCCTCCAGCTCGCGCTCGCTCTCGGCCAGCACCGGCTGCACCACCCGCACCACGAACGGCAGACCGATGAACACCAGCGCCACGGTGATGCCCAGCGGGGTGTAGGCCACCTGGATGCCGGCGACCTCGAACCAGCGCCCCAGCCAGCCGTTGGGGCCGTACAGCGCGGTCAGGGCGATGCCGGCCACCGCGGTGGGCAGGGCGAACGGCAGGTCGATCATGGCGTCGAACAGGCGCCGCCCGGGGAAGCGGTAGCGCACCAGCACCCAGGCCACCAGCGTGCCCATCGCCGCGTTGAACGCGGCCGCGGCCAGTGCCGTGCCGAAGCTGACCTTCAGCGCCGCCAGCACCCGCGGTTCGGTCCAGATCCGCCACAGCTCGCCCCAGCCCAGCCCGGCCGCGTGCACGAACACGCCGGCCAGCGGGATCAGCACGATCAGGCCCAGCCAGGTGAGCGTGTAGCCCAGGCTCAGGCCGAAGCCGGGCAGCACGCGGCGGCGGCGCCCCGGGACCGGGACGCCGCGTGGAGGCGGGGCGAAGGTTCGGGGAAGGCTGGACATCGTCATCCTCCTGCTGTGCCACGGCCGCCGCGCCGGCGCAAGGGCCGGGCCGCGCGGCTACCGGCGCGCGGCCTGCAGGATGCGGTCGAACTCGCCGCCGTCGGCGAAGTGCCGCCGGTGCGCCTCGGCCCAGGAGCCGAACGCGCCCTCGATGGTCACCAGCTCCACCTTCGGGAAGCGGGCCACGTCCTCCGGATCGGCGTGCTGCGGGTAGCGCGGGCGGTAGTAGTTCTTCGCCGCGATGCGCTGCCCTTCCGGCGAATACAGGTACTCCAGATAGGCCTGGGCGAGCTCGCGGGTGCCGCGCCGGTCCACGTTGCGGTCCACCACCGCCACCGGCGGCTCGGCCAGGATGGACAGCGAGGGCACGACGATGTCGAACTTGTCCGGGCCCACCTCCTCGATGGACAGGAAGGCCTCGTTCTCCCAGGCCAGCAGCACGTCGCCGATGCCGCGCTGGACGAAGGTGGTGGTGGCGCCGCGCGCGCCGGTGTCCAGCACCGGCACGTTGCGGAACAGCGCGACCATGAAGTTGCGCACCTTGTCCTGGTCGCCCTTGAAGATCCTCTCGGCGAAGGCCCACGCCGCCAGGTAGTTCCAGCGCGCCCCGCCCGAGGTCTTGGGGTTGGGCGTGATGACCTTGACGTTGGAGCGCAGCAGGTCCGGCCAGTCGCGGATGTTCTTGGGGTTGCCCTTGCGCACCAGGAACACGATGGTCGAGGTGTACGGGGCGCTGTTCTCCGGCAGGCGCTTCTGCCAGTCGCGGGCGATCAGCCCGCGCTGGGCGATGGAGTCGATGTCGTAGGCCAGCGCCAGGGTGACCACGTCGGCCTCCAGGCCGTCGATCACCGCCCGCGCCTGCTTGCCGGAGCCGCCGTGCGAGGCCTCCAGCTCCGGCTTCTGCCCCCGGGTCTGCTGCCAGTGGCGGGCGAAGGCGGCGTTGAATTCGCGGTACAGCTCGCGGGTCGGGTCGTAGGAGACGTTGAGCAGCTTCGCGTCCCTGGCCAGGGCGCCCGCGCCCAGGGTCAGGCCGAAGGCCACGGCCAGCGCCGGGAGGAGTCGTCGGAGGGTCTTCATGGGTCAGCTCCGTTGCGGGAGTATGGGTGGGATCAGAATGCGACCTGAAGCCGCGTGAAGACGGCCTTCTCGTCCGCACGGTCGGCGCCGCCGGCGGCGCCGCCCTCGAAGCCGGTGTGCAGGTAGTTCACCACCAGTTTCAGGTTGCTGTTGAGATACCAGTTCACACCCGCGGTCCAGCCCGCGGCGCGGCGCGCCGACGCATCCGGATCGGCGAACACCGGGAATGCGGCCTGGTCCACCTCCAGACGGCCGTAGCGGGCCACGAGTTCCCAGGCGCCCCACCCGCCCCGGCCGGGGGCGAACGGACGCGAAGGCCGCGCCACGCCGCGGTAGCCGGCGTCCTCGCCGGTCAGTACCCAGCTCAGCGTGGCCTGCCAGGCGGTGGCCTCGACCTCGGCCGCGGCCGCATCCAGGCGCACTTCCTGGCGGGAGGACGCATACTCGGCCTGCAGGCCGAACGGGCCGCGGTGGAACCAGGCCTGCGGCGACCAGCGCCGGCGCCGGCCGTCGCCCTCCACCCCGGCACGGTAGGCGAAGAAGGTCTGCTGCCCGGGCGTGCGGTAGCGTGGCAGCAGGTTGCCGGCGCCGCGCGCATCGCCGGTGCTGGCGCCGATGCCGAAGCCCAGGCCGGCCCAGAAGCCGCCGCTGCCCTTGAGCGGCTCCAGGAACAGGCGGCCGGCGTACTCGAACTCGTCGTCCGGGTTGGTGGTGGCCGCGTCGCGCCCGTCCACCGCGCCGTTGAACACGCCCAGCGCGTAGGACAGCCGGCCGCCGGCCGCTTCGCCCTGCAGCTGCACGCCGATGTCGCGGTTGGGCAGCAGCTCGGACGCCAGCGCACGCTCGACGGCGGCCAGCGAGGACGAGGACTGCAGCCGCTCCAGGCCCACCGGCGAGGTGAACTTGCCCACGCGCACGGTGGCCGCCGGCGAGAACCTCAGGTCGGCGTAGGCGTCCACGATGCTGGCGCTGTCGCCGGCGAACTCCGGGGTGAAGCGGAAGCCGATCCAGCGGCCCAGGGTGCCCTCCAGGGTCGGCCGCGCGGTGCGCAGCAGGAAGGTGTCGTTGGCCCCCCGCGCCGCCACCGAAGAAGCGGCCGTCGCCCTGGAGCAGGCCGCGGATGCGGATCTCGTGGTCGCCGTCGCCCGAACGCAGCGCGGCGCCCTTGTCGGACACGCTCACCACCGCCGCCTCCCGCCCCGGTCCTGGCGTGCCTCCTCCTGCAGCGCCAGGTTGCGCTCCAGCGCGCGCAGGCGCCGATCGAGCGCCTGCAGGTCCAGCGGCTGGCCGTCCGCGTCGGTGGAGGCGGCGCCGTAGCGCTGCTCCAGCGCCTGCAGGCGGCGCGCCAGCTCCTCGAGGGTCGGGCCGGTCTGCGTCTGCGCCAGGGCCGGCGCGGACAGGACCAGGGCGATGGCGCCGACCAGCCGGGCGCGGGCCGGGAGGACGGTACGGGCGGCAATGCGATCGTGCATGGGATCACCTGTGGGGATGCGACCGTTCGCAGGGCGCATCGTCCCTATTCAGTCCGGTCCCGGGAAATGAATATCACGCCGGTCCTTATGGCATGCATGCATGACGCAAGGCCCGGCGGTGCCGGCGCCGGTAGAATTCCCGCCTTTCCCGTTCCAAGGCACCGCGCCCATGTCCCAATCCGCCATCGCCCGCTACGCCGCCCAGCTCGAGGCGCTGCGCGCCCAAGGCCTGTTCAAGTCCGAGCGCGTGATCATCAGCCCGCAGTCGGCCGAGATCGAACTGGCCGACGGCCGCAGGGTGCTCAACTTCTGCGCCAACAACTACCTGGGCCTGGCCGACCACCCGGACATCATCGCCGCGGCCAAGGAGGCCCTGGACAGCCACGGCTTCGGCATGGCCTCGGTGCGCTTCATCTGCGGCACCCAGGACCTGCACAAGCAGCTGGAAGAGAAGATCGCCCGCTTCTTCGGCACCGAGGACACCATCCTCTACGCGGCCTGCTTCGACGCCAACGGCGGCCTGTTCGAGCCGCTGCTGGACGAGAACGACGCCATCATCAGCGACGCGCTCAACCACGCCTCGATCATCGACGGCGTGCGCCTGTGCAAGGCCAGGCGCTACCGCTACGCCAACTGCGACATGGCCGACCTGGAGCGGCAGCTGCAACAGGCCCGCGCCGACGGCGCGCGCACCATCCTGATCACCACCGACGGCGTGTTCTCGATGGACGGCTTCATCGCCCCGCTGGACGAGATCACCGCCCTGGCGCGCAAGTACGACGCGCTGGTGCACATCGACGAATGCCACGCCACCGGCTTCCTCGGCGCCACCGGCCGCGGCTCGGCCGAGGTCAAGGGCGTGCTGGAGAAGATCGACATCTTCACCGGCACCCTGGGCAAGGCCATGGGCGGCGCGCTGGGCGGCTTCACCACCGCGCGCCGCGAGATCATCGAGCTGCTGCGCCAGCGCTCGCGCCCGTACCTGTTCTCCAACTCGCTGCCGCCGCCCGTGGTGGCAGCCGGCATCAAGGCCTTCGAGATGCTGGAGTCGGCCGACGGGCTGCGCGCGCGCCTGCAGGAGAACACCGCCTACTTCCGCCAGCGCATGGCCGCCGCCGGCTTCGACCTCAAGCCCGGCGTGCACCCGATCTGCCCGGTGATGCTGTACGACGCGCCGCTGGCGCAGCGCTTCGCCGAGCGCCTGCTCGAGGAAGGCATCTACGCCATCGGCTTCTTCTACCCGGTGGTGCCGCAGGGCCAGGCGCGCATCCGCACGCAGATGAGCGCGGCCCACACCCGCGAGCACCTGGACCGCGCGATCGACGCCTTCACCCGCATCGGCCGCGAGCTGGGCGTGATCGGCGGCTGAGCCTCAGTTGTTGCGCTGTTCGTCGCGCCCGTCGGCCTTGGTGTCGGCGGGCGCCTGCCCCGGCTTGCCGGTGGCGATGCGGATGCCGCGGGCCTTCATCCAGGCCTCGAATTCGTCGGCGTTCATCTGCCGCCCCTGTTGCTGCATGTCGAAGCGGTAGTCGAGCGGATTCTCGCTGCGGACGATGACGACCTCCGGGGCCGGCGCCGGTTCGGCGGGCGCGGAGGCGGTATCGCGGGGCGTTTTGCCCGCGCAGGCGGACAGGGCGAGGACGAGCAGCGGCAGGGTCAGGCGCAGGGTTTTCATCGCAACTCCTGGATCAGGCGCGGGAAGGATGCACACCCGGTCGTCGCCATGGCGTGGCGACGGCGGGGTTCATGCCGCCGGCATCCCTGCCGCGGTGGCCGGCGCCAGGGCATCGCGCTCGGCCGGGTCCAGCATGCGCCACTGCCCCTTGCCAAGCGAGCCCAGCCCCACCGGACCGATGGCCACGCGCACCAGGCGCAGCACGGACAGGTCGAATGCGGCCAGCAGCCGGCGGATCTGCCGGTTGCGTCCCTCGTCGAGCACGATTTCCAGCCAGGCATTGCGGGTGCCGCTGCGCAGGACGGTCGCCGAGACCGCACGCAACCACTCGCCATCGTCCTCGACGCCGGAGCGTAGCGCCTGCAGCAGGGACTCGTCGGGGATGGCGTCGACCTGGACGTGGTAGGTCTTGTCGGGGCCGCTGTCAGGATCCAGCACGCGCGCGGCCCAGGTCGGGTCGTTGCTGAAGAGCAGCAGGCCTTCGCTGGCGCGGTCGAGGCGGCCGACCGGGGCCAGCCATGGCAAGCCGCTGCCGTCGAGGCAGCGGTAGACCGTATCCCGGCCCTGCTCGTCGCGGGCCGTGGTCACCAGGCCGCGCGGCTTGTTGAGCGCCAGGTAGATGCGTTCGGGCCCGGCCGGGACCTGGCCGTCGACCAGGACCCCGCGCAACCCGTCGCGCATGGGGTATTCGGGATCGAGGACGACCCGGCCATCGACCTGCACCCGCCCGGCCTGGATCCAGCGCGTGGCCTCGGTACGTGAGCACAGCCCGGCCTTGGACAGGACGCGGGCCAGGCCATGGCGAACGCCGGACCGGGGAGACCCTGGTCCGGCGCTGTTCGGTTGGCGCGGTTGGCGCGACCGGCGGTGCGCGCCCATCGCGATCCTCAGTCCTTGGCGGGCGCCGTCGATGCGTCGGCGGTCGCGGTGCCGCCGGCTGCGGTCGCCGGGGTCGCCGGACCACGGGCCACGCGCACGCCGCGGGCCTTCATCCAGGCGTCGAACTCGTCGGCGGTCATGCGCTTGCCGTCCTGGCTCATGTCGAAGCGCCAGGGGGTGTTGTCGTGCTCGGTCTGCGGCTTGTAGGTGGCCGGATCCGCGTTGGCGGCGGTGGCCCCGCAGCCCTTCTTGCCGTTGTCGCAAGCGGCGGCAGCCATGGCGGCCATGGGAGCGAGGGTGATGCAGAACAGGCCAGCGGCGATGAGGTTACGCATGGTGGAACTCCCCTGAAGACGGGGCGAGTGTATGCACGGCGTGCAGGCCGATTCAAGAAGATTCTTAGGGGATGCCGCCAAACCGCCAACGGTTCGGCAGAATTCCGGCCGCGGGCCCGGCCACCCCGGCCGGCGCCGGCAAAAAGAAAGGCCCGGCTTGCGCCGGGCCCTTCCATTACTGCTTGCCTTGGTCCGGAACTCAGTTCTGGACGTTCAGCTCGGTGCGGCGGTTCTTCGCGCGGCCTTCCGGATTGTCCGAGCCATCCGGGTTGGTGTTCGGCGCGATCGGACGGCTCTCGCCGTAGCCGTTCGGGCCGACCAGGCGCGAGGCGTCGATGCCGTTGCTGACCAGGTAGTCATACACGGCCTTGGCACGGCGCTCCGACAGCTTCTGGTTGTACTCGTCGGTACCCTTGGAGTCGGTGTGGCCGGCCACCTCGACGCGCAGGTCCGGATAGCGCTTCAGGATCTCCACGGCCTCGTTCAGGATGGCCACGGCGTCCGGACGCAGGGTCGCCTTGTCGAAGTCGAAGTTCACGCCCTTCAGGTCGATCGAGACCGGCACCGGGCAGCCGTCCGGACCGATGGCCTGGCCGGCCTGCGAACCCGGGCACTTGTCGTCGCAGTTGTTGACGCCGTCGCCGTCGTCATCCAGGTCGGCGCAGCTCGGGGCGACCGGAGCCGGGGCCGGCGGCGGGGCGGCGACCGGAGCCGGGCCCAGCGGGATCACGACGCCGACCGAAGCCAGCAGGTCGCCGAACCAGTCCTCGTCGTTGCCGGCGCGGGTCGGGTTGACGCTCTGGTCATCGAAGTCGGCGCGGTAGGCCAGCTCGGTACGCACGGCCACACGGTTGTCGAAGGTGGTCTGCAGGCCGACGCCGACCTTGGCGGCGGCGTTGCCGTCCTTGCGCTGGCCCGGCGAGTTCGGGCTCGGGGTCGCGTCGAACTCCTCCTCCGACCGCTGGTAGCCGATGCCGAACAGCACGTACGGGTTCCAGCCGCGGCCTTCCTGGATGAAGTGGCGGCGGAAGTCGATCGACAGGCCGTACTGGCTCCAGTTCAGGTCGCTGTTGCCGTCGAACGACGGGTTCTGGTAGTTCAGCTCGCCGTCAATCGACCAGTTCGGGCTGACGAACTTGCCCAGACCAATGGTGCCGAACGGGGCGTCATCGGTGCCACGCTCGCTGTCCTGGAAGTTGAAGCCGGCCGAGCCGGTCAGGTACCAGCGATCGTCGAACTCCTGCGCGGAAGCGGCCTGCGCCACGGCCAGGCCGCCCAGCAGCGCAGCGGTCAGAAGTTTCATTTTCATCTCATGCTCCTTGATGATCCGGGGATGAAAAAACGAGTGCCCTCAGGTTTTCCCGTTTCAGATATCCCGCCAGTGACGGGACATCCCTGACGGCCGTTCTGCACGTCGTCGCGCCGAAGCCTAGGTGCGATGAAGTGAAGGCGGCGTTGACAACAACATAACATGTGAAGCCGAACCCGGGCCGGGAAAGCGTGCCCCTGTTCACGTTCTGTCAGGGTGCCATGTGCACAACGCTCCATCGCGCCGGACGCCCTTCTGCCTCTCCGGACCGGTCCCGATGCTGGCGCCATGGACGCCCCCCTCCCCGCCCTGTTCCTGTCCCACGGCTCGCCGATGCTGGCCGTGCAGGATTCCCCCACCGGCCGCTTCCTCGATGGCCTGGCCCGGCACCTGCCCGGACCACGCGCGGTGCTGGTGGCCTCCGCCCATTTCAACGCGCCCGGCCCGGTGGTGACCGCCGCGGAGCGGCCGGCCACGGTGCACGACTTCGGGGGATTTCCCCCGGCCCTGTACGCCCTGGAATATCCGGCCGCCGGCGACCCGGCCCTGGCCGCGGCCGTGGCCGGCCGCCTGCGCGATGCCGGCTTCGACGCCCGCACCGATCCGGAGGCGGGCCTGGACCACGGCGTGTGGGTGCCGCTGCGGCGCATGTACCCGGAGGCGGACCTGCCGGTGCTGGCCCTGTCGGTGGACCCGTGGCGCGACGCGGCCTGGCACTACCGGGGCGGCCAGGCCCTGGCCCCGCTGCGGAAGGCGGGCGTGCTGGTGGTCGGCTCGGGCAGCTTCTCGCACAACCTCCGCGCCCTCGACGGGCGGCCCGGCGCGCCGGTGCCGGACTGGGTGGAGGCCTTCACCGCGGCCCTGCGCCGGCGCCTGCTGGAGGGCGACGTGGCCGGCGCGCTGGACTGGACCGCGCTGCCGGCCGCGCGTCTCAACCACCCCACGCCCGAGCACCTGCTGCCGCTGTTCGTGGCCCTGGGCGCCGGCTGCGGCGCCCCGGCCGGACTGCTGCACGAGGACGTGGAGCTGGGCGCGCTGGCGCTGGACGCCTACGCCTTCGGCCTGCACGCCTGACCGACACGGGCGCGCCGGTATGATGGCTCCTCTCCCCGGAGCCAGGAGGCAAGCGTGAAGGCCATCGGATTCACCCGCTACCTGCCCGTCGAAGACCCCGAATCGCTCCTGGACCTGGAACTGCCGCGTCCGGAACCGGCCGGCCAGGATCTGCTGGGGCGGGTGGAGGCGGTTTCGGTCACCCCCGTGGACCCCAAGCTGCGCGCGCCCGCGCCGGGACGCGCGCCGGGGCCGCAGCCGCGCATCCTCGGCTTCGACGCGGCCGGCGTGGTCGAGGCGGTGGGGCCGGAGGTGACCATGTTCCAGCCCGGCGACGAGGTCTACTACGCCGGCGACGTCACCCGCCCCGGCAGCAACGCCCAGTACCAGCTGGTGGACGAGCGCCTGGTGGCGGCCAAGCCCATCACCCTGGACTTCGCCGAGGCGGCGGCACTGCCGCTGACCGCACTCACCGCCTGGGAGCTGCTGTTCGAGCGCATGCCCTACCGCTTCGACGGCGACAACGCCGGCCGGCGCCTGCTGGTGATCGCCGGCGCGGGCGGGGTCGGCTCCATGGCCATCCAGCTGGCACGGCGGGCCGGCTTCACCGTGGTGGCCACCGCCTCGCGCCCGGAGAGCGTGGACTGGTGCCGGCGCATGGGCGCGCACGAGGTGATCGACCATCGCCAGCCGCTGGGCCCGCAGCTGCAGGCCTTGGGCATGGAAGCGGTGGAGGCGGCGGTCAACTTCGCCGACACCGACCGCTACTGGGACACGCTGGGCGAGCTGCTGGCACCGCAGGGCCATGTCGGCCTGATCGTGGAGCCGGCCGGGCCACTGCGGATCGGCGACCCGTACAAGGCCAAGTCCATCGGCATCCACTGGGAGTTCATGTTCACCCGCTCGCGCTTCCGCACCGCGGACATGGCCTGCCAGCACCGCATCCTGTCCCGGGTGGCCAGCCTGGTGGAGGCCGGCGAGTTGCGGACCACCGTGTCGGAGACGCTGGGACCGATCACCGCGGCCAACCTGCGCGAGGCGCACCGCCGCCTGGAGTCCGGCCGCACCGTCGGCAAGCTGGTCCTGGCCGGCTGGCCGTAACCGGCCGGCTTGCCGCCGCGCCGGTTTCGCGGCAGGCTGCACGGCGTTCTCCGTACGCCAGCGTATCCCATGCAGACCCCCGCCGAGACCGCCACGCCCTACCCGCATCTGTTCGCCCCGCTGGACCTGGGCTTCACCACCCTGCGCAACCGGGTGCTGATGGGCTCGATGCACACGGGGCTGGAGGACCGCGCCCGCGACTTCCCGAAGCTGGCGGCCTACTTCGCCGAACGCGCCGCCGGCGGTGTCGGCCTGATCGTCACCGGCGGCTTCGCCCCCAACGTCGCCGGCTGGCTGGCCCCGTTCGGCGGCAAGCTGGCCTGGCCCTGGGAGACGGCCCGGCACCGCCAGGTCACCCGTGCCGTGCACGAGCACGGGGCCAGGATCTGCCTGCAGCTGCTGCACGCCGGCCGCTACGGCTACCACCCGCTGGTGGTGGCCCCGTCCCGGATCAGGTCGCCGATCAGCCCGTTCACCCCGCGCGCCCTGTCCGCCCGCGGCGTGGAGCGGCAGATCGCCGCCTTCGCCAGCGCCGCCGCACGGGCGCGCGAGGCCGGCTACGACGGCGTGGAAGTGATGGGCTCGGAGGGCTACCTGATCAACCAGTTCACCGCCCCGCGCACCAACCGCCGGCAGGACGCCTGGGGTGGCGACGCGGAGCGGCGGATGCGCTTCGCCGTGGAGATCGTGCGCCGGGTGCGCGAGGCCTGCGGACCGGACTTCATCCTCATCTACCGCCTGTCCCTGCTGGACCTGGTCGAGGACGGCAACACCTGGGACGAGATCGTGGCCCAGGCCAAGGCGGTGGAGGCCGCCGGCGCCACGATCATCAATTCCGGCATCGGCTGGCACGAGGCGCGGGTGCCGACCATCGCCACGCCGGTGCCGCGCGCGGCCTTCGCCGGGGTGACGGCGCGGCTGAAGCCGCACGTGCGCCTGCCGCTGGTGGCGGTCAACCGCATCAACATGCCGGAGGTGGCCGAGGCCATCCTCGCCTCCGGCCAGGCCGACATGGTCTCGCTGGCCCGGCCGCTGCTGGCCGACCCGCAGTGGCCGGCCAAGGCCCGCGCCGGCCGCACCGAGGCCATCAACACCTGCATCGCCTGCAACCAGGCCTGTCTGGACCACATCTTCGCCGGCAAGCGCGCCAGCTGCCTGGTCAACCCGCGCGCCTGCGCCGAGACCGAGCTCGACTACCTGCCGGCCACCCGGCGCAAGCGCATCGCCGTGGTCGGTGCCGGTCCGGCCGGCCTGGCCTGCGCCACCGTGGCCGCGCAGCGCGGCCACGCCGTGACCCTGTTCGAAGCCGCCGCCGAGATCGGCGGCCAGTTCAACCTGGCCCGGCGCATCCCCGGCAAGGAGGAGTTCAACGAGACCCTGCGCTACTTCCGCCACCGCCTGGAGGAGACCGGGGTGGAGCTGCGCCTGGGCACCGAGGCCGGCCCGGCGCAGCTGGCCGGCTTCGACGAGATCGTCCTGGCCACCGGCGTGGTCCCGCGCCGCGTGGACTTCCCCGGCGCCGACCCCCCCAGCGTGGTCGGCTACACCGACGTGCTGACCGGCAAGGTCCGCCCCGGCGCGCGGGTGGCCATCATCGGCGCCGGCGGCATCGGCTTCGACGTGGCCGAGTTCCTGGTCCAGGAGGGCCCCTCGCCGAGCCTGGACCCGGCCCGCTGGATGGCCGAGTGGGGCGTGGACCCGACCTCGTCCCGCCGCGGCGGCCTGATCCCGGCCCGGCCGGAGCCGCCAGCCCGCCAGCTCTGGCTGCTGCAGCGCAGCCCCGGCCAGCCCGGCCGGCGCCTGGGCAAGCCCACCGGCTGGATCCACCGGGCCACGCTCAAGGCCAAGGGCGTGCGCATGCTCGGCGGCGTGGAGTACCTGGGCGTGGACGAGGAGGGCCTGCACGTACGGGTGGACGGGGCCGAGCAGTGCCTGCCCGCGCAGACGGTGGTGGTCTGCGCCGGCCAGGAGCCGAACCGCGGGCTGGAGGCGCGCCTGCGCGAGGCCGGCATCGCCGTCCCGGGGCACCGGGTCGGCGGCGCGGACGTGGCTGCGGAACTGGATGCCAAGCGGGCGATCGACCAGGGCACGCGCCTGGCGGCGCGCCTGTAGGCTCCGCGGAACGTGATCTCCGTCACACCTGACGGGACGCGGCAGGGGCCGATTGTCAAGCCCGGGCGTTCAGGACCGGTTCGGAAGAGCGCCCCTATCGTGCGCGCCACTTTCCGGCCCGCCCCCTTGGGCAGGTCGCCGGCCCCTTCCGCCGGCACAGGCAGCACGCCGGCTGCCTCCCCATGACGCCCCGCGGGTGTGGGCGCTTTCCCTCCGGCCCCCGGCCGGCGGGTGCCCCGCCCGCGAAGACGGAGCAAGGAGAACCCGCATGAAACTGGCCTGGATCCTCTGGCTGTCGCAGCTCCTGCCACAGCCGGCTGCCGACTCCCTGTGCCTGAGCACCACCGTGTACCTGGAAGCCCGCGACCAGAGCCTGCGCGGCCAGCAGGCCGTGGCCGAGGTGGCCCTGCGCCGGCGCGACAGCGGCCTGTGGGGCGAGTCCGTGTGCGACGTGGTGACCGCCCGCAAGCAGTTCGCCCCGACCCTGGTCTCGCCGAACACCCGCCTGCGCAACCTGGACGCCTGGAACCGTTCGGTGGACGTGGCCCTGCGCGCCGAGCGCAACTGGGCCCTGCCGGTCGGCCAGCGCGTGGAGATCGTACCCGGCGCCAGCCACTTCGCCGCCCATGCCATCGCCAGCCCGAGCTGGGCCAACGCCTACCAGGTGGCCACCATCGGCGACCACACCTTCTACAAGGTCCAGTCGCTGCGCCCGCGCCCGCGCGGCCAGCAGCAGTCCTGAGCCCCGCCCCGGCGCGCCGGGCGCCGGGGATTTGCCGTCGCACGGCGGCTCTGGGATAGTTCCGCGCCTTCCGCCCGCAAGGGCATCCGAGAGATGCGGACACTCATTATGAAGCTCTACACCAAGCCCGGCGCCTGCTCGACGGCCATCCACATCGACCTGTGCTGGACGGGCGCCCCCTACCAGTTCCAGATCATGGACGCCGAGGGGCTGAAGTCCCCGGAATTCCGCGCGATCAATCCCGCCGGCTCGGTGCCGGTGCTGGTGGACGGGGACTTCGTCCTGACCCAGAACGCCGCCATCGCCGGCTACATCGCCGACCGCCATCCGCAGGCCGGCCTGGCCGGCGACGGCAGCGCGCGCCAGCGCGCCGAGGCCACGCGCTGGCTGTCCTTCGTCAATTCCGACCTGCACCCGGCATTCAAGCCGCTGTTCGTCCCGGCGGCGTTCATCGAGGATGCCGCCCAGCACGAGGCGCTGCGGGCCACCGCCAGGCGCCGCCTGCGCGGTCTGTTCGAGACCGCCGACGCCCGCCTGGCCGACCGCCAGTGGCTGGCCGGCTTCCGCAGCTTCGCCGATCCCTACTTGTTCGTGACCCTGCTGTGGGCCGGCCGGGTGGGCGTGGACCTGGCCGGCCTGGAGCACCTGGCTGCCTTCCGCGAGCGCATGCAGGCCGATGCCGGCGTGCAGCAGGCCCTGCGGGCCGAAGGCCTGCTCTGACCTCCATCCTGGCCGCGGGGGCGGGGCAGCCGCCCGCCACGCTCAGGCGGCGGTGTCCGCCGCCTCTTCAGGCTCGAGTGAGCGTTCCCAATCCGAAGCGAAGGTTTCGCCCTTGACCTTGGCCAGGGCCTGCCGGATCTCGGGCAGCAGGGCGCGCAGGCCGGCCTCGTCCTCGGCCCGCTCCACCTTCAGCTGCAGGAAGTAGCCGCGCAGGCCCAGGTGGGCCCGGATGGCGTCGCTCAGCCGCTGGTAGAGGAAGCCGAACCGGTCCCCCGGGGCCGCGCCCTGCGCGTCCGTGCCGACCGGCGCGGATGGAGCCGCGGGCGGGCGGCCGGGGGCCACCGCCCGGGCCAGAGCCGCCGGGTCGAACCCGGTCGGCACCGGCTCGATCAGCCCCTCGGCCAGCAGCCGCTCGATGGCATCGGCCGGGGCACGGACCCCAGCGATGACCTCCTTCAGTTCGGAGACGGGCCGCTGCCCGTCCACCATGAGCAGGACGGTCCGCAGGGCCGGCGGCAACCGCCGGCCGCGATCGCGGATCTCCTCCCGCCCGGCCTCTGTCTTGCGGAAGACGTCCCCGTCGCGCATAGCCTCCCCCTGGCTGGCTGGTCAGGTTGTCATGGCCTCACCCGCGCTGGTCGATCGGCACGAACTCCCTCGGCTCCGGACCGGTGTAGTTGGCGCTGGGCCGGATGATCTTGCCATCGATCCGCTGCTCGATCACGTGGGCGCTCCAGCCGGAGGTCCGGGCGATCACGAACAGGGGGGTGAACATGGCCGTCGGCACGCCCATCATGTGGTAGCTGACCGCGCTGAACCAGTCCAGGTTGGGGAACATCTTCTTGATGTCCCACATCACCGTCTCCAGGCGCTCGGCGATGTCGAACATCTTCATGTTGCCCTGCTCGGCCGACAGCTGGCGGGCCACTTCCTTGATGATCCTGTTGCGCGGGTCGCCCACCGTGTAGACCGGGTGGCCGAAGCCGATGATGACTTCCTTGCGCTCCACGCGGGCGCGGATGTCGGCCTCGGCCTCGTCCGGGGTCTCGTAGCGCTTCTGCACCTCGAAGGCCACCTCGTTGGCGCCGCCGTGCTTGGGACCGCGCAGGGCGCCGATGGCGCCGGCGATGCAGCTGTACATGTCCGAGCCGGTGCCAGCGATCACGCGCGCGGTGAAGGTGGAGGCGTTGAACTCGTGCTCGGCGTACAGGATCAGGCTGGTGTGCATGGCGCGCACCCAGCTCTCGCGCGGCTTCTGCCCGTGCAGCAGGTGGAGGAAGTGGCCACCGATGCTGTCGTCGTCGGTCTCCACCTCGATGCGCCTGCCGTTGCAGGCGTAGTGGTACCAGTACAGCAGCATCGAGCCGAGGCTGGCCATCAGTTTGTCGGCGATGTCGCGCGCGCCGGGATGGTTGTGGTCGTCCTTCTCCGGCAGCACGCAGCCGAGCACGGACACGCCGGTGCGCATCACGTCCATCGGGTGCGCCGACGGCGGCAGCTGTTCCAGCGCCGCCTTGACCGCGGCCGGGATGCCGCGCAGGGCCTTGAGCTTGGCCTTGTAGGCGGCCAGCTCGGCACGGTTGGGCAGCTTGCCGTGCACCAGCAGGTGGGCGATCTCCTCGAACTCGCAGGTGTTGGCGATGTCCAGGATGTCGTAGCCGCGGTAGTGCAGGTCGTTGCCGCTGCGGCCGACCGTGCACAGGGCGGTGTTGCCGGCGGCGGTGCCGGACAGGGCGACGGACTTCTTCGGCTTGAATCCGGTGGCGGTGGTCTCGCTCATGCCTGTTCTCCTGTTGGGCGGGCGCGGCCCGCCACGGGTCTGGATGCGGGGTGCGCGCCGGCGCGCGTTCAGCCCTTGCGGGCGAACAGTGCGTCCAGGCGGCGCTCGAAGTCGTGGTAGCCGATGCGCTCGTACAGCTCCTCGCGGGTCTGCATGGCCTCGACCACGTTGCGCTGGTGGCCGTCGCGGCGGATGGCCTCGTACACGGCCTCGGCGGCCTTGTTGGCGGCACGGAAGGCCGACAGCGGGAACAGCTGGATGGCCACGCCGGCCCCGGCCAGCTCCTCGCGCGAGAACAGCGGGGTCTTGCCGAACTCGGTGATGTTGGCCAGCACCGGCACCTTCACCGCCTCGACGAACCTGCGGTAGGTGTCCAGGTCGTAGGCGGCCTCGGCGAAGATGCCGTCGGCGCCGGCCTCCACGCAGGCCAGGGCGCGCTCGATGGCCGCATCCACGCCTTCCACCGCGATGGCGTCGGTGCGCGCGATCAGGAAGAAGTCCGGGTCCGTCTTCGCATCGGCGGCCGCCTTGATGCGGTCGACCATCTCCTCCTTCGACACGATCTCCTTGCCCGGGCGGTGGCCGCAGCGCTTGGCGCCGACCTGGTCCTCGATGTGGCAGGCGGCGGCGCCGGCCTTGATCAGGCTCTTGATGGTGCGCTCGATGTTGAACGCCGACGGGCCGAAGCCGGTGTCGATGTCCACCAGCAGCGGCAGGTCGCACACGTCGGTGATGCGGCGCGTGTCGACCAGCACGTCCTCGAGGGTGTTGATGCCCAGGTCCGGCAGACCGAGCGAACCGGCGGCCACGCCGCCGCCGGACAGGTAGATGGCCCGGTAGCCGGCACGCTTGGCCAGCAGGGCATGGTTGGCGTTGATCGCGCCGACCACCTGCAGCGGCGATTCGGCGGCCAGGGCGGCGCGGAACCTCGCGCCGGCGGAATGAAGGGACATGGGACGGGACTCCTGCGGCACGGCAGTGCACGTGACCCCGGCAATGTGTCACCCTGTCATCCGTTGATCAATCTTGATGCGGACGATCAATATGTCCATGGACAGCGACCTGATCCCCGCCGCCGAGGCCTGCCGGCTGCTGGGCATCAGCCCCGCCACGCTCTATGCCTACGTCAGCCGCGGGCTGCTGGAGTCGCGCCCGGGGCGCGCCCACCGCAGCCGCGTGTACCGGCGCCAGGAGGTGGAGCGCCTGGCCCAGCGCAAGCGCCTGGGCCGGGGCGCGGCGCGCGGCGCGGCGCAGAGCCTGGACCGCGGCCTGCCGGTGATGGAGACGCGGATCTCGCTGATCCGTCCGGACGGTCCCTACTACCGCGGCCGTTCCGCGGTGGCCCTGGCCCGCGCCGGCGCCACCCTGGAGGACCCCGCCCGCCTGCTGTGGGACTGCGGCAGCCAGGACCCGTTCGCCGATCCGCCCGGCGACTGGCCGGCGCGGCTGGCACCGCTGGCCAACGCCGCCGAGCTGCCGCCGCTGTCGCGCGCGATGGCGGTGACCCCGCTGCGGGCCCTGCGGGTGCCGCCCTCCTTCCAGGCCGACCAGGCCCCCCGCCGCGCCCTGGCCGCGACCCGGCTGCGGCAGAACGCCGGCCTGCTGGTGGCCCGCCGGCCCGCCGGGCCGGTGCACCGCCTGCTGGCCGGGACCTGGCGCCCCGGCGACGAGGCCTTCGCCGAGCTGGTCCGCGCCGCGCTGGTGCTGTGTGCCGACCATGAGCTCAACGTCTCGGCCTTCGCCGCGCGCGTGGTCGCCTCCACCGGCGCGCACCTGCACGCGACCGTGTGCGCCGGGCTGTCCGCGCTGGCCGGCCCGCGCCACGGCGGCGCCACCGCGCGCGTGTGCGCGCTGCTGGAGGACGCGCGGCAAAGCCGTGACGTGCGCCGCCTGGTCGCCGTCCGCTGGCAGCAGGGTGAGGACCTGCCCGGCTTCGGCCACGCGCTGTACCCGGCCGGCGACCCGCGCGCGGCCGAACTGCTGGCGATGCTGCGCGCCATGCCCGCGGACCCGGCCACGATGGAACTGGTGGAGGCGGTGGTCGCCGCCGCCGCGGAGGTCAGCGGCCGCCGGCCGAACGTGGACTTCACCCTGGCCGCGCTGTGCCTGGCCCACGGCCTGACCGCCACCCACGCCCTGTCCCTGTTCGCCGCCGGCCGCGTGGCCGGCTGGCTGGCCCACGCCCTGGAGCAGCAGACCCTGGGCCGGCTGATCCGTCCGCGCGCCCGCTACACCGGGCTGCCGCCGGACGGCGACGCCGACGCGCCGCACGACTGAGCGGCGGCACCGCCCCGGCCGAGCTTGCGCCCCACCGCGCGCAGCAGGTCGGCGAGGTTGAAGGGCTTGAGCAGCAGGTCCATGCGCTCGCCGAGGAAGGCCTGGCGGTCCTGCGCGTTCTCGGTGTAGCCGGTGATGAACAGCACCGGCAGATCCGGATGGCGCGCGCGCACGCGGTCGGCCAGTTCGCGGCCGCTGATCCCGGGCAGGCCCACGTCGGTCAGCAGCAGGTCGAAGCCGCCTCCGGCGATGGCCTGCAACGCCGCATCGGCATCCGCGCAGGCCACCACCTGGTAGCCGGCGCCGGCCAGCACCTCCTCGGCCATGCCGCGCACCAGCTCGTTGTCGTCCACCAGCAGGATGCGCTCGCTGCCGCCCTCCACCACCGTGGCCTCCACCGCCATCTCCGGCGTGGCGACGGCCGCGCGCGGCAGCAGCAGCTCGATGGTGGTGCCCTGCCCCGGCACACTGTGCGCGCGGGCGGTGCCGCCGCTCTGGTGGGCGAAGCCGTAGGTCATGGACAGGCCAAGGCCGGTGCCCTGGCCGACCGGCTTGGTGGTGAAGAACGGCTCGAACACCTTGCCGAGGATGTCCGGCGGGATGCCCGGCCCGTCGTCGGCCACGGTCAGGCTCACGTACCCGCCCGGCGGCAGGTCCGCCGGCACCGCCGCGGCCGGGCGCGCGGCGATGGTGATGCGGCCGCGGCCTTGCAGCGCATCGCGGGCGTTGATCACCAGGTTCAGCACCACGCTGTCCAGCTGCACCGCGTCGGCCAGCACGACCAGCCCCTCCGGCAGATCGAACTCCAGGGCGACGTTCTCGCCGATCGAGCGGGCCAGCAGGTCGGCCAGGCCGGTGACGCGCGCGCCGATGTCGAAGGCGGTGGCGTCCAGCGACTGCTTGCGGGCGAAGGCCAGCATGCGCTGGGTCAGCGCGGCGGCGCGCTTTGCCGCGGTGGACGCCACCGCGGCAAAGCGCGGGATGCGCTCCACCCGACCGCCCTCGACGGCCGCGCCGATCATGTCCAGCGCGCCGATGATGCTGGTCAGCAGGTTGTTGAAGTCGTGGGCGATGCCGCCGGTGAGCTTGCCCAGGGCGTCCATCTTGCGCGCCTGCTGCAGCTCCATCTCGGTGCGCTCGCGCTCGGCGATCTGCACCGCCAGCTCGCTGGTGGCCGAATCCAGCTGCAGGCGGTGGGCCTGTTCGCGGTCGTGGTGCTCGGTCTGGTCCTCCACATACAGCAGGCCCACGCCCGGCTCGCGGTAGGGCGCTACCCGCCACTCGGTCACGCGCCGCCCGCGCGGGCTGGGCAGCAGGAAGGTGCCCTTCCAGCCGCTGCCCTCGTGCAGCGCGCGGCACAGCGCCTCCACCGGCTGCTGCCCGAACAGCGCGGCCAGGTCCGGCACGCCGGCCTCGGCCAGCAGACGCCGGAACGCCGGGTTGGCGTCGCGCACCTGCAGCGTGCCGGTCACCGCGGCGATGGGGGCGCCCACGTTCTCGAAGATCTCGCGGAAGCGCGCCTCGGCCGCGTGCAGCGCGTCCTCGGTGCGGCGCACGCGCAGCAGGGTGCGCAGGGTCGCCAGCAGCACGTCGTGGTCCACCGGATGGACCAGGTAGGCGTCGGCGCCGGCGTCCAGCCCCTCGATCACGTCACCGATGGCGATGGGCGCGGCCGAGACGTGGATCACGGGCAGCAGGCTGGTGGCCGGGTCGGCACGCAGCATCCGCACCAGGTCGAAGCCGCTCATGTCCGGCAGGTTCACGTCCAGCACCAGCGCATCGAACGGCTCGCGCCCGATCCAGGCCAGGCCCTCGTTGCCGGTGCCGGCCTCGGCCACGGCAAAGCCCTGCCGCTCGAGCACGCGCCGCACCGAGTAGCGGGTGGCCGCGTTGTCGTCCACCACCAGGATCCGGCTAGTCCCCACTGTCGTCCTCCGGCAATGCGATGGGCACGGTCACGTGGAATTCCGAACCCTGCCCGACGGTGCTGCTGACCCCCACGCTGCCGCCCAGCAGCGCGGCGAAGCGCCGGCACAGGGCCAGGCCCAGTCCGGCGCCACGCAGGCGCTTCTGCAGCGGCGAGTCCCCCTGCACGAAGTCCTCGAACAGCGTGCCGAGCATGTGCTCCGGGATGCCGATGCCGGTGTCGCGCACACTGAAGCGCACGTGCCGCCGCCCTCGGGCCTGGCCGACACCGACACCCGCCCCTGCGGAGTGAACTTCAGCGCGTTGGAGATGAAGTTGCGCAGGATCTGCGCCAGCTTCTTGTCGTCGGTGTACAGCAGCGGCGGCGGGGCCTCGAACACCAGCTCGACGTTGCCGGCGCCTTCCACCAGCGGGCGGAACATGCCGCGCAGGGCCGAGAACAGGTCCATCAGGTCGAACCAGGCCGGCGAAATGGAGATGCGCCCGGCCTCGATGCGGGCCAGGTCGAGCAGGTCGTCCACCATCTCGCGCAGCTCCAGCGCCGCGGCGCTGACGCAGCGCACCTGGCGCAGCTGCTCGCCGTTGAGCGGGCCGTCCATGCCCTGCTCCAGCAGCCGGGTGATGCTCAGGATCGAGCCCAGCGGCGTGCGGAACTCGTGGCTCATGTAGGAGAGGAACCGGCTCTTGAGCTCGGACACCTCGCGCAGCTGCCCGGCCTGCTGGTCCAGCTCGGCGTACAGGGCCAGCACGCCCTGGTTGGTCTCGGCCAGCTCGGCGCGCAGCGCCGCGTTCTCCGCGCGCAGCTGCTCGAGCACGGCCAGCGCGTCCCCCGGTGCGGCGCTCATGCCCGCCCTCCCAGGCGCACGGCGATGGCGCCGGTGTCGTCGCGGCCGCGGTCGAAGTCGCGCAGCAGCACCGCCAGCACCAGCGCCGGATGGCGGAACGCCAGGCCCTCGTAGCGGGCCAGGTTCCAGCGCGACTGCAGCCCGTCGCTGTGCAGCAGCAGCAGCGCGCCGGGCGCGACCGGCAGGCTGAAGCCAGGCGCGCGCCGGTACTGCCCGCCGACGATGCCCGGATGCGAGGGCAGCCCGCGCGCGGGCAGGCCGGCCTCGTGCACCGAGGCGGCGATGTTGCCCACGCCGCTGAACCGCACCAGGCCGGCCTCCGGCTCGTGGCAGGCCACCGCCACCGCGCCGCCGCGGCGGCCGGCCATGCGCGCGTGCAGGCGGCCCAGCTGCAGGTCCGGCGCCAGCCCCGGCGCCCCGGCCACCGCCTCGATGCCGGCCGCGGCCGCCTCGCCCGCCTGCACGCCGTGGCCCAGGCCGTCCACCAGCGCCACCACCACGCGCGCGCCGTCCCGGCCGAGGAACCAGGCGTCGCCGCACACCGTCTCCCGGCCCAGTGGCACGCGCAGGGCGCCGTAGTCCAGGTCCTCGTCGCGCGAACGTTCCGGATAGATCCGCGCCAGCACCACCGCCCCGCCGGCGTCGGACCACACGTCGAACACCTGCGCCTGGCGCCGGATCGCACCCAGGCCCTGGCCGGGGCTGCCGGCCCCGGTCGTGTAGCCGTCCGGCAGGCAGCGCTCCAGGGAGAAGCCCGGGCCGCGGTCGATGGCGCACACCTCCACGCCCGGGCCGGTGCGCCCCTGCACCAGCGACAGCAGCACACGGCCGCCACCGCCGTGGCGCAGCACGTTGGTGGCCACCTCGGTGACCGCCAGGGTCACCCGCCCGGCATCCAGCTCGCCGAAGCCGGCGCAAGCGGCCAGGGCCCGCGCCTCGCGGCGCACCTGCCCCACCCGGGTGGCCTCCTCCACCGGGATCACGCGCGTGGCCTGGCCGATGAACCCTACGCCCATTTGGTGATCGCCACCCGCGTGCCGCGCCCGGGGGCGCTGTCGATCTCGAAGGCGTCCACCAGGCGGCGCGAGCCGGACAGGCCCAGGCCCATGCCGGTGCCCGAGGTCCAGCCATCGGTGAGGGCCTGGGCGATGTCGGCGATGCCCGGCCCCTGGTCCACGAACTCCAGGTGGATGCCCGCGCGCATGCCGTCGCGGACCACGTGCCAGCTCATGGTGCCGCCGCCACCGTAGACCACCGCGTTGCGCGCCAGCTCGCTGGCGGCGGTCACCAGCTTGGTCTGGTCCACCAGGCGCAGCCCGCATGCCACCGCCGCCTGGCGCACGGCCTGGCGGGCGAGGACCACGTCCTGCTCGGTGCGCACCGGAATCTCGCCGTGCGGGTTCATTCGTCGCCGGCGCCTGCCTGCCGCAGCAGCCTCATGCCCCGCTCCACCGTCAGCGCGGTGCTCACGCCGGTGAGGTCCAGGCCCAGCTCGACCAGGGTGATGGCCACCGCCGGCTGCATGCCCACCACCACGGTACGCGCGTCCATCACCGCGGCCAGTGCCGAGATGGTGGCGATCATGCGGCCGATGAAGGAGTCGACGATGTCCAGCGCGGAGATCTCGATCAGCACGCCGCGCGCCGAGGTGGCGCGGATGCGCTCGGCCAGGTCATCCTGGAGGGTCAGCGCGAGCTGGTCGTGCATGTCCACCTGGATGGTGACCAGCAGCACCTCGCCCATCTGCAGGATCGGGATGCGCTCCATCAGGCCGCCTTCGCCACGGTCACGCCGGTGCGCTTGAGCGCCAGCGCCAGGGCGTCGGCGAGGTTGGCCTTGGTGACGATGCCCTGCAGGTCCAGGCCCAGGTGCACGATGGTCTGCGCGATCTGCGGGCGCACGCCGCTGATGATGGCGTCGGCGCCCATCAGGCGGATCGCGGTGACGGTCTTGAGCAGGTGCTGCGCCACCAGGGTGTCCACGGTGGGCACGCCGGTGATGTCGATGATCGCGATCTCCGAGCCGGTTTCCACGATCCGCTGCAGCAGCGACTCCATGACCACCTGGGTGCGCTGCGAATCCAGGGTACCGATCATCGGCAGCGCCAGCACGCCCTCCCACAGCTTCACCACCGGGGTGGACAGCTCCAGCATCTCCTCCTGCTGGCGCGCGATCACGTCCTCGCGGTTCTTCTGGAACACCTTGACCGTGTACAGGCCCAGCTGGTCCAGCAGCGCCGAGACACCCCGCAGCTGCGCGGCCATTCGCCGCGGCGCGTCGGCGTTGGCCTGCTCGACCGCGTCGAACAGCGGCTGCTTGAGCGAGAAGATGAAGGTGGCCGTCTCCGCGGCGCTGAAGCCCTTGAGCACCCGCTCTCGCGACAGCTCCTCGAGGAAGTGGCGCACCTCCGCCCAGGGTTCGCCCTGCAGGCCGTCGGCGTCGCCTGCCGCCGCCGCCGGCAGCAGGCGCCAGAACTCGCGCGCCCGGGCTTCCAGTTCGCGCGGCGAGGCGCGGCCGTCGTGGCCGGTGTGTTCCAGGCTGGCCCGCCAGGCCTCGATGATCGCGTCCTGGCGGGATTGGAGGGTGGCGAGCGTCGCCGGGTCGAGAGCGGGCACGCGGATTCCTTGCTGGCGCAGCCGGACGATCCCGGTGCCAGCGGATCCCCAGACCGCCTGGATGGGTCAGGCCACCGGCGCCATGCGGCACCGGGGCCGCCGATTAGGCCGGGCCACCCGGTGAAGAAGGCTTGAAACCGGGCCGGGCGCGCCGGCTCCACATCGCCCCGCACCGCGTCTAGACTCGGCGGGCCAGAGGCCCCGCCCACCAGGAGAACCGCCATGCGTAACCCACGGCATCCGGTCCACCCTGTCCTCGGCGCCGCGCTCGCGGCCCTGCTGATGGCCGCATCGCCCGCGCTGCGCGCCGACGATCCCGCCCCCGGTTCCAACCCGCTGTTCCGCGACCGCTTCACCGCCGACCCCGCGCCACTGGTGGTCGGCGACCGTCTGTACCTGTACGTCGGCCACGACGAGGCGGAGGACGGGCAGATGTTCAACATGCGCGAGTGGCTGGTGTATTCGACCACCGACATGCGCCAGTGGACCTACCACGGTCCGATCATGCGCGCGACCGACTTCAAATGGGCCAAGGGCGACGCCTGGGCCTCGCAGGCCATTGAGAAGGACGGCCGCTTCTGGTTCTACGCCGCGGTCGAGCACGACGACACGCATCCGGGCAAGGCCATCGGCGTGGCCGTGTCCGACTCGCCCACCGGCCCGTTCGTGGACGCCAGGGGCTCGGCGCTGATCACCGCGGAGATGACGCCCAAGGGCACGCACAGCTGGGAGGACATCGACCCGACGGTGTTCACCGACGACGACGGCACCACCTGGATCGCCTGGGGCAACCGCCACTGCTACATCGCCCGGCTCAAGCCCAACATGATCGAGCTGGACGGGCCGATCACCGAAATCACTCCGCCGCACTTCGAAGAAGGCCCCTGGCTGCACAAGCGCGGCGACCTGTACTACCTCACCTACGCCTCGCTGGACCGCGCCACCCACACCAACGAGCGCGTCTCCTACGCCACCGCGCCCTCCATCCAGGGCCCGTGGACCTACCGCGGCGAGCTGACCGGCTCGGGCAGGAACAGCTTCACCATCCACCCGGGCATCGTCGAGTTCAAGGGCCAGTGGTACATCTTCCTGCACAACGCCGCGCTGACCATCGGCGACAAGCAGGGCGCGCTGGGGCGGCGCGCGGTGACGGTCGAGTACCTGCACTACAACGACGACGGCACCATGAAGCGCGTGGAGCAGACCGACGCAGGCGTGTCGGTGCCGCCTCCGGGCTGAGCCGGGCACGCGCGCGGGGAACGCGGACCGGAGCCGCCCTCGCCCACGCGCCTGCAGCGGCGCGTGGTCATGGCTGATGACGTGCGTGGGCTGCCATCCGTCCCCGGTCCGTTCCAGGGGTGCACGAAGCGGGCCACGCCCTCGTCCCCTGCCGCCGTCCGGCGTGCGGAAGCGGTGCTCACCCTTCCCTTCACGCGGACCGTCGACCGGGCGGCTGCATCCCCGGACGCGGCCGCTCCCGCCACACGGAGACCCGGCGCGGGCGTGCGTGACGGCGGCGCGAAGCCGCCGCCACGCCACGCCAACGCGGGCGCGCCGCTCAACCGCCCGCGTCGGCGCCGCGCTCCAGGGCGCGCTGGACCTCCTCCAGCGCGCGCGGGTCGTCCAGGGTGGACAGGTCGCCCGGGTCGCGGTGCTCGGCCAGGGCCTGCAGCGAGCGGCGCAGCAGCTTGCCGGAACGGGTCTTGGGCAGGGCGCCGACCACGTACACGCGCGCCGGCCGCGCCACCGGACCGAGCTGCTCGGTGACGGTGCGGATCATGCCGCAGGCCACCTCCGGCGGCGGCACGTCGGCCTGCTTGAGCGTGGCGAACACCACCGGCACCTGGCCCTTGACCTCGTCGTGCACGCCCACCACCGCGGCCTCGGCCACCGCCGGGTGGCTGGCCACCGACTCCTCGATCTCGCGCGTGCCCAGGCGGTGACCGGCGACGTTGATCACATCGTCGGTGCGGCCGAGGATGAAGGTGTAGCCGTCCTCGTCGCGGATGGCCCAGTCCAGCGAGCTGTACAGCAGCTCCTTGAAATGGCCGAAGTAGCTGGACAGGAAGCGCTGGTCATCGCCCCACACCGTGGTCATGCACCCCGGCGGCAGCGGCGGCTCGATCACCAGCACGCCCTTCTCGCCGGCCCTGGCGTCGTGGCCGGTGGTCTCGTCGATCACGCGCAGGCGGAAGCCCAGGTTGGGCAGACCCGGCGAGCCGAACTTCACCTGCTTCATCTCCAGGCCCGGCAGCAGGCACAGGACCGGCCAGCCGGTCTCGGTCTGCCAGTAGTTGTCGATCACCGGCTTGCCCAGGGCCTCGTGGATCCACTGCGCGGTCGGCTCGTCCAGCGGCTCGCCGGCCAGGAACAGGTACTCCAGCCCGGACAGGTCGTGGCGGCGGATGAAATCCACGTCGTGCTTCTTCAGCACGCGGATGGCGGTGGGCGATGAAAACATGGTGCGCACGCCGTAGCGCTCGCAGATCTTCCACCAGATGCCCGGGTCCGGCGAGGTCGGCAGGCCCTCGTACATGATCGAGGTGGCGCCGGCGATCAGCGGGCCGTACACGTTGTAGGAGTGGCCCACCACCCAGCCGATGTCGGAGGTGGAGAACATCACCTGGCCGGGGCGGATGTCGTACACCGACCACATGGACAGGGCCAGCGCCACCGCGTAGCCGCCCACGTCGCGCTGCACACCCTTGGGCTTGCCGGTGGTGCCGGAGGTGTAGAGGATGTAGCTGGGTTCGTTGGACTCCAGCCAGGTGACCGGCACCTCCGCGTCCTCGTGGTCCCGGCGCAGTGTGGCGTAGTCCACGTCGCGGCCTGCCCGCACCGGCACCGGGGCCAGCCCGCGGCTGACCACCAGCACGTTGGCCGGCGGATGCCGGGCCCGATCCAGCGCCTCGTCCACCAGCGGCTTGAACGGGATCACCTTGCCGCCGCGCATGCCGGCATCGGCGCACACCAGCACCCTGGGTTTGGCATCGTCGATGCGCACGGCCAGGTTGTGGGCGGCAAAGCCGCCGAACACCACCGAGTGGATCGCGCCGATGCGCGCGCAGGCCAGCATCGCCACTGCCGCGTCCACGGTGTGCGGCATGTAGATCACCACGCGGTCGCCCTTGCCCACGCCGAGGGACCGCAGCACCGCGGCGAAGGTGTTCACCTCGCGGTGCAACTGGCGGTAGGTCAGCTCGCGGACGGTGCCGGTTTCACTGGACCAGCCCACCAGCGCCAGCTGGTCGCCGCGGGCGTCCAGGTGGCGGTCCACCGCGTTGTGGCACAGGTTGGTGGTGCCGCCGGCGAACCAGCGCCGGAACGGCGGGTTGTCGTATTCGAGGATCTTCTTCGGCGGCTCGTGCCAGTCGATGGCACGGGCCATCTCGCCCCAGAACTCCTCCGGCTGCTCCACCGAGCGCCGGTACATCGCTTCGTAACCCATGGCCACTCCCACTCCCCCTGCGAGGAATGGCCCGAGCATAGAACCGGCCCACGCGGGCGGGCCGTCCGACCTTGGTCGAACGACGGAACCTGAATGCGGGAAAGGCCGGGCTGCCCCGGCCTTTCCCCGGACGACAGGTTGATCGTGCCGATCAATGCGCCGCGCCGGCGGAGGCGGCCGGCTCGCGCGGGCCGGCGTTCTTCACGTAGCGGTCGAACCAGGCCAGCATCTCGGCCACGAAGTGTTCGTTGGATTCGCGCGCGGTATACCAGTGCGGCTCGAACGGCAGCATCACCAGGCGGGTGGTGCCGCCGTTGCCGCGGATGGCCTGGAACAGGCGCGGCGACTGGGTCGGCTCGGTGCCGGGGTTGGCGTCGTCGGCACCGTGCACGATCAGCAGCGGCTCGTTGACCTTGTCGGCGTGGAAAAACGTCGAGGCCTGGGCGTAGACCTCCGGCGCCTCCCAGAACGAACGGCGCTCGTTCTGGAAGCCGAACGGGGTCAGGGTCTTGTTGTAGCCGCCGCTGGAAGCCACGCCGGCGCGGAACAGGTCGCTGTGCGCCAGCAGGTTGGCGGTCATCAGCGCGCCGTGGCTGTGGCCGGTCACGCCGATGCGGTCCGGATCCACCACCCCCAGCTCCACCGCCTTGGCCACCGCCGCCTCGGCGTTGGCCACCAGCTGCTCCAGGTAGGTGTCGTACGCGGTGCGCGGGTCGCCCACGATCGGGAAGGCGGCGTTGTCGATGATCGCGTAGCCGGCCAGCAGCAGCAGCCTGTAGCCGCTCAGGCGGGTGAAGGTCTGCTCCGAGTAACCGTCTTCCGAGTCAAGCGCCGTGAAGCGCGTTATCCCAAGGTTTGTTGGTTCTGACCATGGCATTGAGCACGGTCAGCAGCTTGCGCATGCAAGCGACCAAGGCGACTTTGGGGCATTTG
>NZ_PDWK01000032.1 GCF_010093135.1 Pseudoxanthomonas taiwanensis | reverse complement strand
CACCGGAGCCGACATGAGCCCTGCCCCCCGCCTGCGCGGCCTGTACCTGATCACCCCGGACGAGCCGGACACCGCGCGCCTGCTGGCGCGGGTCGGGCCGCTGCTGGTGCCGGGGGTGGCCCTGCTGCAGTACCGCAACAAGACCGCCGGTCCTGCCCTGCGCCGCGAGCAGGCCGCCGCCCTGCAGGCCCTGTGCGCGCGCGCCGGGGTGCCGCTGCTGGTCAACGACGACGTGGCCCTGGCCGCCGAGGTGGGTGCGGCCGGCGCCCACCTCGGCGAGGACGACGGCGACATCGCCGCCGCCCGCGCCCGGCTCGGGCCACAGGCGATCCTGGGCGCTTCCTGCTACGACAGCCTGGCGCTGGCCCGTCGCGCCCTGGCCGCCGGCGCCAGCTACGTGGCCTTCGGCGCCTTCTTCCCCACCGCCAGCAAACGCACCACCCGCCGTGCCAGTCCCGAGCTGCTGCGCCAGGCGGCGGCGCTGGGCGTGCCGCGGGTGGCCATCGGCGGCATCACCCCGGACAATGCCGGGCCGCTGGTGGCGGCCGGGGCCGACCTGCTGGCGGTGATCGGCGCGGTGTTCCACGCCCCGGACCCGGCCGCGGCGGTGCACGCCTTCCTGCGCCACTACGCCTGAGCCGGGCCCGGGGCGGCCGGCGCCCGCGTCCGCGCCTACAATGACGGCTTTTCCGCAGGACTCAGCGCCATGAACCACGCCCGCTCCCATGCCCTGTTCGAACGCGCCCGCCAGCTGCTGCCCGGCGGCGTCAACTCGCCGGTGCGCGCGTTCAAGTCGGTGGGCGGCGAGCCGTTCTTCGTGCAGCGCGCCGACGGCCCGTACCTGTACGACGTGGACGGCAACCGCTACATCGACTACGTCGGCTCCTGGGGCCCGATGATCGTCGGCCACAACCACCCGGCGGTGCGCGAGGCGGTGCAGGCGGCGATCGCCAACGGCCTGTCCTACGGCGCGCCGTGCGAGGCCGAAGTGGAGATGGCCGAGACCATCACCCGCCTGGTGCCGTCCTGCGAGATGGTGCGCATGGTCAACTCCGGCACCGAGGCGACGCTGTCGGCGATCCGCCTGGCGCGCGGGGCCACCGGCCGCCAGCGCATCGTCAAGTTCGAGGGCTGCTACCACGGCCACGGCGACTCGTTCCTGGTCAAGGCCGGCAGCGGCATGCTGACCCTGGGCGTGCCGACCTCGCCGGGCGTGCCGGCGGGCCTTAGCGAGCTGACCGCCACCCTCAGCTACAACGACTTCGAGGGCGCGACCCGGCTGTTCGAGGAGATCGGCGGGGAGATCGCCGCGGTCATCATCGAGCCGGTGGTGGGCAACGCCAACTGCATCCCGCCGCGCCCGGGCTACCTGCAGCACCTTCGCGAGCTGTGCACGAAGCACGGCGCGCTGCTGATCTTCGACGAGGTGATGACCGGCTTCCGCGTCGCGCTCGGCGGCGCCCAGGCGCACTACGGCATCACCCCGGACCTGACCACCTTCGGCAAGATCATCGGCGGCGGCATGCCGGTGGGCGCCTACGGCGGCCGCCGCGAGCTGATGGAGCAGATCGCCCCGGCCGGCCCGATCTACCAGGCCGGCACGCTGAGCGGCAATCCGGTGGCCATGGCCGCCGGCCTGGCCATGCTCAGGCTGATCCAGGAGCCGGGCTTCCACGAGCGTCTGGCCGCGGTGACCGCGCGCCTGTGCGCGGGCTTCGAGGCGGCCGCGCGCGAGGCCGGCGTGCCGCTGACCACCAACCACGTCGGTGCCATGTTCGGCCTGTTCTTCACCGACCGGAAGGTGGAGACCTACGCCCAGGCCACCGCCTGCGACATCGCCGCGTTCAACCGCTTCTTCCACGCCATGCTCGAGCGCGGCGTGTTCCTGGCCCCGAGCGCCTACGAGGCCGGCTTCGTCTCCAGCGCGCATGACGAGGCGGTCGTCGAAGCCACCCTCGAGGCCGCGCGCGCGGCGTTCCGGAGCGTGGCCGATGGGCACGCAGGCTGACCCCGGCCCCGGCACCCGCACCGACGGCGGCAGCCTGTTCGAGCGCGAGCACCTGCCGGCCTCGACCGAGGGCCGCCGCTACCGCTGGTTCCGGCTGATCTTCCACCACGACGCACCGGACGAACGCAACTTCGACCTGGTGCTGATCCTGGTCATCTTGGCCAGCGTGGTGGTGGTGCTGCTGGACTCCATGCCCTCGGTCAAGGTGCGCTGGCACGCCTGGCTGTACGCGGCCGAGTGGCTGTTCACCCTGGCCTTCGCCGTGGAATACGGCGTGCGGCTGTGGGTGGTGAAGCGGCCGCTGCGCTATGCCTTCAGCTTCTTCGGCATCATCGACCTGCTGGCGATCCTGCCGACATTCCTTTCGCTGCTGTTCCCGGCTTCCGCCTCGTTCACGGTGATCCGCGCGCTGCGCCTGCTGCGCGTGTTCCGGGTGCTGAAGCTGGTGGAGTACTCCAGCGAGGCGGGGGTGCTGATCCAGGCGCTGGTGCGCAGCCGCCGCAAGATCCTGGTGTTCATCGCCGCGCTGCTGACCATCGTGGTGGTGTTCGGCGCGCTGATGTATGTGGTGGAGGGGCCGGACAACGGCTTCACCAGCATCCCCGCCGGCATGTACTGGGCGATCGTGACCGTGGGCACCGTCGGCTTCGGCGACATCGCCCCGGCCACCCCGTTCGGCCGCTTCGTCACCTCGCTGCTGATCGTGATCGGCTACAGCATCATCGCCGTGCCCACCGGCATCTACACCGCCGAGCTGGCACGCTCGCTGCAGCCGCGCCGGCGCCAGGCCCGCTGCGGCAGCTGCGGACTGGACGACCACGAGGCCGACGCCCGCCACTGCCGCCGCTGCGGCGCGCCCCTGCCCCACGGGGACTGAGGGCCATGCGCCGCGGAAGGGGGCGCCGATGAAACCGCGGGTGCGCCACCTGCTGCTGGACTTCGACAACCTGCTGGCCCGGTACCGGCGCGAGCGGCGCGTGGCCCACCTGGCCGCGCGTGCCGGCGCGCCGTTCGCGCGGGTCTGGCAGGTGCTGTACGAGGACGGGCTGGAGGCCCGCTACGCCGCCGGCCATGTCGGCACCGCCGAGTACCTGCGCCGGCTTGGCGAAGGCATCGGCGCGCCGGTGGACGAGGCGGCCTGGCAGGAAGCGCGCATCGAGGCCACCACCGCCGACGAGCGCGCGCTGGCCCGGCTGCTGGCGCTGGATCCGGCCCTGCCCATGGCGGTGCTGACCAACAACGGCGAACTGGTCGTGCCGGTGGTCGCGCAGGTGCTGGCGCCCCTGCGGCCACGCCTGCGGCAGGTGCTGTGCAGCGGTGCCCTGGGCGTGCGCAAGCCGCAGCCGCAGGCCTTCCAGGTCGCCCTGGAGCGGCTGGGCTGGAGCGCGGACGGAACCCTGTTCGTGGACGACCTGTTCGCCAACGTGCAGGGCGCGCGCCGCGCCGGGCTGCACGCCGACACCGCCCGCGACGCCCGTGCCCTGGGCCGGGTGCTCAGGCGCTTCGGCCTGGCCTGACCCGCACGCCCCCTCTCCCGCCGGGAGAGGGGATCTGCCGGACTCAGCGGCCGGTGAACGCCGCCAGCGCCTTGCGCAGCCGTGCCAGACCCTCGGCCACGTCGGCGTCGGTGATGTTCAGCGCCGGCACCAGGCGCAGCACGTCGGGGCCGGCCTGCAGCAGCAGCAGCCCGTGGGCGGCGGCGTGGTCGAGGATCTCGCCGGCGCGGCCGGCGTACTCGGACCCGAGCACCGCGCCCAGCATCAGGCCGCGGCCGCGCACCTGGGCGAACACGCCGGTCTCATCGCCGATGGCCATCAGGCCCTCGCGCAGCGCGTGCGACTGGCGCGAGACGTTGGCCGCGATCTGCGGCGAGGCCAGCTTGCGCAGGGCCACGCGCGCCACCGCCGCGGCCAGCGGGTTGCCGCCGAAGGTGGTGCCGTGCGCGCCCACGCCCATCACCTGCGCCACCTTCGGCCCGGCCAGCATGGCGCCGATCGGGAAGCCGCCGCCCAGTGCCTTGGCCAGGGTAACGATGTCCGGCACCACGTCGTCCTGCCAGTGTGCGAACAGGGTGCCGGTGCGGCCCATGCCGCACTGGATCTCGTCCAGCACCAGCAGGGCGTCGTACCTGTCGCACAGCGCGCGCACCTGCTTGAGGAAACCGGAGGCGGCCGGGACCACGCCGCCCTCGCCCTGCACCGGTTCGAGCATGACCGCGGCCACGTCGCCGGCGGCCATCGCCGTCTCCAGCTGGACGATGTCGTTGAAGTCCATGTAGCGGAAGCCGCCGGGCAGCGGCTCGTAGCCTTCCTGGTACTTCGGCTGGGCGGTGGCGGTGACCGCGGCCAGGGTGCGGCCGTGGAAGCTGCCGCGGAAGGTGACGATCACCCGCTGCTGCGGCGGGCGCCCCCGGGCCGCGGCCCACTTGCGCACCAGCTTGATTGCCGCCTCGTTGGCCTCGGCGCCGGAATTGCAGAAGAACACGCGCTCGGCGAAGCGGCTGGCGCCGACCAGCTCCGCGGCCAGGCGCAGCGGCGGCTCGCTGTAGAAGATGTTGGAGGTGTGCCAGACCTTGCCGGCCTGCTCCACCAGCGCCGCGTGCAGGTCCGGATCGGCATGGCCGAGGCTGCACACCGCGATGCCGGCGGCAAAGTCCACGTACTCGCGGCCCTCGCTGTCCCACAGGCGCGAGCCGGCGCCGCGCTCCAGCACCAGCTCGCGCGGGCGGTAGACGGGCAAGTAGTACTGGTGGCCGAGTTCGAGGAGCGAGGCGGTATCGCCGGCGGCCGGCGCGGTGGTGTTCATGGCAGTGCGTATCCGTGGACGGGCCGGCGCGGGCGGGCCGGCAAGGGCGCCATTATCGTCCCGCGCCCCGGCCGCTGCATCCGGTGCCCGCCCGCGGCCTGCAGCGGCCCCGGCGCGCGCGTACCATCGCACCGTCCCCTCCGCTTCCGCCTCCGCCCATGCCCCGCCTCGAGACCCTCGCCGCGCGCGCCGGCGGCCCCCCCGCCCCGGCCGGCGGCGCGCTGGCCCCGCCGCTGCAGCTGGCCACCACCTTCGAGCACACGCCCGACGGCCGGCTGCCGCACGGCTTCCTGTACCAGCGCTACGACAACCCGACCCAGCTGGAGACCGAGCAGGTGCTGGCCGCGCTGGAGGGTGCACGGCGCGCCCTGCTGTTTCCCACCGGCATGGCCGCCGGCGCCACCGCGCTGCAGGCCCTGCCGCCGGGCAGCCACGTGCTGCTGTGCGACGACAGCTACTTCTCCTTCCGCACCCTGGCGGCCGAGCAGTTCCCGCGCTGGGGGCTGGAGTGCAGCATCGTGGACTTCACCGACCTGGACGCGGTGCGCGCCGCGCTGCGCCCCAATACCGCGCTGCTGTGGGCCGAGACCCCGTCCACCCCGCGCCTGAAGGTGTGCGACATCGCCGCGCTGGCGGCCATCGCCCACGGGGCCGGCGCGCGCCTGCTGGTGGACGGCACCTTCGCCCCGCCGGTGATCCAGCAGCCGCTGGCGCTGGGCGCGGACATCGTCCTGCACTCGGCCACCAAGTACCTGGGCGGCCATGGCGACGTGATGGGCGGGGTGCTGTGCTTCGCCGAGGACGGCGGACACGCCGCCGCCTGCCACCGCCTGCGCCTGCTGGGCGGGGCCACCGCCTCGCCGTTCGCGGCATGGATGGTCCTGCGCGGGGTGCGCACCCTGGCGGCGCGCATGGACTGGCACTGCCGCAACGCGCGCCGCGTGGCGGAGTTCCTGGCCGCGCACCCGAAGGTGGCGGCGGTGCACTATCCCGGCCTGCCCTCGCACCCGCAGCACGCGCTGGCGGCGGCGCAGATGCGCGGTTTCGGCGGGATGCTCTCGTTCGAGGTCGCCGGCGGGCGCGAGGCGGCGCTGGCGGTGGCCGCGCGGCTGCGCCTGTTCACCAACGCCACCTCGCTGGGCTCGACCGAGTCGCTGGTCGAGCACCGTGCCTCGATCGAGGGTCCCGGCTCGCCCACGCCCGGCGGCCTGCTGCGCCTGTCGGTGGGCCTGGAACATGCCGACGACCTGGTCGCCGACCTGGAACAGGCACTGGCGGGCGGCTGATCGCATCCGCACCAGCCCGGTACGCGGCACCACCGACCGGCAAGCGCAGCGACCCGCGGGAATGCACATTCCCGCAAACAGGCTGCGCCGTGGTTTGACCGTTCACATGCCGGCCCGCACAATCGCCGGCGAAGGGGAGTAGCTCCCAGCGTGACGGCCGTCATTTCGGGCATTCCGATGCCCCGGTCCCACGGCGGCCCAGGGCCGTGAGCAAGACCTTCGCCGCGACGGCCAAGGTGTGTCCCCGGTTCCCAGAGCAGGGTTCCGCGCCGCCAGCTTCCGCGGCCGTCCTTACTCCTGCCCGGAACATTGATGATGGAAACGATAGGCAACGTCTGGCTGTGGGCCGGATTCTCCGGCCTGGTGCTGCTGGCGCTGGTGGCCGACCTGCTGCTGATGCGCCACGGCGGCGCGCACAAGGTCACGTTCAAGGAAGCGGCGTGGTGGAGCATGGGCTGGGTGGCCCTGGCCCTGCTCTTCAACCTCGCCCTGTGGTGGTACGTCGGCCAGTCGGCCGGTCCGGAAGAGGCACGGCGCATCGGCCTGGAATTCCTGACCGGCTACCTGGTCGAGAAGGCGCTGGCGGTCGACAACATCTTCGTGTTCCTGATGTTGATGGGCTACTTCGCGGTGCCCGAGGAACAGCGCCAGCGCGTGCTGGTGATCGGCATCCTCGGCGCGATCGTGCTGCGCGCGATCCTGATCTTCGCCGGCGCCGCGCTGCTCGCGCATTTCCACTGGATGCTCTACGTGTTCGGCGCGTTCCTGCTGCTGACCGGCGTGAAGATGTGGTTCGCCGCGGGCAAGGAGCCCAGCCTGGAGAAGAACCCGGTGCTGCGCTGGCTGACCGCGCACGTGCCGTTCGTGCGCCGCTACCACGGCGGCGCGCTGTGGCTGGGCCGCGGCAGCCGCCGCAAGTTCACCCCGCTGTTCATCGTGCTGGTGATGATCGGCATCACCGACGTGATCTTCGCGGTGGACTCGATCCCGGCGATCTTCGCCATCACCACCGACCCGTTCATCGTGCTGACCTCGAACGTGTTCGCGGTGCTGGGCCTGCGCGCGATGTTCTTCCTGCTGGCCGGCATGGCCGAGCGCTTCCACCTGCTGCCCTACGGCCTGGCGGTGGTGCTGGTCTTCATCGGCGCCAAGATGCTGCTGGTCGACCTCTACAAGATCCCGGTGCTGTGGTCGCTGGGCGTGGTAGGCGCGATCCTGGCCACCACGATTGCCCTGAGCCTGGCACGGCCGGCACGGGCTGCTGCCGACTGATGCGACGGTCCGGCGGGGACGCGTGCCCCGCCGGACCGCACTCGTGCGCTTACCAGGTGCCGGTATTGGGCATCGACGCCCACGGCTCGGCCGGCGCCAGGGCCTCGCCCTTCTGCAGCAGCTCGATCGAGATCAGGTCCGGGGTGCGGACGAAGGCCATGCGGCCGTCACGCGGCGGGCGGTTGATGGTCACGCCCAGCGACTGCAGGTGGGCGCAGATGGCGTAGATGTCGTCCACCTCGAAGGCCAGGTGGCCGAAGTTGCGGGCGCTGCCGTAGTCCTCCGGTGCCGAACCGTCCTCCGGCGGCCAGTTGTAGGTCAGCTCCACCTCCACCTCCGGGTTCTCCGGCGCGGCGAAGTAGACCAGGGTGTAGCGCCCGGCCTCATTGTCCATGCGCCGGGTCTGGACCAGGCCCAGGCCCTTGGTGAAGAACTCGCTGGTCCTGTCCAGGTCATGGACGCGCAGCATCGCGTGCAGGTACTTCATGTTCGACCTCCGTGGAACGGGCGGCCATTGTAGGAGCCGGCCGCGGCCCCGGCAGGCGCGCGGCCGGCACGCTGCGTGCCGCCCTCAGTCCAGGAACAGGTCCGGCAGCAGCGCCTGCGAGGGGTCCACCGCGTAGCCGGAGAAGTCGGCCACGCCCGCCTGCCGCAGCACGTCCTCGTCGATGAGGAAGTGGCCGCTGAAGCCGGCGGCCTGGCGCACCAGGATGGCGTGGGCGGCGTCGGCCATGATCTCCGGCTTGCGGCAGCGCGCCACCTCCACGCCCGGAATCATGTTCAGCGCGTCGGTGGCGATCACCGTGCGCGGCCACAGCGCGTTGACCGCCACGCCCTGCGGGCCAAACTCGGCGGCCAGCCCCAGGGTGACGAAGCTCATGCCCATCTTGGCCAGGGTGTAGCCGGTGTGCGGCCCCCACCACTTCGGGTCCAGGTTCGGGGGCGGGGCCAGGGTCAGGATGTGCGGGTTCGGGGCCTTGAGCAGGTGCGGCAGGCAGGCCTGCGCGCACAGGAAACTGCCGCGGGCGTTGACCTGCTGCATCAGGTCGAAGCGCTTCATCGGCGTGTCCAGGGTGCCACGCAGCCAGATCGCGCTGGCGTTGTTGACCAGGATGTCGATGCCGCCGAAGGCCTCCACCGTGGCCGCCACCGCGGCGTGGACCTGCTCCTCCTCGCGGATGTCGCACTTGATCGGCAGGGCGCGGCCGCCGGCGGCCTCGATCTCGGCGGCGACGCTGTGGATGGTGCCCGGCAGCTTGGGGTTGGGCACCGAAGACTTGGCGGCGATGGCGACGTTGGCGCCGTCGCGCGCCGCGCGCAGGGCGATCGCGCGGCCGATGCCGCGCGAGGCGCCGGTGATGAACAGGGTCTTGCCGGCCAGGGAGCCCATGGACTCGCACTCCTCGAAGGGGGGAGCGCATTGTCGCCGATCCGGCCGCGGCCGGCGCCGGGCCCGGCGCCGCTTAAGCCGGGCGTCGGGAAGCGGCCCCTATAATCGCCGGCCATGAACTCCTGGATGGACGCCACGCTGGCGTGGATCGGCAACCACCCCGTCCTCGCCGGTCTGGCGATCCTGGCGATCGCCTTCTGCGACGCCCTGGTCATCGTCGGCGCGGTGGTGCCGGCCTTGCCCCTGCTGTTCGCCGTCGGCGTGCTGATCGGCCTGGGCGAGATCTCCGGGCCCTACGCGGTCGCCTGCGCCACCCTGGGCGCCTTCGCTGGCGACGGCCTGAGCTACTGGATCGGCCGGCGCTGGGGCGAGCGCCTGCGCGGGGTGTGGCCGTTCAGCCGCTACCCGCAGCTGCTGGACCGCGGCTACACGCTGTTCCGCCGCAACGCCTTCAAGAGCATCCTCATCGCCCGCTACGTCGGCGCGGTGCGTCCGTTCGTGCCGGCCATCGCCGGCATGTCCGGGATGCCGCTGCGGCGCTACGCCTTCGCCAGCGGCCTGGCCTGCCTGTCCTGGGGCGTGCTGTTCCTGGCCCCCGGCTGGGTGCTGGGCCATGCCTATGACGCGGTGGCGGCGGTGGCCGGGCACCTGGTGACGGTGCTGGCCCTGCTGCTGGTGGCGCTGGCCCTGGCCTGGGCGGTGGTGGTCTACACCTACGGCTGGTTCGCCGCGCACGCCGACGCCCTGCTGGCACGCGTGCTGGACTGGTCGCACCGGCACCCGGTGCTGGGCCGCTACTCGATCGCCCTGTTCGATCCCGGGCACCGCGAATCGGTGTCGCTGGCGCTGCTGGCCCTGCTGCTGCTGGGCATCGGCTGGGCCTGGTTCGCCCTGCTGCTGACCGTGGTCGGCCACGGCGAGCCGCTGGGCATCGACCTGGCGGTGCACCAGCTGATGCTGGGGCTGCGCAACCCGCTGGCCGACTACCCGCTGGCGGCGCTGGCCTCGCTGGGCGACTGGCCGGTGCTGGCCCCGGCCTGCGCGGCGGTGCTGGGCTACTTCATCTGGCGGCAGCGCTGGATGGCCGCCGCACACTGGCTGGCGGCGCTGGCCTTCGGCCTGGCCCTGACCTGGCTGCTGGGCACCACCGTGGAGGTGGTGCGGCCGCCGGGCGCCAGCAGCGGCTTCGGCTTCCCTTCCATCGCCGTGACCATGACCACCATCGCCTTCGGCTTCTTCGCCGTGCTGGTCGCGCGCGAGCTGCCCGGGCGCGACCGGGTCTGGCCCTACCTGGTCTCGGGCGTGGTGGTGACGCTGATCGGCTTCGCCCGCCTGTACCTGGGCGCGCACTGGCTCAGCGACGTGGTCGGCGGGATGCTGCTGGGCATCGTCTGGCTGCTGGTGCTGGGCATCGCCTACCGGCGCCGCTTCAACCGCTCGTTCTGGGTCAAGCCGGTGGCGGCGCTGTTCTACGGCGTGTTCGCGGTGGCCGCGCTGTGGTACGCGCCGCGCCACATTGAGGCCAAGCTGGCCAAGTTCGAGCCCCCGCCCCCGCCGCCCGTGGCGCAGGACATGGACGGGTGGTGGGACGGCGGCTGGCGGCGGCAGCCGGCGCGGCGCGCCGAGTTCGACGACGAGCTGCGCTGGCCGCTGGACGTGCAGGTGGCCGGGCCGCTGGCGCCGTTGCGGCAGCGCCTGGAGGCGCAGGGCTGGCGGGTGCAGCCGCAGGCGCGCTGGGAGCAGGCGCTGAACCTGCTGGACACCGACGCCACACCGGAGCAGGTGCCGGTGCTGCCGGCGACCCTGGAGGCACGTACCGAGGCGCTGCTGATGGTCCGCGAATCCAGCGTGCCCGGGAGACGCTACGCCCTGCGCCTGTGGCCCAGCGCGGTGCGCCTGGAGCCGGGCCAGGTGCCGCTGTGGATCGGCACCGCGCAGACCCTGCACTACACCGTCAGCTTCAACCTGATCGCCAGCTGGCGCCCGCAGCGCGACGCCGACCCGGCGCTGGCGCACGTGCTCGATGCGGTAGACGACCTGCCGCACGCGGTGCAGGCGCACCCGGAGACAGGCCTGCCGGTGCTGCGCCTGCGCACCGACGCGCCGCTCACACGTCCAGCCAGCCCAGCAGACGGTCCAGGCGCCGGTGCGGATCGTCCTCCTGCAGCAGCGCCAGGCGCTGCTCGTCGGTAAGCGGCAACAGCTCGGCCAGGCGCCAGCCGACCCAGTCGGCCTCCTCCAGCAGGCGCGGGTTGGCGCTGGCGTACTCGCCGCCGACCTTGTCCAGCAGCTCGCCCAGCAGCGTGCCCATGACCGCGTGCTCCGGACGCAGGCGCGCCGGCGCCGGTGACAGCGGGTCGCACCAGTTCACCTGGCCGACGAGCAGGCCGTTGTCGCGCACGCCGGTGCCAGTCACGTGGAAGCGGCGGCGGCCGCGCACGTGCAGGGTCAGCAGGCCGGCAGCGTCGGCACCGAAGTCCTCGATCAGCGCCTCCACGCCCCAGGCGGCCGGGGTGGCCGGCGCGCCGGTCTCCTCGCCATCCAGGATCAGGCACACGCCGAAGCCGGTGCCGCGCCGGCAGCAGTCGGACACCAGGTCCAGGTAGCGGCGCTCGAACACGCGCAGGCCCAGCGGCGCGCCGGGCAGCAGCACCGTATGCAGCGGGAACAGTGGCAGGGTCTGGACGTCGGTCACGGTGGCAACGGCAGGAACCCCGCGGCAGGGTAACCCCGCCGGCGCGGGCGCGGCGTCAATCCGCGAGCATGGCGGCGAAGCGGCGCGGCGCGCCGTCGAAGCCGCCGTTGGACATGAACACCACGTGGTCGCCGGCGCGCACGCGCTCGCGCAGCACCGCAAGCAGGGTGTCGGTGTCCGGCACGGGGCGGGCCTGGCCACGCACCGCGGCCCCCACCCTGCCGGCGTCCCAGGGCAGCTCCGGGCGGTGCAGGAACACCACCTCGTCGGCGCTGTCCAGCGACGGGGCCAGCGCGTCGGCGTGCGCGCCCAGGCGCATGGAATTGCTGCGCGGCTCCAGCGCCACCACGATGCGCGCCCCGCCCACCCGGGCACGCAGGCCCTCCAGGGTGGTGCGGATGGCGGTGGGATGGTGGGCGAAGTCGTCGTAAACGGTCACGCCGCCGGCCCGCGCCACCACCTCCAGGCGGCGCTTGACGCTACGGAAGCCGGCCAGCGCCGGCAGCACCTGCTCCGGCGCCACGCCCACCGCATGTGCGGCGGCCAGCGCGGCCAGCGCGTTCATCACGTTGTGCCGGCCCAGCAGCGGCCAGCGTGCGGTGCCGACCTCGCGGCCACGGTGCAGCACGGGGAAGGTGCTGCCGGCGGCGGCCAACAGGCGCGCACTCCAGTCGAAGCCGGCGCCGCCGTCAGCGCGCGGGATGGCCACCGGGCCGCCCTCGATGCCGAAGGTCTCCACCGGCGTCCAGCAGCCCATCGCCAGCACCTGCGCCAGGTGCGCGTCCTCGCCGTTGGCCACCAGCCGGCCGCGCCGCGGCACGGTGCGGACGAGGTGGTGGAACTGGCGCTGGATCGCGGCCAGGTCCGGGAAGATGTCGGCGTGGTCGTACTCGAGGTTGTTGAGGACGGCGACCAGCGGCCGGTAGTGGACGAACTTGCTGCGCTTGTCGAAGAAGGCGGTGTCGTACTCGTCGGCCTCGACCACGAACTCGGCGCCACCGCCCAGGCGGGCGGAGACGCCGAAGTCCTCGGCCACGCCGCCGATCAGGAAGCCGGGATCGCGCCCGGCCGCCTGCAGCAGGAAGGCCAGCAGGGTGGTGGTGGTGGTCTTGCCGTGGGTGCCGGCCACCGCCAGGGTGGTGCGGCCGGGCAGCACCCGCTCGGCCAGCCACTGCGCACCGGAGGTGTAGCGGCGGCCGTCGTCCAGCACCTGTTCCACCGCCGGGTTGCCACGCGAGAGCGCGTTGCCGATCACCACCTCATCGCAGTCGGCGGCGATGTGGGCCGGGTCGTAGCCCGGGTGCAGGGCGATGCCCAGCCGCTCCAACTGGGTGGACATGGGCGGGTAGACCGCCTGGTCGCTGCCCTCGACGGCCACGCCCATCTCGCGCGCCAGCGCGGCCACGCCGCCCATGAAGGTGCCGGCGATGCCGAGGATGTGGATCTTGCTCATGGGCAACCGTGGCCTGGGACGCGCGCGCCGGGCGGCGCGCGCAGGGGCGGAAGGCGCGGCCTACTTGCCCAGCGCCGCCAGGATGCGGGCGGTGATCTCGTCCATGCTGCCCACGCCGTCGATGCGGGTCAGCGTGCCGCGCTTCTCGTAGAAGCCGATCACCGGCGCGGTGGACTCCTCGTACACCTGCAGGCGCTTGCGCACCGCCTCCGGGTTGTCGTCGGCACGGCCCTCGGCCTGGGCACGGCCGGCGATGCGCTCGACCAGCAGGTCGGTGCCCACGTCCAGCTGCACCACCGCGTCCAGCGGCTGGCCGATCTTGGCCAGGAGACCGTCCAGGGCGTCGGCCTGGGCCAGGTTGCGCGGGTAGCCGTCGAGGATGAAGCCGCCGGCCACGTCGTCGCGGCCCAGGCGGGACTCGAGCATGCCCAGCAGGATGTCGTCGGAGACCAGCTCGCCGCGGGCCATGACCTCCTGGGCCTGCTTGCCCAGCTCGGTCCCGGCGGCGACCTCGGCGCGCAGCAGGTCGCCGGTGGAGATGTGGGGCACGCCCAGCTTTTCCTTCAGGCGCGCCGCCTGCGTTCCCTTGCCCGAACCGGGCGGGCCCAGAAGTACCAGTCGCATCGATTGCTCCTAGAGAAATGTTCCATTGCGGCCGGGGACGCTAGACTTCCCTCCCCGCCGTACGGCACCGCATCAATGCGGCGCAGCTTAACCCATCCGGCGGCGCTGTCCCAAAAACTGCCCAGTCCCCGAGGAGACCGGTTCCATGGCCCAAGGCACCCTGCTGTATGCCCAGTCCGGCGGCGTCACCGCCGTCATCAACGCCACCGCGGCCGGCGTGATCGCCGAAGCGCGCGCGCGCAGGATCAAGGTGCTGGCCGCCCGCAACGGCATCCTGGGCGCGCTGCGCGAGGACCTGATCGACACCAGCAAGGAGTCGGCGGCGGCGATCGCCGGCCTGGCCCAGACCCCGGGCGGCGCCTTCGGTTCCTGCCGTTACAAGCTCAAGTCCCTGGAGCAGGACCGTGCCAAGTACGAGCGCCTGCTGCAGGTGCTGCAGGCCCACGACGTGCGCTACTTCCTCTACAACGGCGGCAACGACTCGGCCGACACCGCCTGGAAGGTGTCGCAGCTGGCCAGGGAGTTCGGCTACCCGCTGACCTGCATCGGCGTGCCCAAGACCATCGACAACGACCTGGCGGTGACCGACACCTGCCCGGGCTTCGGCTCGGCCGCCAAGTACACCGCCGTGTCCGTGCGCGAGGCCGCGCTGGACGTGCAGGCCATGGCCGAGACCTCGACCCGCGTGTTCATCTACGAGGCCATGGGCCGCCACGCCGGCTGGCTGGCCGCCGCCGCCGGTCTGGCCGGGCAGTCGCCGGACGACGCCCCGCAGATCATCCTGTTCCCAGAGCGCCCGTACGACGAGGCCGAATTCCTGGCCCAGGTGGACAAGGTGGTGAAGAAGGTCGGCTGGTGCGTGGTGGTGGCCAGCGAGGGCATCCGCGACAAGGACGGCAAGTTCGTCGCCGACGCCGGCGGCGGCAAGGACGCCTTCGGCCACACCCAGCTGGGCGGCGTGGCCTCGTACCTGGCCGGCCGGGTCAAGGACGGCCTGGGCTACAAGGTGCACTGGACCCTGCCGGACTACCTGCAGCGTTCGGCCCGCCACGTGGCCTCCAAGACCGACTGGGAGCAGGCCCAGGCGGTGGGCAAGGCCGCGGTGCAGTACGCGCTCAAGGGCATGAACGCGGTGATGCCGGTGATCCAGCGCACCTCGTCCTCGCCGTACCGCTGGAAGATCGTGCCGGCGCCGCTGCACAAGGTGGCCAACCACGAGAAGAAGATGCCGGCCTCCTTCATCCGCAAGGACGGCTACGGCATCACCGCCAGGGCGCGCGAGTACCTGGCGCCGCTGGTGCGCGGCGAGGCCCCGCTGGCCTGGGACCGCGACGGCCTGCCCAGGTACGTGAGCCTGAAGAACGTGCCGGTGAAGAAGAAGCTGCCGGCCTGGGAGGGCTGAGAAGCAGCATGGCCGGCGACGGGCTGACCGCCTTGCTGGCCGCGCTGGAGGCGGAGCTGCACCACCCCGGCCGCGCCTGCACCCCGGCGCGGCTGGAGCAGCTGCTGCATCCGGACTTCCACGAGGTGGGCCGGTCGGGCAAGCGCTACGACCGGGCCACCGTGCTCGCCTTCCTCGCCGGCGGCCCGCCCCGCGACGGGATCCGCGCCGGCGGCTACCGCGCCCGGGCCCTGGCGCCGGACTGGGCCCTGCTGCACTACCACTCGTTCGAGGTGGACGCGGACGGGCGCCGCCGCCGCGGCGCGCTGCGCAGCTCGCTGTGGCACCGCGGCGCGGACGGGCAGTGGCGGCTGTTCTACCACCAGGGCACGTCGGTGGACGCCGACGCACTGCCGGCGGATTGAGCCGCCTCAGCAGCCGGCACCGGCCAGCTCCAGCTGCGCACTGAACTGCGGCAGCGCCGGCAACCGCCCGCTCCCGGCCTGCCGCCGCCCCTCCTCCAGGTACACCCGCGCCCGGCCCTGGCCGTCGCGCGCCGGTGCCTGTTCGGCCGGCTTGCGCCAGACCTTCACCACCGCCTCGTGCCCCGGGCAGCCGGCCCGGGGAATGCGGATCAGGTCGTTGAGAATCCAGCTGCCCCGGGCCGAAGGCCGGGCCACCGTCGCGTCCACGTACCGGGCCCGCGGCCGGCACTGGGGGGCCGTGGCCACGCTGCGCAGCCGGTAGGGCGCCTCCGCCTGGCCGGTGAACACGCCCTCCAGGCGGGTGCAGGCCTCCGGGATCTGGCGCACGGTATGCCCCGCGCCCACCGCCTGCGGCGAGCCCGGCGGGCGCTGGATCGCGGGTCCGGGCTCCTGCGCGCGCAGCGGCAGGACCGCCGCCGCCAGGGCGGCGAGGAAGGCCAGCAGCAGGGCCTGGCGGAAGATCGCGGCCTGTTCGCGGGCGCCGGCCCGGGGCGGGGACTTGCGGTTGCGGGACATCGCGCCTCCGGGTGTGGGGTGGCACAAGGTTGGCACCGCCCGCATGAACGGCTTGTGGCCTTGCACCCGCCGCAAGGCTCATACTCGGGGCAAGCTCCAGGGATGTCGAACACGGAAGACGCGCCTTGTCCGGGTCGTTCCAGTGGTTCCAGGCTCACCCCCGGCGTGTCTCCTCCGCTTCGTCCATCGCTGGGCGGGGGTCCATCAACCTTGGGAGGGGTCATGCTGGAACAACACGGTTTGGCGCTGGCCTTGGCCTGTGCCGTCCTCGCCATCCTCTACGGCCTGGTGTCCGCGCGCTGGATCCTGGCGCAGCCCTCGGGCAACGAGCGCATGCAGCAGATCGCCGCCGCGATCCAGGAAGGCGCGCGCGCCTACCTCAACCGCCAGTACCTGACCATCGCCATCGCCGGCGCGGTCCTGTTCGTGCTGGTGGGCCTGTTCCTGGGCTGGTTCACCGCCATCGGCTTCGCGGTGGGCGCACTGCTGTCCGGCGCGGCCGGCTACATCGGCATGAACGTGTCCGTGCGCGCCAACGTGCGCACCGCCGAGGCCGCGCGCCAGGGCCTGCGCCCGGCCATGGACGTGGCCTTCCGCGGCGGCGCCATCACCGGGATGCTGGTGGTCGGCCTGGGCCTGCTGGGCGTGGGCGGCTACTACTGGGTGCTGGGCCGGCTGGGCCTGGACCAGGCCGCCGCGCTGCACGCGCTGGTGGGCCTGGCCTTCGGCTCCTCGCTGATCTCCATCTTCGCGCGCCTGGGCGGTGGCATCTTCACCAAGGGCGCGGACGTGGGCGCGGACCTGGTGGGCAAGGTCGAGGCGGGCATCCCCGAGGACGACCCGCGCAACCCGGCAGTGATCGCCGACAACGTCGGCGACAACGTCGGCGACTGCGCGGGCATGGCCGCCGACCTGTTCGAGACCTACGCGGTCACGGTGATCGCCACCATGCTGCTGGGCGGGCTGATGGCCGCCGAGGTCGGTGCCAACGCGGTGCTGTATCCGCTGGTGCTGGGCGGTGCCTCGATCGTGGCGTCGATCATCGGCGCCTTCTTCGTCCGGGCGAAGGACGGCGGCTCGATCATGGGCGCCCTGTACAAGGGCGTGATCGTCTCCGGCGTGCTGGCCGCCATCGCCTTCTGGCCGATCACCACCGCGCTGATGGGTGACGGCCGGTACAGCGCCCCGGCGCTGTACGGCTGCGCCCTGATCGGCCTGGTGCTCACCGGCCTGATCGTGTGGATTACCGAGTACTACACCGGCACCCAGTACGGCCCGGTGCGGCACGTGGCGCAGGCCTCCACCACCGGCCACGGCACCAACATCATCGCCGGCCTGGGCGTGTCGATGAAATCCACGGCCATGCCGGTGGTGGCGGTGTGCCTGGCCATCTGGGGCGCGCACACGCTCGGCGGCCTGTACGGCATCGCCATCGCTGCCACGGCCATGCTGTCCATGGCCGGCATGGTGGTGGCGCTGGACGCCTACGGCCCGATCACCGACAACGCCGGCGGCATCGCCGAGATGAGCGAGCTGCCGCCGGAGGTGCGCGCGGTGACCGATCCGCTGGACGCGGTGGGCAACACCACCAAGGCGGTGACCAAGGGCTATGCCATCGGTTCGGCGGCGCTGGCCGCACTGGTGCTGTTCGCCGACTACACCCACAACCTTGAGGCGGCCAGGCCGGGCGTCGAGTTCGCGTTCGACCTTTCCGACCACCGCGTGATCATCGGCCTGCTGATCGGCGGCCTGATCCCGTACCTGTTCGGCGCGATGGCAATGGAGGCCGTGGGCCGCGCCGCCGGCAGCGTGGTGGAGGAGGTGCGCCGCCAGTTCCGCGAGATCGCCGGCATCATGACCGGCGAGGCCAAGCCGCAGTACGACCGCGCCGTGGACATGCTGACCAGGTCCGCGATCAAGGAAATGATCGTGCCCTCGCTGCTGCCGGTCGTCGTGCCGATCATCGTCGGCCTGCTGCTCGGGCCGGAGGCGCTGGGCGGCCTGCTGATCGGCACCATCGTCACCGGCCTGTTCGTGGCGATCTCGATGACCACCGGCGGCGGTGCCTGGGACAATGCCAAGAAGTACATCGAGGACGGCAACTTCGGCGGCAAGGGCTCGGAGGCGCACAAGGCCTCGGTCACCGGCGACACCGTCGGCGACCCCTACAAGGACACCGCGGGCCCGGCGATCAACCCGCTGATCAAGATCATCAACATCGTCGCCCTGCTGCTGGTGCCGCTGCTGTAACCGCACCCCCGGGTGCCGCGCAGCCCCGGCCCGCCCGGCCGGGGCTTCGTTTTGCCGGCTTCCGCGGTCCGTCCGCCGAAGCCGCCCGCGCGCTGCCGCATGCCCGCCGCCGGCAAGGTAGCGCTAACACCCCCTCGTCCCGATCGCCGGGCCTGGCCGCAGCCACAGCGCCGGCCAGGCGGGTTTGTGCGCCGCAGCAGCTGTCGGCGTAAAATGACCGGCCTTGTTCACGCACTTGCAACGGAGCACCACATGGGCCTCGACCAGGTCACTTCCGGGCGCAACCCGCCCGAGGAAATCAACGTCATCATCGAGATCCCGAAGGACTCGGAGCCGGTCAAGTACGAGGTGGACAAGGAAAGCGGCGCGATCTTCGTCGACCGCATCCTGTCCACGCCCATGCGCTATCCGTGCAACTACGGCTACGTGCCCAACACCCTGTGCGGCGACGGCGACCCGGCCGACGTGCTGGTGGTGCTGCCGCTGCCGCTGGTCCCGGGCTCGGTGGTGCGCTGCCGCCCGGTCGGCGTGCTGCGCATGACCGACGAGGCCGGCAGCGACGAGAAGATCCTGGCCGTGCCGGTGCCGAAGATCTTCGCAGGCTACGCCCACGTGGACGACATTTCCAAGGTGTCCCAGCACTGGCTGGAGCGCATCGGCCACTTCTTCGAGCACTACAAGGACCTGGAGAAGGGCAAGTGGGTCAAGATCCAGGGCTGGGGTGGCGCCGAGGAGGCGCGCCAGCTGCTGCGCGAGGCCATCGAGCGCGCCGCCGCCAAGGCCTGATCCGCTTCCGCCGGGCGGCGTGCGCGCCGCCCGGTTCCGTGCCGGAACTGGCGCACAGTTCCGCAAACGCCTGCACCGGCGCGGCGCGGATGTGCTCAACTTTCCACGGCGGCTACCGATAGCGACTGTGCCGGACCGCGGCCGGGGCCGCGCGTCCGTTTCCTTCCTCCGGAGGTGTTCGTGCGCATCCTGTTCGTCGGCGACGAGGCCGCTTTCCCGACCGACCTGATCGAGCTGGTCTCGGACATGGGGCCGGACTGGCAGGTCGAGGTCTGCCCCGATGCCAGCGCCGCCATGGTCCGCGCCGCCGCCGGTCCGCTGGACGTGGTGCTCTCCGCCCCCACCCTGTCCGACCTGCCGCCGGCCACCCTGCTGGGCCAGATCCGCACCCTCCGCCCGGAGGCCTCCCGCATCGCCGTTATCGAGAGCCGCGGCATCCCCTCGGCCCGGATCATCGGCCTGGCGCACCGCTTCCTGCCCGCGCCGCTGGCCCCGGAGGTGGTGCTGGAGGCGGTCGGCAGCCTGGAGGAACTGCGCGAGCTGCTGGACAACCCGGCGCTGGGCCAGCGCATCGGTCGTGTGGAGCAGCTGCCGCCGCCGCCGCAGCTGTACCTGCGCCTGATGAGCGCCCTGGAGGCCGATGACGCGACCAGCGCGGCCGACATCGCCCGCCTGGTGGCCGCTGACCCGGCCATCGCCGCCAAGGTGCTGCAGCTGTGCAACTCGGCCTACTTCTCCAGCGGCCGCACCATCACCGACCTGCGCACCGCGGTGACCCGCCTGGGCATCGCCACCCTGCGCGACCTGGTCCTGGCCTGCGAGGTGTTCTCCCTGCCGGGCACCAGCACCGTGGACCGCGCGCAGCTGCAGCAGCGCGCGCTGCTGGCCTCGAAGCTGGCCAAGCGCATGCTGCCCGAATCCTGCTCCGAGCTGGGCGCCCCCGCCGCGCTGCTGGCCGACATCGGCCTGCTGCTGCCGGGCGTGCGCGACGAGCGCCACCCGCGCGCCGACGGCGACGAGCGCCCCGGCCACGCCGAGGCCGGCGCCTACCTGCTGGGCCTGTGGGGCCTGCCCATGCCGATCATCGAGGCGGTGGCCTTCCACCGCACGCCCGCCCGTTCCAGCACACGCAGCTTCTGGGTCACCGGCGCGGTGCACGTGGCCATGGCCCTGGCCGGCGGCGAGGAGCCGGACGAGGACTACCTGGCGCGCACCGGCGTGCTGCCGCGCCTGGCCGAGTGGCGCGGCCAAGCCAGCGCCATGCTCGACCAGGCCGCCCTGGTCGACTGAACCGGCGCCAGGGCCGTGCCGGGGATACCCGGCACGGCTTCGCACACCCGCCGTCCCTGCGATGCCCGCGGCCCTACCGCGCCGGCGCGGCGCGGTACGGATAGCGGGCGAAGATGTCGGCCATCGCCGCATCGATCCTGGCGCCGCGCTGACCTGCCCATGCCCGTCCGCTTCCTTCTTCTGTTCTGCGCCGCGCTGCTGCCGGCTTTGGCCGACGCCGCCGACCGCGTCACCGGCCACGCCTTCGCCACACGCTCGGAGGTGATCGCCCCGCACGCGATGGCCGCCACCTCGCATCCGCTGGCCACCCAGATCGCCCTGGACGTGATGAAGCAGGGCGGCTCGGCGGTGGACGCGGCGATCGCCGCCAACGCCGCGCTGGGCTTGATGGAGCCGACCGGCTGCGGCATCGGCGGCGACCTGTTCGCCATCGTCTGGGACCCGAAGACGCGCCGGCTGTACGGCTACAACGGCTCCGGACGCTCGCCGCGCTCGCTGACCCTGGAGGAGTTCCGCCGCCGCGGCCTGACCGACATTCCGTCGCACGGCCCGTTGCCGGTGTCCGTGCCCGGCGCGGTGGACGCCTGGTTCGCCCTGCACGAGCGCCTCGGCCGCCGGCCGATGGCGGCCAACCTGGCCCCGGCGATCCACTATGCGCGCAAGGGCCATCCGGTGCACGAGGTGATCGCCCACTACTGGGAAGGCTCGGTGCCGCGCCTGGCGCAGTACCCGGGCTTCGCCGAGCAGTTCACCATCGACGGCCGCGCGCCGCGCAAGGGCGAGCTGTGGCGCAACCCCAACCTGGCCGACACGCTGGAGAAGATCGCCCGCGGCGGCCGCGACGCCTTCTACAAGGGCCAGATCGCCCGTGCGATCGACGCCTACATGAAGGCCAACGGCGGCTTCCTGTCCTACGAGGACCTGGCCGCGCACCAGGGCGAGTGGGTCGAGCCGGTGTCGGTGAACTACCGCGGCTACGACGTGTGGGAGCTGCCGCCCAACAGCCAGGGCATCGCCGCGTTGCAGATGCTCAACATCCTGGAGGGTTTCGACTTCTCGAAGATCCCGTTCGGCTCGGCCGAGCACGTGCATCTGTTCGTGGAGGCCAAGAAGCTGGCCTTCGCCGACCGCGCCCGCTTCTACGCCGACCCGGATTTCGGGAAGGTGCCGCTGGACTGGCTGCTGTCGAAGGAGTACGCGGCGCAGCGGCGCGCGCTGATCTCGCCCGACCGCGCCCTGCGCGAGGTGCAGCCGGGCACGCCGCCGGAGCTGGAGGAGGGCGACACCATCTACCTGACCACCGCCGACGCCGACGGCATGATGGTCTCGCTGATCCAGTCCAACTACCGCGGCATGGGCAGCGGCATGGCCCCGCACGGCCTGGGCTTCATCCTGCAGGACCGCGGCGAGATGTTCGTGCTGGAGGGCTGCGACACCGGGCCGGCGCATCCCAACTGCTACGCGTCGGGCAAGCGCCCGTTCCAGACCATCATCCCGGCTTTCATCACCAGGGACGGCAAGCCCTGGGTGAGCTTTGGCGTGATGGGCGGGGCCATGCAGCCGCAGGGGCACGTGCAGATCGTGATGAACCTGGTGGACTTCGGCATGAACCTGCAGGAGGCCGGTGACGCGCCGCGCATCCAGCACGAGGGCTCCACCGACCCGACCGGCGCGGCCACGCCCATGCGCGACGGCGGCGAGGTCAACCTGGAGACCGGTTTTTCCTGGGAGACGGTGCGCGCGCTGATGCGCAAGGGGCACCGGGTCACCTTCGCCGACGGCCCCTATGGCGGCTACCAGGCCATCGCCCGCGATCCGGATACCGGCGTGTACTTCGGCGCCTCGGAGAGCCGCAAGGACGGCCAGGCCGCCGGCTACTGACCGGCCGGGCCGCCACCGGTCGGCCGGTGCCGCTGCGACACCGGCCGGCGCCTTCATTTCCGCCGCCGGATGCCGCTAGATTGGTGACAGCTGCGGGAAGGAGGGGATCCCATGGCGTCGATCGAGACCGAGCTGCCCGGGCCGGGCGCGCCTGCGGTGGCGGCACTGCCGGACGCGCCCGTGGCGCTGCTGCGCCTGGGCGCGGACGGCCACCTGGTGGCGGCCAACCGGGCCGCCTGCGAACTGCTGGGACTGGACGCGGGGCGGCTGCCCTCCGCGCGCGAGGGCCTGTGGGGCCTGGACCCGGCCGTGCTGGGCGAGGAAGGCGTGTGGACCCCGCCGGACGGCGATGCGGCCCGCCGCGTCCGCTACCGCCGCGACGGCGAGGGCTGGGTGCTGTCGCTGCCACATGCCGAAACCGCCGCGCTGCTGGATGAACTGGAACGGCTGGTCACGGGGAGCGACCCGGCCGGCGTGTCGCATCCGCTGCTGGCGCACCTGGCGCGGCGGCTGGGGGAGGCCGCCGCGGCGCAGCGGCTGCTGACCCTGGCCCACGACGGCCTGGCCGGCTGCGACCTGGCCCTGGAGCTTCCGCCCGCGGAGGCCGGCCCGCCCGCCGGCCGGCGCCTGGCCGCCGGCTTCGGCAACCTCGCCGAGGCCATCCGCCAGGCGGTCGCGCTGTCGGAGCAGATCGCGCAGGCGGTGCCGCAGGTGGTGAGCGAGAACGACGAGCTGGCCCGCCAGTCGCAGGCCCAGGCGCGGGCGCTGGACTCGGGGCGCGAGGCCAGCCGCCGCCTGCTGGAGGACCTGCAGCAGGTGCGCGGCGAGCTGGACGGCGTGCGCGCGGTGGCGGCCAGTGCCGATGCCGACGCGCGCCGCGGCGGCGAGGGGGCGCGCCCCCTGGCCGGGGCCATGCAGGAGATCGAGCGCCGCATCGCCCGCGCCGGCGAGGTGATCGAGATGATCGACTCGGTGGCCTTCAAGACCAACATCCTGTCGATCAATGCCGGCATCGAGGCCGCCCACGCCGGCGCGGCCGGGCGCGGCTTCGCGGTGGTGGCCGCCGAGATCCGCCGCCTGGCCGAGCACACGGCCGCCGCCGCGCGCGACGTGCGCACGATCGTGGACGACGCGATGAAGGCGCTGGGCCAGGGCGTGACCTCGGCCGAGCAGACCCGGGAGGTGCTGGCCGGGGTGAGCGGCACGTTGCAGCGCGCCGGCGCGGCCATGGAGCAGGTCGCCGGCCGCGTGGCCGCGCAGGGCGCGGAGGTGGCGGCGATCGACCGCGCGGTGGAGGACGTGGTGGCGCTGAGCCACAGCAACCTCGAGCACGCCGCCCGCGTGGCCGAGCGCAGCGAGGCGCTGGGCCAGGGCGTGGCCACGCTGCACGACTGCGTGGGCCTGTTCCGCCTGCCACCCGATCCCATGCGCGAACCGCGCCACGCGCGCGTGCGCGCACTGGCCACCGACGCCGCCGCGCGCATCGGCCAGGCACTGGCCGACGCGGTCCGCCGCGGCGAGACGACTGGCGAGGCGCTGTTCTCGCGCGAGTACACGCCGATCCCCGGCATCGACCCGCCCAAGTACCGCACCGCCTTCGACGCGCTGTGCGACCGCCTGCTGCCGCCGCTGCAGGAGCCGGTGGTGGAGGCGCACCCGTGGATCGTGTTCGCCATCTGTGCCAACCCGGACGGCTACGTGCCCACTCACAACCGCCGCTACTGCCAGCCGCTGACCGGCGACCGCGCCCGCGACTTGGTCGGCAACCGCACCAAGCGCATCTTCTCCGACCGGGTGGGGCGCAGCGTGGGCGCGCACACCGACCCGTACCGCCTGCAGGTCTACCGCCGCGACACCGGCCAGATCATGTTCGATCTGTCGGTGCCGATCTTCGTGGCCGGCCGCCACTGGGGCGGGTTCCGCATCGGCTATTCCCTGGAGTAGGGCGGCGGCGCCGGGCCGCGCGTGCGGTGCGGCCCGTAGACCCAGTGCTCCAGGGCGTGGCGCAGCGCCTGCGCGCGGCGCCGGCGCACGGCCCGCGCGTGGGCGAGGGTGCGGTACAGGGCCAGGATCACCAGCACCAGCAGCAGCGCGAACGGCAGGGCCGAGATCGTGACCAGGCCCTGCAGCGCGTCCAGGCCGCCGGCCAGCAGCAGCGCCGCGGCCACCACGGCGATGGCCGCGCCCCAGGCGAGGCGGCGCAGCGGCGGCGGATCGCCCGCCTGTTCGCTGGACATGCTGGCCAGCACCAGCACCGCGGAGTCGGCGGAGGTGATGAAGAAGACCACCAGAAGCACCACGGCCAGGACGCTCAGCAGCGTGCTGCCGGGCAGCTGCGCGAACACGGCGAACAGCACGTCCTGGTAGCCGCCCTCCAGCACCGGTTGCAGGTCGGTGGCGAACAGCTGCTGCCACAGCGTGGTGCCGCCGAACACCGCGAACCAGGCGAAGCCCACCAGACTGGGTGCCAGCACCGTGCCGGTGACGAACTCGCGGATGGTGCGGCCGTAGGACACCCGGGCGATGAACGTGCCCACGAACGGCGCCCACGAGATCCACCAGGCCCAGTAGAAGATCGTCCACTCGCTGACCCAGGCGCTGCCGGAGAACGGCGACATGCGCAGGCTCATGCCCACCAGCCGGTCCAGGTAGTCGCCCAGGGCGTTGGTGAACACGTCGAACAGGAACGCGGTCGGCCCCAGCGCCAGCACCACCAGCATCAGCAGTGCGGCCAGGGCCAGGTTGAAGCTGGACAGCCACTTGATGCCGCGCTCCACGCCGCTGAGGCTGGATGCCATGTACAGCACGAAGGCCACGGCGATCACCGCCAGCTGCATGCCGGTGCCGGCGGGCGTGCCGAACACCGTGCGCAGGCCGGCGACGATCTGCAGCGCGCCGAAGCCGAGCGTGGTGGCCACGCCGATGGCGGTGGCCACCACCGCGGCGATGTCCACGCAGCGGCCGGCCCAGCCGCGGTGGTGGCGGCCGAGCACCGGCTGCAGCAGGTCGCTGAGCTGGCCGCGGCCGCGGCGGTTGTACTGGAACCAGGCCATCGCCAGGCCGATCAGGGCGTAGATGGCCCACGGGTGCAGGCCCCAGTGGAAGTAGGCGTAGCGCATGGCCGCGCGCGCGGCCGGCATGCTGGCCGGCTGCAGCCCTTCGGGCGGATTGAGGTAGTGCGACAGCGGTTCGGCCGCGCCCCAGAACACCAGGCCGATACCCATGCCCGCGGCGAACAGCATCGCCAGCCAGCTGCCGTAGGAGAACCGGGGTTCGGCATCCTCGCCGCCGATGCGCAGCTCGCCCAGGCTGCCGAAGGCCAGGTAGAGCATGAACACCAGGGTGGCGAACACCACCAGCAGGTACAGCCAGCCGGTGTTGGCCAGCATGCCGGCCAGCAGGCCGTCCACGGCCGCGCCGAAGCGCGCCGGTGCCAGGCCCGCGGCGCCGGCCAGCAGGATGATCAGCAGGAACGAGATGCGGAAGACCATGCCGTTTCCCCGGCGACGATGGCCCGCAGTCTAGCAGCGGGCCGCGCCGCGCCCGTGGAGGCGGGGCCGGCACGCGGCCGCGCACTGTGGTTCAATAGCCGCCGAAGCGGGGGTACCGCGCGCGCCGGCACGGGCGCACGGTTGAGACAGTCCCTTCGAACCTGATCCGGTTAATACCGGCGTAGGGAAGCTTCGCAGGACGGGATGGGTCCGTCCTGTGTCCGCCCGCTTCGGGCGACGCCGGCACGCCGTCGCGTGCCGCCGTCGCCGTTGGCCCGCAGCCCGCTGCGGTTTCCCCCAACCGGACGGACACGCCATGAACGCCAATCCCGCCACGCTGCTGCAGCAGACCGCGCAACTCTCCGAATCTGTGACCCGGCCGATCCCGGGCTCGCGCAAGATCTACGTGCCCGGGTCGCGCCCGGACCTGCGGGTGCCCATGCGCGAGATCGCGCAGACCCGCACGCCCACCGTGTTCGGCGGGGAGGACAATCCGCCGGTCACCGTGTACGACACCTCCGGCCCGTACACCGATCCGGAGGCGCGCATCGACCTGGCCGCCGGGCTGCCGCCGCTGCGCGCGCGCTGGATCGACGAGCGCGGCGACACCGTGGAACTGCCCGCGCTGACCTCGGAATTCGGGCGCGCGCGCGAGCAGGATCCGAAGCTGGACGCGGTGCGCTTCCCCAACCGCCGCCTGCCGCGCCGGGCGAGGCCCGGTGCCAATGTCACCCAGATGCACTACGCGCGCCGCGGCATCATCACCCCGGAGATGGAATTCGTCGCCATCCGCGAGAACCAGCGCCTGGAGATAGTGCGCGACGCCGGCCTGCTGTCCCAGCACGCCGGCGAAAGCTTCGGCGCCAGCATCCCGAAGGTGATCACGCCGGAGTTCGTGCGCGACGAGATCGCCCGCGGCCGCGCCATCCTGCCGTGCAACATCAACCATCCGGAAAGCGAGCCGATGATCATCGGCCGCAACTTCCTGACCAAGATCAACGCCAACATCGGCAACTCCGCGGTGTCCTCCGGCATCGCCGAGGAGGTGGAGAAGCTGGTGTGGGCCATCCGCTGGGGCGCGGACACGGTGATGGACCTGTCCACCGGCAGGCACATCCACGAGACCCGCGAGTGGATCATTCGCAACTCGCCGGTGCCGATCGGCACCGTGCCGATCTACCAGGCGCTGGAGAAGGTGGATGGCCGCGCCGAGGAGCTGAGCTGGGAGATCTTCCGCGACACGCTCGTCGAGCAGGCCGAGCAGGGCGTGGACTACTTCACCATCCACGCCGGCGTGCTGCTGCGCTACATCCCGCTGACCGCCAGGCGCGTGACCGGCATCGTCAGCCGTGGCGGCTCGATCATGGCCAAGTGGTGCCTGGCCCACCACCGCGAGAACTTCCTCTACACCCACTTCGAGGAGATCTGCGAGATCATGAAGGCCTACGACGTGGCCTTCTCCCTGGGCGACGGTCTGCGCCCGGGCAGCATCGCCGACGCCAACGACGCGGCCCAGTTCGCCGAGCTGGAGACCCTGGGCGAGCTGACGAAGATCGCCTGGAAGCACGACGTGCAGGTGATGATCGAAGGCCCCGGCCACGTGCCCATGCAGCTGATCAGGGAGAACGTGGACAGGCAGCTGCGCGAGTGCGGCGAGGCGCCCTTCTATACCCTGGGCCCGCTGACCACCGACATCGCCCCCGGCTACGACCACATCACCTCGGCAATCGGCGCGGCGATGATCGGCTGGTTCGGCACGGCCATGCTCTGCTACGTGACCCCGAAGGAGCACCTGGGCCTGCCCAACCGCCAGGACGTGCGCGACGGCATCATGGCCTACAAGATCGCCGCCCATGCCGCCGACCTGGCCAAGGGCCACCCCGGCGCGCAGGTGCGCGACAACGCCCTGAGCAAGGCCCGCTTCGAGTTCCGCTGGGAGGATCAGTTCCACCTGGGCCTGGATCCGGAGAAGGCGCGCGAGTTCCACGACGAGACCCTGCCCAAGGAGGCGCACAAGCTGGCGCACTTCTGCTCCATGTGCGGCCCGCACTTCTGCTCGATGAAGATCACCCAGGACGTGCGCGACTACGCCGCCGCGCAGGGCGTGGACGAGCGCACCGCGCTGGAGCTGGGCATGGCCGAGAAGTCGGAGCAGTTCCGCCGGCAGGGCGGCCGGGTTTACCAGGCCGGGTAAAAAAGCGGCCTGGTCGCGGCCGCCCCGTGGCGACGCGGCCAGGCCCACGACGCCGTAAAGGCGCCGGGCCGTACTCGGAGAGACCTGATGTGGTGTTCCGGCCCGGCGGCAGTATGGGGACGCGCGCCGCGCGCGCGTTAATCCCAGCTGGAGCGGTGGATTTGCGCGGTTTGCCGGTCCGACCGCGGATCGCAATACGTGTCGATCCGCTACAGCGAGCGGCTGGCCGAGGCCGGGATCGAGCCGTCGGTGGGCAGCGTGGGCGACAGCTACGACAACGCGCTGGCCGAGACGATCAACGGGCTGTACAAGGGCGAGGTGATCCATCGGCAGGCGTGGCGCAACCGCGAACAGGTGGAACTGGCCACGCTGGACTGGGTGCACTGGTACAACCACAAGCGACTGCCGGGGCCGATCGGGCACATCCCGCCAGCAGAAGCCGAAGCGGCTTACTATCGGCAACAACCCGGTCAGGCCAAGGCGGCCTGACTCAAACCAAATGGCCTCCAAGAAAGCCGAGGCGGTTCAAGAAGGTCTATCGCCTGTATCGCGAGGCAAACCTGGCCGTGCGCCGCCGCAAGAAGGCCCGCAGGCCGTCCGTCGAGCGCCAGGCACTGTCTGCGGCTGCCTCGCCCAATGCCGTCTGGAGCATGGACTTCGTCAGCGACGCGCTGGCCAATGGTCGCCGGCTGAAGTGCCTGACCGTCGCCCCCTGCGTATAGCCGGCACGCGTGCAGACGGCGCGCAGCGACAGCGCTGGGATCGAGTGCTCCACGATCAGCGCCTCGGCGGCATCCAGCAGCGCCGCGCGCGTGCGGGCCTGCGATTCACTGCGGTTGAGCGGACGTGCGTGGCGTTGGGCTTGGCTCACGGCCGGCTCCGGCGCGACGGGGCGGCAGTATGCCACCGCCTTGCACAGGACGCCGTCAGCGTGCGGTGACCGTTCCCGACGGAGCACGCACGGGCGGTGGACATGGCGTCAATCATCGTAGAAGCCACCCCCCGCACCGGCGCCCAGGCGACCCTTGTCGATGTAGTTCACCTTGAGATATTCGGCCCAGCCCTGCGTTGCGGGATTTGCGCTTGCGATGTTGTACGCCGTGCGCAGGCCGACAATGTCGTAGATCTGGAACGGCCCCAGCTTGGCGCCGGTCCCGATTCGCCAGGTCTTGTCGATGTCCTCCGGACTCGCCACACCTTTCAACAACAAGGCGGCGGCCGCGTTGAGCAACGGCACCAGCAGCGAATTCAGCACGTAACCTGGCTGCTCCTTGTGCAGTCGGATCGGTTCCATGCCGATTTCCGCAGCGAAGCGCGCCACCTGCTCGAACACCTCAGGATCGGTCTGCGGCGTACCCATCACTTCCGCTGTGTTGTGGCGCCAGATGTGATTGGCGAAATGCAACGCCAGGAACTTCTCCGGCCGGCCCGTCACATCCGCGAGTGCACTGGGCAGCAGCGTGGAGGAGTTGGTGGCGAAGATGGTGCCTTCGCGCGCCAGCCTGGCGAGTTCGGCATAGACTGATCGCTTGAGTTCCAGCTTCTCCGGCACCGCTTCAATTACCAGGTCCGCGTCGCGCACGGCCTGCGCAAGGTCGCTGCTCAGTGCGATGGCCGCCGCGACCCTGGTGGTCGCCTCGGGCGTCGTCCCCGGCAGGTCGGCGGCATATGTCTGAGCCAATCGCGTCAGGGCGTCGCGGGCACGCTCCAGCGCTGCTGCGTCAATGTCGTACGCCGTGACGCTCTTGCCGTGAAAGGCGCACTGGAAGGCGATCTGCGCGCCGAGCACGCCAGTGCCCAGCACGGTCACCCGCTGCAGGCCGGAGGGCGAGGCGACGGTCTTTGTGGTGTCCTGTGTCATGTTCGTGCGTCCTCCCCGGCCAGCAGGCCGGCGTCGTGGAGCAATGCACCGATCTCGGTGCGGTCGAGCCTGGCCAACAGGCGGTCGCGCAGGAACGACGGGCCCGGCAACGCCAATTCTTCGCCATCGCGCAGCCGGTGCAGTGCATCCAGCAGGGTGCGGATGTCGTAGGTGGAATTGAACACTTCCGGCACGCCGCGTTCAATGCCCAACAGCGTGTAGACCGCTTCCATCGGCGTGCGCACCGAGTACTCGGTGGTGAAGATACAGTCGCGTTGCTTCGACTCCGCGAACTGGCCGATGAATGCGAAGTTCACAGCGCCCGCTGGCACCACGTCAGGGCGATCACCGGCTTGACGCGGCATGAAGAAGGCGGTGATGTACGGCATCATCACCGGCACGGTGTTGGCTCCCGTGGCTGCAAGCTCCGCGATGTTCTCAACCGGCACACCCATGTGATACAGCCATTCCTGGGTGATTTCCTCGCCGGTGCAGTCCTGCATCGGCTTCTTGACGTAATCCCCCGGCACGTCCACGAACAGGCCATAGAGCCAGATCACGACCTGGTCCTTGGGCTGCTTCTTGAAGTGCGGCTGGCGGTTCACCGTCCAGCTCAGCAGCCAGCTGGAATCCTTGACGGTGACAATCCCGCCGGTCACCACCTTGCCGCTGAACGGGTCGCGCTTGGCGATCTTCTCGATGTACTTCGGGATGCGCGCGTCCAGCGTGGTGATGGTGGCGGATTCCCATTTGGTCTCCGGAATGTGCGTGCAGAACACGTCGGGCCGCCCAAACGACGGATCCTTGGCCGCGATGCGCCGCCACAGATCCCAAGCCGGTGCCGGGCCTTCGTCCAGCAGCGCCGCGGTCTTGTGGTCGCCCTCGTTGCTGTTTTCCACCAGCGAGCCGATGGTGATGAACAACAGGTCATCGGGGCCGAGTGCCATGCCACCGGGCTGGCCGTCGCGGTTCCAGTGGATGCGCGTGGCCTGCTTGCGTCCGTTGGTGGCATCGATGTCGAAATCGATATCTGTCACCTCGGTGCGGTACTGGAACACCACGCCCTGGTCCTTCAACCACTTCACCAATGGCAGCACCAGCGATTCGTACTGGTTGAAGCGGGTGAACTTCAACGCGGAAAGATCCGGCAGACCGCCGATGTGGTGGATGAAGCGGTGCAGATAGAGCTTCATTTCCAGCGCCGAATGCCACTCTTGGAACGCGAACATGGTGCGCCAGTACATCCAGAAGTTGCTGGCGAAGAAGTCCTCACCGAACACCTCGTTGATGCGCTTGTTCTCCATCTCCTCGCGCGTGGCCATGAAGACCTTGAGCAAGTCCTTCTGCGCGGCCTTGCTGAGCGTGAACTTGCCCAGGTCGGGCGCAGGCTTGCCCCGTTCGATGGTGGCGCGCTGCAGGGAGAAATTGGGGTCGTCCTTGTTCAGCCAGTAGAACTCGTCGAGCACGCTGGCCCCCTCGACTTCCAGCGACGGAATGCTGCGGAACAGATCCCACAGGCATTCGAAATGGTCCTCCATCTCGCGGCCGCCGCGGATCACGAAGCCCTTGTCCGGCTTCTCAAGTCCATCCAGTGCGCCGCCCGGCACGTCGGTGCGTTCCAGGATGGTGATGCGCTCGCCCGGCATCTGGCCATCGCGGATCAGGAAGGCGGCGCCGGCCAGCGAGGCCAGGCCGGAGCCGACGAACCATGCGGATTTGCCGTCGACCCCGTCTGGCTTGCGCGGGCGGGCGAAGGCTTCGTAATTGCCACTGCTGTAATACATGTACGGACTCCAGTCGGGGAAGTTCAAGGTCATCGATCTAGGGAAGGTCTGAACAACTCCGCCCGATTGCGCGACAATGCCTCACCGTGATCGGGGTGAGTGCGATGCAGCTGTCGTTCGGTGATGCCGAGGGTCTGGGGAGCCGCAAGCGCACGCGGCGCGAGGTGTTTTTGGCGGAGATGGAGCAGGTGGTGCCGTGGCAGGCGCTGCTGGGTCTGATCGAGCCGCACTACCCGAAGATGGGCCGTCCCGGTCGCCAGCCCTATCCGTTGGCGACGATGCTGCGCATCCACTTCCTGCAGCAGTGGTATGCGCTCAGCGACCCGGCGATGGAAGAAGCCTTGTACGACACGCCGGTGATGCGCCGCTTCGCGCAGTTGGGCGGGCTTGCCGACATCCCGGACGAGACGACGATCCTCAACTTCCGCCGGCTGTTGGAGACGCACGGGCTGGCCGAGAAGCTCTTCGAGCAGGTCAACGCCCATCTTCAGCGCAAGGGCCTGAGCCTGCGCAGTGGCACGATCGTGGATGCCACGATCATCAGTGCGCCGAGCTCGACCAAGAACAAGGCGGGCGAGCGCGATCCGGCGATGCACCAGACCAAGAAGGGCAACCAGTGGTTCTTCGGGATGAAGGCGCACATCGGCGTGGATGACGCGTCCGGTCTGGTGCACCACGTGGAATGCACGGCGGCGAACGTGGCCGACGTGACGCAGGTG
>NZ_PDWK01000031.1 GCF_010093135.1 Pseudoxanthomonas taiwanensis | reverse complement strand
CTGGAAGTCCGAAAGCGGGCTTGTTTCAGAGCGCGGGACGCGCTTGCGGAGCGCTTGAGCAGCGAGAAATCCGCGCTGCCGACCGAGTCGGGGGCTTCGCCGGGTCGAATTTCAACAGGCTGCTAGGTGAAGCGGCCCCCAGCCGCCCTTGGTACCGGCGCACGGAGGCGGCGGGTCGCCGCGTACGCGGCATCGCACGGATGCGGGGCGCGGCGCTGGCTACAGGAACCCGCCCGACTGCCGCTGCCACAGGTGCGCGTACAGGCCGCCGGCCGCCAGCAGCTGCTCGTGCGTGCCCTGTTCGATGATCCGGCCCTGGTCCATCCCCACCAGGCGGTCCATCGCGGCGATGGTGGACAGGCGGTGGGCGATGGCGATCACCGTCTTGCCCTCCATCAGCCGGTACAGGTTCTCCTGGATCACCGCCTCGACCTCCGAGTCCAGCGCCGAGGTGGCCTCGTCCAGCACCAGGATCGGCGCGTTCTTCAGCAGCACGCGGGCGATGGCGATGCGCTGGCGCTGGCCGCCGGAGAGCTTGACGCCGCGCTCGCCGACCTGGGCGTCGTAGCCGCGCCGGCCCTGCGCGTCGACCAGCTGCATGATGAACTCGTGCGCGTTGGCCTGGCGTGCGGCCTCGACCATCTCCGCCTCGGTCGCGTCCGGGCGGCCGTAGAGGATGTTCTCGCGCACCGAGCGGTGCAGCAGCGAGGTGTCCTGGGTGACCACGCCGATGGCGGCGCGCAGCGAGTCCTGGGTGACCGTGGCGATGTCCACGCCGTCGACCAGGATGCGCCCGCCCTCGCGGTCGTAGAAGCGCAGCAGCAGGTTGACCAGGGTGGACTTGCCGGCGCCGGAGCGGCCGACCAGGCCGACCTTCTCGCCCGGGCGGATGTGCAGGTCCAGGTCCTCGATCACGCCGCCCTTCCTGCCGTAGTGGAAGCGCACGCCCTCGAAGCGGATCTCGCCGCGCACCGGGCGCAGCGGCCTGGCGTCCGGGGCATCGTCCACGGTCGCCGGCAGGGCGATGGAGCCGATGCCGTCCTGCACCGTGCCGATGTTCTCGAACAGCGCCGACAGCTCCCACATGATCCACTGCGACATGCCCATCAGCCGCAGCACGAAGGCGATGGCCACGGCGATGGCGCCGACGCTGACCGCCTCCTGCATCCAAAGGCCGATGCCGGTGGCCGCCACCGCGAACAGGAGCAGCATGTTGAGGGTGTCGTTGCTGACGTTGACGAAGGTGACCAGGCGCATCTGCCGGTACACCGTGCCCATGAACCCTTCCATGGCATCGCGCGCGTAGGCCTCCTCGCGGCGCGAGTGCGAGAACAGCTTGACCGTGGCGATGTTGCTGTAGCTGTCCACGATGCGGCCGGTCATGGTCGAGCGCGCGTCGGCCTGCTCCTGGGCGACCTTGTTCAGGCGCGGGATCGCGTAGCGCAGCAGCGCCGCGTAGGCGACCAGCCAGCCGGCGAACGGCAGCATCAGCCGCCAGTCGGCCGAGGCCGCCACCAGCAGCGCGCCGCCGAAGTACACGACCACGTAGTTGCCCACGTCCAGCAGCTTGATCACCGTCTCGCGCACCGCCAGCGAGGTCTGCATCAGCTTGGTGGCGATGCGCCCGGCGAACTCGTCCTGGAAGTAGCCCATGGACTGGCGCAGCAGGTAGCGGTGCACCCGCCAGCGGATGCGCATGGGGAAGTTGCCCAGCAGGGTCTGGTGGATCACCAGCGAGCTGAGCAGGTTCAGGCCCGGCATCACCACCAGCACCACCACCGCCATCAGGGCGAAGCGCCAGCCCTCCTCGGCCAGGAAGGTGGCCGGGGTGTGGCTGGACAGGCGGTCCACGATCGAGCCGGTGAAGGCGTACAGCGACACCTCGGTCACGGCGATGGCGGTGCTCAGCAGTGCCATCAGCAGCAGCCACGGCTCGGTGCCGCGCACGTAGTGGCGGCAGAACGCGTACAGCGAGCGTGGCGGCTGGGTGACCGGCACCTGCGGGTAGGGATCCAGGCGCCGCTCGAACCAGCGGAACAGCGCGGCGGCGGGACGCGGCGATGCCGCATCATGCACCGTCAGGCGCCGGCGCGGCGTGCCGCCACCAGGCCGGAGCGTTGCAACGGCGGCCAGGCGCGGCGCGTGGGGCCGCGTTCACCACTGGAACAGCTTCCAGTAGACCATCGGCAGCCGGTCGCGGTCGCCGCTGTCCAGGACGCCGTCGCCGTCGCGGTCGTACAGGTAGTACGCCGGGCCGCGCAGCGGGGTGATCTTGACCATGCGAAGCTGGCCCGCGACCCGGTATTCCTCGACCACGTCGCCGTTCTCCAGGGTGCGCGCGGCCACCTCGGCCCCGGTGAGGTCCACCGGCGGCGGGTTGCCGGTCGTGGCGCAGCCGGTGGCGGCCAGGAGCACGGCCAGGGCGGCGGCAGGCAGGATGGGCAGGCGCATGCGCTTTCTCCCGGAGGATGCTCAGGCACCGGCATTATGCCCCAGCGCGCCGGTGCCGGCCCCCGCCGCCGGCGCGGCCGCTAGAATGCCCCGATGAAACGCCTCGTCCTCATCGACGGTTCCAGCTACCTGTACCGCGCGTTCCACGCGCTGCCCCCGCTGACCAACGCCGCCGGCGAACCCACCGGCGCGCTGTTCGGCGTGGTCAACATGCTGCGGGCCACCCTCAAGGAGAAGCCGGACTACGTGGCCTTCGTGGTGGACGCGCCCGGCAGGACCTTCCGCGACGAGCTGTATCCCCAGTACAAGGCCAACCGCCCGCCGATGCCTGAGGAGCTGCGCTCGCAGGTCGAGCCGATGTGCCGGATCGTGCATGCGCTGGGCATCGACATCCTGCGCGTGGAGGGGGTGGAGGCCGACGACGTGATCGGCACCCTGGCCGTCCGGGCGGCCGAGGCCGGGATCGACGTGACCATCTCCACCGGCGACAAGGACTTCGCCCAGCTGGTGCGGATGCCCGCCGACGGCCGCGGCGGCATCGCCCTGGTCAACACCATGACCGGCAGCCGCATGGACTCGGATGCGGCGGTGGCCGAGAAGTTCGGCGTGCCGCCGCACCTGATCGTGGACATGCTGGCGCTGATGGGCGATGCCGTGGACAACGTCATCGGCGTGGACAAGTGCGGACCCAAGACCGCGGCCAAGTGGCTGGCCGAGTACGGCTCGCTGGACGGGGTGATCGCCGCCGCGCCGGCGATCAAGGGCAAGATCGGCGAGAACCTGCGCGCGGCGCTGGAGCGGCTGCCGCTGAACCGGCAGCTGGTGACCATCCGCACCGACGTGCCGCTGCCGTACCGGCCGGACGAGCTGTGCCTGCGCGAGCCGCACGTGGAGGAGCTGCGCGCGCTGTACCGCCATTACGGCTTCAACCAGGCGCTGAAGGAGCTGGAGGCCGGGCAGCTGGCCGGCAACGGCGGCGTGGCCGCGGTGGCCGAGAAGGAACCGGCGCGCGCGCGCGGCAGCGGCTTCGTCGCCCCGGCCGCGGGGCCGGCGCCGGCCCCGGCCGACCCGGCCCGGGCCGCGCCCGGGCACTACGCCACCGTGCTGGAGCGGGCGCAGCTGCAGGCGCTGGTCGCGCGCCTGCGCCAGGCCGGCCAGTTCGCCCTGGATACCGAGACCGACAGCCTGGACCCGATGCGCGCGCGCCTGGTCGGCCTGAGCTTCTGCGTGGAGCCGGGCCAGGCCTGGTACGTGCCGGTGGGCCACGACTACCCGGGCGCGCCGGTGCAGCTGCCGCTGGAGGAGGTGCTGGCGGCACTGCGCCCGCTGCTGTCCGACCCGGCGGTGCGCAAGGTCGGCCAGCACGGCAAGTACGACCTGCACGTGTTGCGCCGGCACGGCGTGGAAGTGGCCGGCTACGCCGACGACACCCTGCTGCAGAGCTTCGTGCTCAATTCCAGCAGCGGCCGCCACGACATGGACAGCCTGGCGCGGCGCTGGCTGGGCTACGAGACCCTCAAATACGAGGACGTGGCCGGCAAGGGCGCCAGGCAGATCCCGTTCCCGCAGGTGCGGGTGGAGGACGCCACCCGCTACGCCGCCGAGGACGCGGACATCACCCTGCGGCTGCACCGGGTGCTCACCCCGGCGCTGGCCGCCGAGCCCGGCCTGGAGAAGGTCTACCGGGAGATCGAGATGCCGCTGGTGCCGGTGCTGGCGCGGGTGGAGGCCAACGGCGTGCGCGTGGACGTGGAGGAGCTGCGCCGGCAGAGCGCGGACCTGTCGCGGCGCATGCTGGCCGCGCAGCAGAAGGCCACCGAGCTGGCCGGGCGTCCGTTCAACCTGGACTCGCCCAAGCAGCTGTGCGCGCTGCTGTTCGAGGAGCTGAAGCTGCCGGCACTGGTGAAGACGCCCAAGGGCCAGCCCAGCACCAACGAGGAGGCGCTGGAGGCCATCGCCGACCTGCACGAGCTGCCGCGGGTGATCCTCGAGTACCGCAGCCTGGCCAAGCTGCGCGGCACCTACACCGACAAGCTGCCGGAGATGGTGGACCCGGCCACCGGCCGCGTGCACACCAGCTACCACCAGGCCGGCGCGGCCACCGGCCGGCTGTCCTCCTCCGACCCCAACCTGCAGAACATCCCGATCCGCACCGAGGACGGGCGCCGCATCCGCCGCGCCTTCGTCGCTCCCCCCGGGCGCAAGCTGGTGGCCTGCGACTATTCGCAGATCGAGCTGCGGATCATGGCGCACCTGTCGCAGGATCCGGGCCTGCTGCGCGCCTTCGCCTCCGGCGCCGACATCCACCGCGCCACCGCCGCCGAGGTGTTCGGCCGGCCGCTGGAGGCGGTCACCGCCAACGAGCGGCGCGCGGCCAAGGCGATCAACTTCGGCCTGATGTACGGCATGGGCGCGTTCGGCCTGGCCCGCCAGCTGGGCATCGGCCGCGCCGAGGCGCAGGACTACATCGCCCTGTACTTCAGCCGCTACCCGGGCGTGCGCGACTTCATGGAGCGCACCCGCGCGCAGGCGCACGAGCGCGGCTACGTGGAGACCGTGTTCGGCCGCCGCCTGTACCTGGAGTACATCAATTCGCGCAACGCGGCCCAGCGCGCCGGCGCCGAGCGCGCGGCGATCAACGCGCCGATGCAGGGCACCGCGGCGGACATCATCAAGCGGGCGATGATCGACGTGGACGCCTGGCTGGCCGGGCACCGCGCGCGGGCGCTGATGATCCTGCAGGTGCACGACGAACTGGTGTTCGAGGTGGACGAGGACTTCGTGCCGGCGCTGGTGGAGGAGGTGAAGCGGCGCATGGCCGCGGCGGCGCAACTGAGCGTTCCGCTGGTGGTCGACTGCGGGGTGGGCGACAACTGGGACGAGGCCCACTGAACGGACGTGCCGTACACACGCCCAGTTACAGCGCGTGTTACACGGGAAAGAAATGAATCCGGCCTAAATCTCAAGAAATTCTTAACGGCCCCCTTCACAATCCATCCATGTTGGAAGTGGTGATATAGGCCCCGACAGGTGCAACGCCTGTCGCTAGATCTCTCCCTTCCCCTGGAGCAGATCTGACCGGAACGGGGGTCCCTCCCCAGGCCTTCGTTCCCCGGCCCCGCTGACCCCCCCCTGGTCGGCGGGGCTTTTTGTTTGCGGCGCCGCGGCACCCACGCAGGTGACCGCGCGGCGGGCGGCGTCCGCCACGGCGGACACCACACATGCTGGGCCGGCAGGGCGGGGCGGGTGGTGATCGCGATCAACGGCGCCCGCGGTGGCGGGGGCGCGCATCGGCAAGGCCGTGCCGGACACCATGAACGGGAAAGCCAGGCGGGCAAGCGTCGTTGCCACGCCTGGCCCTGCCATCGTCCGGTGCATGGGGATGGAACGCGCTCCATCCCCATGGATGAGTTCCATGGGATCGTGAGTGGTTGTTGTCGGGAAACAAGCTGCATGGCGCGGGCACAGGGCGGCAGCGACCGCCGGTGTGCGGGCAGCCTGCGCGTTTCCTTGGAACTCCCCTGGTCTTGCGTCGCGAAACGCAGGTTGTGTGCCGAGTATATCCGGCAATGTCCGCGGGGAGCGCATGCGGCGCGCGGTTTTGCGCACATCGCGCGCGGCGGCTTGCCACATGCACGATGCGTGCCGGAAGCATCGGGCCGGGTGCCGCGCTCCCCGGGCGGGACGCGGATGCTGGCGGAGAAAAGAAGCGGGCCCGCGCGGCATGCCGCACGGGCCCGTCGGGAGCGCCTGCGGATCAGACCCAGTCGCGCGCGACGAGGTACTCGTTGAGGCGGGCCTCCGGGCTGCCCGGCTCCGGCTGGTAGCCGTACTGCCAGCGCACGCGCGGCGGCAGGCTCATCAGGATGGATTCGGTGCGGCCGCCACTCTGCAGGCCGAACAGGGTGCCGCGGTCGTAGACCAGGTTGAACTCCACGTAGCGGCCGCGCCGGTACAGCTGGAACTCGCGCTCGCGCTCGCCGTACGGGGTGTTCTTGCGGCGCTCGACGATCGGCAGGTAGGCGTCGAGGAAGCCGTCGCCGACCGCGCGCAGGTAGGCGAAGTCGCGGTCGAAGTCCTCGTGCAGGTCGTCGAAGAACAGGCCGCCCACGCCCCGGGTCTCGTTGCGGTGGCGCAGGAAGAAGTACTCGTCGCACCAGCGCTTGTGCTCGGCATAGCGGCGCGGGCCGAACGGCGCGCACAGGTCGCGGGCGACCGTGTGCCAGTGCACGATGTCCTCGTCGAACGGGTAGAACGGGGTCAGGTCGAAGCCGCCGCCGAACCACCAGGCCACGATCTCGCCGTTGCGGTACGCCTGGAAGTGGCGGACGTTGGCATGGGTCGTGGGCAGGTAGGGGTTGCGCGGATGGAACACCAGCGACACGCCCACCGCGCGCCAGGAGGCGCCGGCCAGCTCCGGGCGGGCGGCGGTGGCCGACGGCGGCAGGTGGCTGCCGGAGACGTCGGAGAAGCCGACGCCGGCCTGCTCGAACACCGCGCCCTCGCGCATCACCCGGGTGCGACCGCCGCCGCCCGGGACGCCGGCGCCGTCCGGGCCGCGCGTCCACAGGTCCTCGGCGAACCGGGCCTGGCCGTCGGCGGCTTCGATCGCCGCGCAGATCCGGTCCTGCAGCCCGGTCAGGTAGTCGCGTACCAGTTCGATGTTCGGGGTCATGACGGCCGATTGTAGAAGGGGGGGCGAAGGGGGCCCTTGATCCGGATCAAGGGCCGGCGCGGCCGAACTCGGCGCGGATGGCGGGGGTACACAGCTTCCAGGCCAGCCAGGCGTGCAGGCCGGCGAACAGCACCGCCGAGGCCAGGGTGCTGGCCAGGGACAGGCGCCGCAGGTCCTCCAGCTCGGCCGCCAGCGCCTGCCCGTCCGGGCCTTCCCGCAGGCCGGGCGGCAGGCTGGTGCGGAGGGCGTCGAACAGCTGCCCGCCCAGCGGCAGCCCGGCGAAGTTCAGCGCCGCCACGCCCAGCAGGAAGGCGATGAAGCCCAGCCGGCCCCACTCGCGCCGCCGCAGCAGGCCCCAGCTGCTGGCCAGGAAGGCCGCCGCCGCGAGCACGCAGGCCACCGCCAGCAGCATCCCGTGCCCGGTGATCCAGGACAGGCCCGGCGGCAGGGCCGGCAGACCGGCCAGGCGGGTGGACAGGACGTCCCCGGCCACGGCGGCCAGGGGCAGCAGGGCCAGGGCGAGGACCAGCCAGGTGATGCCCACGAGCAGCGACACCTGCGCCAGCACGGTGACGAACCGGGAACGCGGCGGCGCCGGGTGCACGTCCATGGTGGCCATTTCCCCCCCGGACCCCGCCGGAACCGCGCCTGCCTGGTCCGCCGTGCCGGCGGCCCAGGCGGCCAGCGCCGGCATGATGTGGCCGGCGCTCAGCGGCGCCACCGGCACCGGGAACGGCGGTCGCGGCACCACCCAGGCCAGCTCGGCGATCTCGGCGCACGGCCGCGGCGTGCCGGCCACCCCCACCACGAAGGCCTCGCCGCGCACCCCCCGGCCGGGCTCGTTGACCGCCCCGGCCTCGAACTCGCCCAGCCGCCGCGCGCTGCCCGGGCGCAGCGCCACGCCCAGTTCCTCGCGCAGCTCGCGCGCCAGGGTCTGCAGCGCGTCCTCGCCCGGCTCGCGCTTGCCGCCGGGCTGGATGAAGGTGGCCGAGCCGTGCTTGCGCACCAGCAGCACGCGCCCGTCCGCGTCGCGGATCACCGCGGCCACGGTCCGGATCGGGGCCGCGGCCGCGCCACCGGCGGAGGACGCCCGTCCGCTCACCGCGCCGGTTCCCCGATGGTGCGCTCGAACAGCTCCAGGATGCGGCGGTACTCGTCGTACCAGGAGTCGGCGCGGGTGAAGCCGTGCCGCTCCAGCGGGTAGGCGGCCAGTTCCCACTTGTCCTTGCGCAGCTCGATCAGGCGCTGGGCCAGGACCACCGAGTCGCGGAAGAACACGTTGTCGTCCATCATGCCGTGGGCGATCAGCAGGTGGTCCTGCAGGTTCTGCGCGTACTCGATCGGCGAGGACCTGCGGTAGGCCTCCGGGTCCAGCTCCGGGGTGTTGAGGATGTTGGACGTGTACTCGTGGTTGTACTGGGTCCAGTCCACGACCGGGCGCAGCGCGGCGCCGGCCTTGAACGTGCCGGGGCTGCGGAACAGGGCCATGAAGGTCATGAAGCCGCCGTAGCTGCCGCCGTAGATGGCGGCGCGCTCGCGGTCGCCCTGGCGATGCTCGGCCACCCACTCCAGGCCGTCCAGGTAGTCCTCCAGCTCGGGGTGGCCCATCTGCCGGTAGATGGCGGTGCGCCAGGCGCGGCCGTAGCCCTCGCTGGCGCGGTAGTCCAGGTCCAGCACCACGTAGCCGCGCTCCACCAGCAGGTGGTGGAACATCTGCTCGCGGAAGTAGTTGGGCCAGCGCGCGTGCACGTTCTGCAGGTAGCCGGCGCCGTGCACGAACATCACCACCGGGTACCTGCGGCCGGGCTCGTAGTCCTTCGGCCCGTAGAACTTGCCCCAGATGGTGCCGGCGCCGTGCCGGGACGGGATCTGCACGATCTCCGGGCCGATCCACTGCCGGGCCTTGAACGCGGCGCTGCGGGTGTCGGTGAGCACGCGCGCCTGGCCGCCCTGCACCGGCACCACCGCCAGCTGCGGCGGCAGCCAGCTGCCGGAGTAGCGCACCAGCAGCTGCCGGCCGTCGGGCGAGAGGGCGAAGTCCTCCACGCCGTCCAGGGCGGTCAGCTCGCGCACCTGGCCGCTGGCCAGGTCCAGGCCGCAGACCTCGTAGTCGCCCGGCCAGGCGCGGTTGCACAGGAACAGGAAGCCGGCGCCGTCGGGCAGGGGCTCGACCGAGGACACCTCCCAGCGGCCGGAGGTCAGCGCGCGCGCGCGGCCGCCGCCGGCGTCCACCGTGTACAGGTGCGACCAGCCGGACTCCTCCGACAGCAGCCACAGCGTGCGGTTGTCGGCCAGCCAGCCGAACTCGTTGAAGTTCCAGTTGATCCAGGCGGGGTCGGTGAGGCGGTGGGGCGGCTGCAGGGGCGCACCGGCCAGGTCCACGGGGGGGGTCCAGCGGGCCTTGTTGTCCCCCGCGCGCAGCATCACCGCCACCTGGCGGCCGTCGCCGCTCCAGCGGACCGCCGCGCCGCCGCGGCCGCCGCCGACCTGCACCGGGCGGTTGCCCTTCAGCGGCTCCTTGCCGGCGGCCTTGCGCAGCGCCGCCAGGGGGTCGTCCCGGATGCCGGGCAGGGCGTCGAACTCCAGCTCGCGCACGCTGCCCTCGCGCGCGTCCACCAGCCACAGCCGGTGCGGCAGCGGATCGTTGCGGCCCACGCGGGTGCGCACGTCCTCGAATTCCTCGTAGCCGGACTCGGTGACGTAGACCGGCATCTTGCCGCCGCGGCCGGCGTCGGCGCCCTTCCTGCGGGTCACCACCAGCAGGTGGCGCGCGTCCGGCGACAGGTCGGAGGCGACGATCTCCACGTCGTCGCCCAGGTACGCCGGGCGCGGCGCGCGGGTGGGATCGGCGCGCTGCCAGACCTCCTCCTGGCGGCGCTGGGCCTCGCGCATCTCGCGGTCGTGGCGCAGCGTGGCCAGGGTGCGCAGCTGCTGCTCGCGCAGGGCGTCGGCCGGCGGCGGCGCGGCCGGGTCCTTCTCGGCCTTGAGCGCCGCCACCTGCACGGTGCCGCCGGCTGGGCTCCAGTGGAACCAGTCGTGGCCGGCACGCCAGAGCACGCCGCCGTCGGCGGCGAAGCGCGGTTGCGCCTCGACTGCGGCGCTGCGGGTCAGCTGGGTCAGGGTGCCGCTGCCCAGGTCGGGCAGGAACACGTCCCCGTTGCGCACGAACACCATGCGCCGGCGCTGCGCGTCGTACACCGGATCGGGCGCGTCCAGCCCGGCCAGCTCGTCGTCGCCGGCCTTGCGCATGGCCCCGCCGTCCACCGGCTGGCGCCAGGTGTCGCGCACCGGGCTGCCCTCGCGCTTGAGCTGCAGCAGGGCCTCGCGTCCGTCCCAGCTCCACCAGGCCCGTTCCACCGGGGGGCCGATCCAGTCCGGATCGGCCATGGCCTGGTCCAGCGTCAGCGGGGCGCCGGCGTCGGCGGCGGGCGTCTGCGCGGCGGCGCCGGCCGCCAGCAGGAGGAACAGGGGCAGGGTGCGCAGGGGCAATCGGGTCATGGGCAGGTCACGGAAGTGAAGCCGGCCCGCAGGTTAGCAGCCCCCGCCGGTGCTCCCCCGGGGAAAAGGTCACGGTCCGCTTGTGCGCCCGGCCCGCCGCCGCCCAGCTAGCGGTCCGCCACGGCGGGCCGCTGCCCGCCGCCAGCCCTTCCGCGTTCCCGATGTCGGCCGTCGTCCATTCCCCGGAATCCTCCCGCCAATCCCTGCCCCTGGCCGGGGGCGATCCCGGGCGGACGGTGGTCTTCGACGGCAACGGCCGGCTCCCCCTGGGCCGGTTCCTGGCCCAGGTCCGGGCCCTGGCCCCGCGCCTGCCCGAGGCCAGCCACGTGGTCCCCCTGGCCGAAGACCGCCGCGACTTCCTGCTGGCCTTCTGCGCCGCGGCCCTGCGCGAGCAGGTGGCGCTGCTGCCACCCTCCGGCGCGCCGGGCACGGTGGCCGAGCTGCTGCAGGCCCATCCGGGCGCCTACTGTCTGGGCGGCGCCGGCGGCGGCCCGCGCCACTGGCCGCTGCCGGACGGACTGGAGGACGGGGCTGGCGGGGCCGCCGGGCCGAGGGTGGAGGCCGCGGCGCCGGCCGCCATCGGCTACACCTCCGGCAGCACCGGCCGGCCGCAGGCGCACGCCAAGACCTGGGGCGCGTTCGCCACCGGCACCGCGCAGAATCTGGCGGCGCTGGCCGACCTGTGGGGCGCGGCGCAGCCGCAGGTGGTGGCCACGGTGCCGCCGCAGCACATGTACGGCATGGAGATGAGCGTGCTGCTGCCGCTGCTGGGCGGGGCCGCGGTGCACGCCGCCCGGCCGCTGCTGCCGGCCGACGTGGCCGAGGCGCTGGAGCAGGCCTCCGCCCCGCGCATCCTGGTGACCACGCCGGTGCACCTGCGCGCACTGCTGCGTTCGGGCGTGGCGCTGCCGCCGCTGGCCGGGATCGTCTCGGCCACCGCGCCGCTGCCGCAGGAGCTGGCCGCCGAGGCCGAGGACCGCTACGGCGCGGAGGTGCGCGAGGTGTTCGGCTCCACCGAGACCTGCGTGTTCGCCCGCCGCCGCACCGCGCGCGACGCGCTGTGGACGCCGCTGCCGGGGGTGCGGGTGAGCCCGCAGCCGGACGGCACCCTAGTGCAGGCGCCGCACCTGCCGGCGCCGGTGGTGCTGGCGGACATCTTCGAAGTCGGGCCGGACGGCCGCTTCCGCCTGTGCGGGCGTCGCGCCGACCTGCTGGAGATCGCCGGCAAGCGCGCTTCGCTGGGCGACCTCACCCGCCGCCTGCTGGCGGTGCCGGGCGTGGAGGACGGCGTGGTGGTGCAGATGGAGCCGGAGCGCGAGAGCGGGGTGGGCCGCATCGGCGCGCTGGTGGTGGCGCCCGGGCGCACCGCCGCGGAGATCGTCGAGGCGCTGCGCGCCACCCTCGACCCGGTGTTCCTGCCGCGCCGGCTGCGCCTGCTGCCGGCGCTGCCGCGCAACGCCACCGGCAAGTTGCGCCGTGACGAGGTGCTGGCCCTGCTGGAGGGGACACATTCATCCGCGGTGCCGGAAGCGCCGGGCAGGGACGCCTAGAATCACCCGGCCGCGACCGGCGGCGCCGTTGTACGCAGTCCCGTGAGATCCGACCGTCCGTTCCGCTCCGCGTCCCGTTCCTCCGCCTGGGCGCTGCTGGCCGTCCTGCTGGCCGCCTGCGCCGGCGGCACGCGCCCGGAACCGCCGCCGCAGCCGGCGCTGCCCGATCCGGTGGTGCCGCCGCCGAAGATCGGCTTGGCGCTGGGTGGCGGCGCGGCCAAGGGCTTTGCCCACATCGGCGTGATCAAGATGCTGGAGGCCAACGGCATCAGACCGGACGTGGTGGCCGGCACCAGCGCCGGCAGCGTGGTCGGCGCGCTGTACGCCGCCGGCATGGACCCGTTCCAGTTGCAGGAGAAGGCGGTGGCGCTGGACGAGGCCAGGATCCGCGACGTGCGCCTGTTCTCCGGCGGCCTGATCCAGGGCGTGGCCCTGCAGGAGTACGTCAACGACCAGGTCGGCAAGCGTCCGATCGAGCGCCTGCGCAAGCCGTTCGCGGCGGTGGCCACGCGCCTGGAGACCGGCGAGCGCACCGTGTTCGTGCGCGGCAACACCGGCCAGGCGGTGCGCGCCTCCAGCAGCGTGCCGGGCGTGTTCGAGCCGGTGACCATCGGCCAGTACCAGTATGTGGACGGCGGCGTGGTCAGCCCGGTGCCGGTGGACGCGGCGCGCCAGCTCGGCGCCGACTTCGTCATCGCCGTGGACATCTCCAGCAAGGCCACCGGCAGGCGCCCGGACGGCATGCTGGGCATCGTCAACCAGTCCATCGCGATCATGGGCCAGCGCCTGGGCGAGCAGGAACTGGCGCGCGCCGACGTGGTGATCCGCCCGAACGTGCTCGACTACGGCCCGGCCGACTTCACCCGCCGCAACCAGGCCATCCTCGAGGGCGAGAAGGCCGCGCTGGCGGCGCTGCCGCAGATCCGCGCCGGCCTGGAGAAGCTGCAGGCGCGGCGCTTGGAGGAGGCGCGTGCGCGCCAGGCGCGGCAGCACGCCGAGGCCGAGGCCAGGCGCGCCGCCCAGCCCGCGGCCGAAGCCTGCCAGGCCGGCGCACGCTGGAATCCGCTGCGCCGCCGCGAGGGCTGTACCGCCACGCGCTGAGCGCCGCTCAGCGCGCCGGCGCCGCGGCCGAAGTGTCCTCGGCGTAGACCGCGTCGCGGAAGGCCTTGTGCAGCGGCACGCCGCCGAACGGGATCCACTGCGCGAACAGCACCGCGGCGATGCGGTTGGCCGGGTCCACCCAGAACAGGGTGTTGGCCAGGCCGTCCCAGAAGAACTCGCCGACCTCGCCCGACGCCTCCTGCGCGTCCCGCGGCGGGGCCACGCGCACGGCGAAGTCGATGCCGAAGCCGACCTGGCCCTTGCTCGGCAGCCAGGAGCGGTCCTGCAGGCCGGCGGGCAGGGCGTCGCTGGCCATCAACCGCACCGTCTCCGGCCGCAGCAGGCGCACCCCGTCCAGCCCGCCGCCCTCCAGCAGCATGCGCGCAAAGCGCATGTAGTCGTCCAGGGTCGAGAGCAGGCCCCAGCCGCCCTGCCTGATCGAGTCTTCCCGGTAGGGACGCAGCGCCTGCTCGTCCGGGAGGCGGGTCATGACGCCGTCGTCGCTGCGCCGGTACAGCGCGGCCATGCGCGCCCGGTCGCGTGCGCGCAGCACGTGGCCGGTGTCCTTCATGCGCAGCGGGCCGAACACGTGGCGCTGCAGGTAGCGGTCGAAGGGCAGGCCGGAGAGCACTTCGACCAGGCGCGCCTGCACGTCCACCGCGTCCGAGTACAGCCAGCGCGTGCCCGGCTGGTAGGCCAGCGGCACGCCGGCCAGGCGGCGCACCTTCTCCTCCAGGGTGATGTCCAGGCGGTCCAAGCCGGCCTGGCGGTAGCGCTCGCCGGGCAGGCCGGGGCTTTCGGCGGTGGCCAGGCCGGCGGTGTGGCGCAGCAGGTCGCGGATGGTGGGCGGGCGCTGCGGCGCCACCAGGATGGGCTGGCCGTTGGCGTCGGTGCCGGCATGCACGCGCACCCCGGCGAACTCGGGCAGGTACCTGGCCACCGGGTCGTCCAGGCCGAAGCGGCCCTGCTCGTACAGCTGCATCAGGGCCACGCCGGTGACCGGTTTGGTCATCGAGTAGATCTGCACCAGGGTGTCGCGGCGCATCGGCCGGCCGTCCTCGCGGTCGGCGTGGCCGAAGGCGCCGAAGTAGGCCTCGCGCCCGTCCTGCCAGACCAGGGCGGACACGCCGACCACCTGGCCGGACTCGACCAGGCCGCGCAGCACGGCGTCGATGCGTTCGCGGTCGATGCGCGCCACGCCGGCGCGGCCCTCCCCACGCGCGGCGTGGGCCGGGAGCGGGGCGTCCGTGGCGCGGGCGGGCGGAACGGCGGCAAGCACGGACAGGATGGCCGCCAGGCAGGCGGCAACGGTGCACCGGGGCATCGTGGGTCCTCCCTGGAACCGGCGGCATCGCCGGGGTTCCCGGGAGTATGGCAAAGGCGCGCGGCTCAGGCTGCGGGCGGGCGGCCGTGGACGCCGTCGATCTCCACCCGCAGCTCGCGCCGGCACACGTGGGCGTGCAGCAGCAGGCGCGGCACCGCTGGGTCCAGCCGTGCGGCCAGCCGTGCGGCCACCGCCCCGGCGTCGGCCGCCTCGCGCACGTAGACCTTCAGCAGGCTGCCGGCACCCAGCGCGGCCGGCAGCTGCGGGGCACGCCGGCGCGCGGCGCCGATCAGGCTGCCGATGTTGGTCAGGGTCTCGTCCACCTGTGCCTGCACCGAATCCAGGTGCTGCGAGGCGTGGCCGACGATGGCCGCGGTGCCGGACAGCAGCAGTGGCATGGCGGCGCCCTCCGGCGGCAGCATGGCGCGGGCGAAGCTGGGTGGCTGCGGGCCGTACTGGCGCGGGTAGCGGTAGGCGCTGACCTGGCGCGGGTTCTCCACCGGCGTGCCGGGCAGGCGCGCGGCCAGCCAGTACACCTGCAGGCAGCGCCAGCCGTCGCAGCGGCCGATGGCGGTGGCCGCCGGCAGCTGGCTGGCCTCGACCCGGCCCATGCCGGCGGCGCGGCCCACGCAGAAGCGCCGGTAGCGCTCCTGGTCGCCTTCGCCCTCGGTGATCGCGTCCAGGTAGTTCCACACCCGCAGCAGGTGCAGCCCGCCGCGCGCGGCCAGGAAGGCCTGCAGGCGGGCGTAGGCGCGCTCGGCCGCGGCCTCGATGCCGCCGGCGCCTTCCTCCACCTGCAGGGCGCCGTACAGCAGCTGGCCGTCGTCGGCCCAGGCCACGTCGCCGTCGCGGCCGCTGGCCACCGGGCCGGCGCCGCGCCAGACCTCGATCCGCGGGGCCTGCCCGGGCAGCGGGCGCAGCGGCACGTGCAGCCAGCGCGGGTCGGCCACGGCCGGCGCCTGCTCGCCGAAGCCGAACACCGCCAGCACCCGCGGGTCGTCCAGATGGCGGGGCAGGGTGTCCGCGGCCGCGTAGGCCACGGACAGGCGCGGGGCGTCGAGGGCCGGCTGGATCGCGCTCATGCCCGGCCTCCGGCGGCCGCCACCGCCACATGCGCCGCAGCCGTCGCCGGCACGCGGGTGGGCGTGGCGGGCCGGGACGTCGGGGCGGCGGGAATCATGCGGAGGAGGCCTGCGGGTCTTGGGGGGCGCGCATGATAGCGCGGGCGCCGGAACCGGCGGGGAAGGGGCGGCCCGGACTTGCACGCCGCCGGGCTTTGGCGGAGCGTTGCCGCTTTTGCGATTGCCCGGGTATGACAATGCCGCAACAGACCGATGCCGAGCGTGAACTGGCCCAGCTCCTGGTCGAGAGCCTGAACCTGGAGGGCGTGGCGCCGGAATCGATCGATCCGGAGGCGCCGCTGTTCAACGAGGGCCTGGGCCTGGACTCGATCGACGCGCTGGAGCTGTCGCTGGCCATCGGCAAGCGTTACGGCGTGCAGCTGCGCGCCGAGGGCGAGGACAACCGCCGCATCTTCGGCTCGCTGCGCGCGCTGTCGGCGTATGTCCAGTCCCACCGGACCAGCTGAGCCCTCCCCGGCCTGCCGGCCCGCCCCGGCGGGCGCGAGGGTCCTGCAACTGCTGCTGGGCGTGGCCTATCCGTTCCTGGCCCATGCCGCCTGCACCCGTGGCGGCAGCTGGGCGGTGCTGGCCCTGGCCGACCTGATCCTGTTGCTGCTGGCGGGGCCGCTGCTGCGCCGGCGCTGGTGGGCGCTGGGCCTGCTGGCGGCGGCGCTGGCCGCGCTGGCCGCGCTCGACGGCACGCCGTGGCCGGGCCTGCTGCTGCTGGCCCCGCCGGGGCTGTTCACCGGCTGGGGGGCGGCCTGGGTCGGGCGCAGCCTGCTGCCGGGCCGCAGCCCGCTGATCGTGCGCATCGTCCAGGCCATGCACGAGCGCGCCGGCTGGCCGGCGCCGGCCGAGCAGCTGGCCTACGCGCGCCGGCTGACCGCGGCCTGGGCCGTGGTGCTGGCCCTGCTGACCGTGGCCAACGCCGCGCTGGCGCTGTGTCCGGTGCCCGGCGGGGTGCTGCACGCGCTGGGACGCACGCCGTGGATCGCGGTCAGCCCGCAGGCCTGGTCGTGGGCGGCCAACCTGCTCGGCTACGGCGTGGTCGGGGGCTTGCTGGTGGGCGAGTTCGTCTACCGCGCCTGGCGCTTTCCGCGGCGCCCCTACCGCGGCGCGGTCGACTTCCTGCGGCAGATGGCCGGGCTGGGGCCGGCGTTCTGGCGCGGCCTGCTGCGCTGAGCCCGCGCACGGGTCCGCCGGCTATCCTTGCCCGATGCGTTTCTGCGTTCCCCACGATCATCCCTGCCTGCCCGGGCACTTCCCGGGACGTCCGCTGGTGCCCGGCGTGGTGCTGCTGGAGCGGGTGGTGGCCGCGATCGAGGCGCGCGACGGCGCGCAGGGCGCGCTGCGCCTGCCGCAGGTGAAGTTCCTGCGCCCGCTGGCGCCGGGGCGGGACGCCGAGGTGGTGCTGGAGGGGGCGGCGCCACGCTGGCGCTTCGAGGTGCGCCAGGACGATGGCACGGTGCTGGCACGCGGCGAGGTGCGCGGCGATGGCTGAGGCCGGCCTGCCCGAGTGGAAGCGGCGCCCGGAGGGCGGCGGCCGCTTCGGCGTGTGGCTGATCGGCGCCATCGCACGCTACGGCGGGCGCACCGTGGCACGGCTGTGCCTGTATCCGATCACCCTGTACTTCCTGCTGGTGCGCGGGCCGGAGCGGCGCGCCTCGCGTGCCTGGCTGCGGCGCGCGGCGGATCCGTCGGCCGGATGGCGGGCGGTGGCCCGGCACATCCACACCTTCGCCGCCACCATCCTGGACCGGGTGTTCCTGCTGGGCGGGCGTTTGCACCACTTCGACATCCGCGTGCACGGCCTGCCGGCGCTGGAAGCGCTGCTGGACGCCGGCCGCGGCGCGCTGCTGTTCGGCTCGCACCTGGGTAGCTTCGACGCGCTGCGGGTACTGTCGCGGCGGCGGCCCGGACTGAAGCTGCGCATCGTCCTGGACCGCGGCCAGAACCCGGTGCTGACCTCGGTGTTCGACGCGCTCGACCCGGACCTGGCCGCGGGCGTGATCGACGGCGGCCAGCCCGGCCCGGCGATCGCCCTGCAGATCCAGCAGGCGCTGCAGGAGGGCGCGCTGGTGGCGCTGCTGGTGGACCGCGCCCAGCCGCACGAGGACACCGTGGCCGTGCCGTTCTTCGGCGCGCCGGCGCGGCTGCCGCTGACGCCCTGGCGCCTGGCCCTGGCGCTGCGCGCACCGGTGCTGCTGTGCTTCGGCCTGTACCGTGGCGGCAACCGCTACGAGCTGCACTTCGAACCGTTCGCCGACCCGCGCGGGGAAGTGCCGCCGCGCGACCGCCGCGACGCGCACGTGCGCGCACAGGCGGCCGCCTACGCCGCGCGCCTGGAGCACCACGCCCGTGGCGCGCCGTACAACTGGTTCAACTTCTACGACTTCTGGAACGAGGAGAGCGACGATGCCGCGCCCCATTCCGCGCCTCCTGGCGCTGCTGCTGGCCGCCGCGCCGCCGTGCGCCGCGGCTGAGGACGGCGCGCCGGCGGTGGACGCCGCCTGGATCGTCCAGGCGGTGGCGCGCCCGGCGCCCAGCCGCACCGCCTTCGTCGAGCTGCGCAGCTCGCCGATGCTGCGCCAGCCGCTGCGTCTGGAGGGCGAGTACCGGCGCGAGGCCGACGGCCGCCTGGTGCGCCAGGTGCACGCGCCCTACGCCGAGACCACGACCCTGGAGGACGGCCAGGCCACGGTCGAACGTGCCGGCCGCGCGCCGCGCCGCATCGCCCTGGCCCGGGCGCCGGGGCTGGCGGCGGGGCGCAATGGGTTCGGCGCGCTGCTGGCCGGCGACGCCGAGCGCCTGCAGCAGCACTACACCCTGCACGCCGAAGGCGGGCGCCAGCGCTGGACGCTGGCCCTCGTGCCGCGCGATCCGCGCCTGGCCGCCTCGCTGGCGCGCATCGTCCTGCACGGCCGCGGCGCCGAACTGCGCTGCGTGGAAAGCCGGCCCGTGAAGGGCGAGCCGCAGCGCACCCTGCTGGCCGGCGCCGCCGCCGAGGCCGCCGGTGTCACCGATGCCACCGCGCTGGCGGCGCTGTGCCGAGGCGACGCCGCGCGATGAGCAGCGTCCCCCGCGGCCGCTTCCGCGCCGTCCTGGCCCTGGCCTGGCTGGCCCTGCTGGGCGTGGGCGGCTGGCTCCTGTCCGGCCACCTGCGCCTGGAGGAGGACCTGCGCCGCTTCCTGCCCACCCCGCGCACACCGGCGCAGGTGCTGCTGGTGGACGAGCTGGGCGAGGGGCCGGGTGCGCGCCTGCTGCTGCTGGCCCTCTCCGGCGCGTCGCCGGAGGCCCTGGCCGCGCGCTCGCAGGCGCTGCGCGCGGCGCTGGCGGACCGGCCGGAGATCGCCCTGGCGGCCAATGGCGGCGACGCCGGCCTGGACGCGGTGCCTGCGCACCTGCTGCCGTACCGCTACCTGCTCTCGCCCACGCTCGACGAACACGCGCTGGACGCGGACTACCTGCGCGCGGAGCTGGAGCAGCGCCTGCAGGACCTGGGCTCGCCGGCGGCGGCCCTGGTCGAGCCGCTGCTGCCCTCCGATCCGACCCTGGAGACCCTGCGTGTGGCCGAGGCGTGGCAGCCGGCGCGGGCGCCGCAGCGCCTGCACGGGGTGTGGTTCGACCGTGCCGGCGCGCAGGCCCTGCTGCTGGTGCAGACGCGCGCGCCCGGCTTCGACAGCGCCGGGCAGCAGGCCGCGGTGGCGGCCATCCACGACGCCTTCGGGGCCAGTGCCGCGGCCGTGCCGGAAAGCGCCGGCGCGCGCCTGGAGCTGTCCGGCCCGGGCGCGTTCGCGGTGGCCATCCGCGAACGCACCGAGCGCGAGATGCGCTGGATCGGCACCGCCGACACCCTGGGCCTGCTGCTGCTGCTGGCGCTGGCCTACCGCCGCTGGAGCATGCCGCTGCTGGGTGCGCTGCCGCTGGCCAGCGGCGGCCTGGCCGGGCTGGGTGCGGTGGCGCTGGCCTTCGACGGCGTGCACGGCATCACCGTGGCCTTCGGCTTCACCCTGATCGGCGTGGCCCAGGACTACCCGATCCACTTCTTCAGCCACCTGCGCCCCGGCCTGGACCCGCGCCAGGCGGTGCGCGCGCTGTGGCCGACCCTGGCCACCGGCGTGGCCGCCACCTGCATCGCCTACGCCACGTTCCTGTTCTCCGGCGTGCAGGGCCTGCAGCAGCTGGCGGTCTTCACCATCGCCGGGCTGGGCGTGGCCGCGGCGTGCACGCGCTGGCTGCTGCCGCGGCTGACCATGCCGGCGCGGCGCGACCCGGCGCACTCTGTGCGCCTGGCGCGGCTGTGGCAGGGCGTGGCGCGGCTGCCGCGCCCGCGCCGCAGTCTGCTGCTGCTGGCCGCCGTGGCGCTGGCGGTGGTGCTGCTGGCGCCGCAGCCGTTCTGGCAGAACGACCTCTCGCGCCTGACCCCGGTGCCGCCGGCCGACCTGCAGCGCGACGCACGGCTGCGCGCCGAGCTGGGCGCGCCGGACGTGCGCTACGTGCTGGCCGTGCACGGTGCCGACACCGAGCAGGCGCTGCGCGCCTCCGAGCGCCTGCTGCCGGTGCTGCGGCGGCTGCAGGGCGAGGGTGTGCTGGAGGGCTACGACCTGGCCGCGCGCTACCTGCCCAGCGCCGCCACCCAGCAGCGCCGGCAGGCGCGCCTGCCGGACGAGGCCGCGCTGCGCGCCGCGCTGGCGCGGGCGCTGGAAGGCAGCCCGTTCCGCGGCGACGCCTTCGAGCCGTTCGTGGCGGACGTGGCCGCCGCGCGCGCCGCCGCGCCGCTGGCCCTGGCCGACCTGGCCGGCACGCCGCTGGAGCTGGGCGTGGCCGGCCTGCTGCTGGAGCGCGCCGGCGGCAGTACTGCGCTGGTCTCGCTGTCCGGCCTGCAGGATCCGGATGCGCTGGCCGCGGCGGTGGCGCCGCTGGGCGCGCGGCTGCTGGACCTGAAGCAGGCCTCCGAGTCGCTGGTGGCGCAGTGGCGCGCGCGCCTGCTGGGCGCGCTGGCGGCGGCGGTGCTGCTGCTGGCCGCCACGGTGTGGCTGGCTCTGCGCTCGCCGCGACGGGTGCTGCGCGTGCTGGCGCCGATGGCGCTGGGCACGCTGCTGATCCTGGCGGTGCTGCGCGGCTGCGGTGTGGAGCTGAACCTGTTCCACCTGGTTGCGCTGATCCTGGCCGCCGGCCTGGGCCTGGACTACGCGCTGTTCTTCGACCATGCCGGCGATGACCGTGACCAGCAGCTGCGCACCCTGCACGCGGTGATCGTGTGCAGCCTGACCACGGCCTTGGTGTTCAGCCTGCTGGCGCTGTCGGCCATCCCGGTGCTGCGTGCGATCGGCAGCACCGTGGCGCTGGGCGTGGTGTTCAACTTCGCCCTGGCCCTGCTGGTGGCGCGCGCACCGGCGCAGGAGGCATCGCCATGAGCGCGCCGGTGCTGGACCGGGCCGGCATCCTGGCGCGCATCCCGCACCAGGGCGCGATGTGCCTGTGGGACGAGGTCGTGGCCTGGGACGCCCGGCGCATCCGCGTGCGCGCCTGGAACCACGCCGACCCGGTCCACCCGTTGCGTGCCGACGGCCGCCTGCACGCGGTGGCGCTGTGCGAGTACGGCGCCCAGGCCATGGCCGTGCACGGCGGCCTGCTGGCCGGCGCCGGCGGCGGTGCGGCCGCGCCCGGCATGCTGGTGGCACTGCGCGAGGTGGTGCTGGCGGTGGCGCGCATCGACGACCTGGCCGGCGCGCTGGAAGGGGAGGCCGAGCTGCTGGCCGCCTCCGCCGCCAGCCAGCAGTACGCCTTCCGCATCCTCCACGCCGGCCGCGTCCTGGCCAGCGGCCGTGCCGCGGCCATGCTCGGCGCCTGAGGGCGCGGGCTGGCACAATCCCCCCATGCAGGACACGTCCACTTCCCCGCGCCGCGCGCTGGTCACCGGCGGCAGCGGCGACATCGGCGGCGCCATCTGCCGCGCCCTGGCCGCGGCCGGCTGCCACGTCATCGTCCACGCCAACGCCAACCTGGCCCGCGCCCGGGCGGTGGGGGAGGAGATCGCCGCCGCCGGCGGCAGCGCGCAGGCGGTGGCATTCGACGTCACCGACGGGACCGCCACGCGCGCGGCGCTGGCCGCGCTGCTGGAGGACGGGCCGGTGCAGGTGCTGGTCAACAACGCCGGCATCCACGACGACGCGCCGATGGCCGGTATGTCGGACGGGCAGTGGAAGCGCGTGGTGGACGTGTCCCTGCACGGATTCTTCCACGTCACCCAGCCGCTGCTGCTGCCGATGGCGCGCACCCGCTGGGGCCGCATCGTCAGCGTCTCCAGCGTGGCGGCGGTGCTGGGCAACCGCGGCCAGACCAACTACGCCGCGGCCAAGGCCGCGCTGCATGGCGCCTCGCGCTCGCTGGCGCGGGAGATGGCCAGCCGCGGCATTACCGTCAACGTGGTCGCCCCCGGCGTGATCGCCGGGGCGATGACCGAGGGCCTGTTCAGCCCCGAGGCGATCCGGCAGATGGTGCCGGCCGCGCGCGCCGGCCGCCCGGAGGAGGTCGCGGCGGTGGTGGCGTTCCTGTGTTCGGACGCCGCCGCCTACGTCAACGGCCAGGTGATCGGCGTCAACGGCGGCATAGCCTGAGCACAGCCGCGCACGCTCAGACGCCGGTGTCCACCCGTGGCGGGTTGGCACGCGCCTGGCGGTACTCGTGCCAGACCCGGCCGTGGGCCAGCACCTGGCCGACCACGTGCGAGGTGATCCGGTACAGGTCGCGCAACGGGCGGAAGTGGCTGCGCCGGAACCTGCGGCCCTGCTCGTCGCAGTAGCGCGTCTCCACCGGAATGGACACGGCGCGGATGCCGAGCCGGCGCGAGGCCGAGATCAGCAGCTGGGTCTCGTAGACGAAGTCCTCGCCCGGCACGTCGGTCATGGCCACCACCTCGGCCGGGTAGTAGCGCTGCCCGCTCTGGGTGTCGGCGATGCGGTAGCCGGCGGCCCAGGCCACGCCCCAGTCGCCGAAGGCATTGGCCAGGCGGCGGTGCAGCGGCGCCTGCGCGCGGTGGCGCAGGCGCGCGCCGATGATGATGTGGCGCGGGTGGCGCTGTGCGGCGCGCAGCAGCCGCGGCAGGTCGTCCGGATCGTGCTGGCCGTCGCCGTCCAGGGTCAGCACGCCGGTGGCGCCGCCGGCCAGGGCCGCGGCGAAGCCGGTGCGCAGCGCCGCGCCCTTGCCGCGCCGGCGCGGGTGGCGCAGCACGGTCACCGGCAGGTCGGCGATGCACTCGGCGGTGCCGTCGTGCGAGCCGTCGTCCACGACGATCACCCAGGGGCAGTGGCGCAGGGTCCGCTCCACCACCGGGCGGATGCGCAGGGCCTCGTTCAGTGCGGGGATGACCACCGCGGTGGACCCGGCGCCTGCGCTCATGCCGGGCGCTCCAGCCGCACGGCCAGCGTGGCGCCGGGTCCGGCCGGCAGGACCGCCCGTGCCGCGCCGTCGGCGACCGCGGCAAGCAGGGCCAGGGCCGGGGCCATGGCGTTGCCGGCCAGGGCCGGCTCCGGCGACGGCGCCGGCGGAGTGCCGTCGCCGGCGTCCAAGCACAGGCGCAGGCGCAGCCGGTCCTGGTCGCCCGCGGCGGCCAGCACCAGGGCCAGGCCGAGCAGGCCCTGGCTGGGCGCCACGTCGCGCAGCGGACCGGCCGCGGCGCCGTCGTAGCCGACCAGCAGCACCGCCGGCGCGCCGGCGGCCAGCTGCGCCACCGCGTCCACCAGGCCCATGGCGAAGCTGGCCGGGCCGGCGCTGAGCGCGGTGGCCGGCGGATGCGCGCCGGTGCCGATGGTCCAGTAGCCGGCGGCGGCGTTGTGCACCGAGTTGTGGAAGCGGGTCGGCGACACCTCGGTGGGCGCGCGCGCCAGGGTGCGGCAGATGTCGTCGGTGATGGCCAGCTCGCCGTGGCAGGAGGCGAACACCGAGGGCAGCCGTTTCGGGTCGCGGCCGGCGGCGGCGCAGGCGTCCTGCGCGGCCTGCAGGGCCACCAGCACCGTGTCCGGCGCGCGCCGGCGCTCGTTGGGCGGCAGCAGCGCGGGCGCGGGGCGGGTGGCGGCAGGCGCGGCGACCGCCTCGCCGCGGCGGTGGGCGAGGAAGGCCTCCCACGAGGGCAGGTCGGGAGCCCAGAAACCGATGCCGTCGATCGCGGCGGCGGGTGCGGTGGCGGTCATGCGCGTGCGAACACCAGGGTGCAGTTGTTGCCGCCGAAGCCGAAGGCGTTGTTCATCGCGTAGTCGACCTGGCGGCGGACGTTGTCCAGGCGGACCTGCGGGCCGCAGGCCGGGTCCAGCTCGGTGCTGTTGAGGGTGCCGGGCAGCTCGCCCTCGCGCAAGGCCAGCACCGCGAAGACCGATTCGACGATGCCGGCCGCACCCAGGGTGTGGCCGGTCCAGCCCTTGGTCGAGCTGGCGTGCAGGCTGTCCGGGAACAGCGCGGCCACCGCGCGCGCCTCGACCCGGTCGTTGGCCGGCGTGGCGGTGCCGTGCAGGTTGAGGTAGCCGATCCGGTCGGCGGACAGGCCGGCGCGCGCCAGCGCGTCCCGTATGGCCAGGCGCGCGCCCAGGCCTTCCGGGTGCGGCGCGGACATGTGGTGGGCGTCGCTGGATTCGCCGTAACCGCACAGCCAGGCCAGCGCGCGCGCGCCTTCCGGCTCGCGCTCGAGCAGGGCGAAGCCGCCGGCCTCGCCCAGCGACAGGCCGTCGCGGGCGGCGTCGAACGGGCGGCAGGGCTGGCGCGACACCAGCTGCAGGGCGTTGAAGCCGTAGATCACGCTGCCGCACAGGGTGTCCACGCCGCCCACGATGACCGCGTCGGCCAGCCCGGCCTGCAGCAGGCGTGCGGCGTGGGCGAACACCTTGGCGCTGGAGGAGCAGGCGGTGGCCACGGTCATGCACGGGCCGCGCGCGCCGGTCAGCTGCTGCACGAACTCGCCCAGGGCGTGCAGCGAGTGCACGCGCAGGGCCCGCTGCGCGGCGGGGAAGTGGCCGTCCTCCAGGCGCGGGTAGGCCAGCTCGGTCTCGCCGATGCTGGAGGTGGAGGTGCCCATCACCACCGCCACCCGGCGCGCGCCGTGGCGCGCCACCGCGGCGGCGGCGGCCTCGGCGAAGCCGTCCTGGTGCAGTGCGCGCCAGGCCAGGCGGTGGTTGCGCGACTCCCAGGCCGCCAGCGCCCCGGGCAGCGGCGACTCCTCCAGGCCGGCGACGCGGCCGATCCAGCAGTCCAGTGGGCCGTGGCCGAAATCCAGGTCGTTGCGGCGCAGGCCGCTGCGCCGCGCGCACAGGGCGTCGCGCTGCGCCGCCAGGCCCTCACCCAGGGCGGTGGTCGCGGTCAGCGCGGTGATGGCCAGCGGGGCGATGCGCGGGATGGGGTCGTGGTGGTGCAAGCCGGTAAGCCGGAAAACGCTGGGGCGCGCGAGTATAGCCATTGCCCGGTCGCCCACCCGCGTTGAGCTAGATGAACGTGCACGGCGCAGGACGCGCGCCTTCCGTGGCCGCGCCATTTCCTCCACAATCCCTGTCAATCCCCATATTCCCCGATGCTGGCGCGGCCGCGCGCGATGCAAGCCTACGTCTACAAGAGCCGACGCAAAGCCGACACCTACGTCTTCCTCGCCGCGCGCGACGACTTCGCGTGCCTGCCCGAACCGCTCCGCGCCCAGCTCGGCGAACTGGGCTTCGTGCTGGAGGTGGCGCTGACGCCCGAACGCAAGCTGGCCCGCAGCGACCCGGCAGTGGTGCGCGCCAACCTGGCCGCGCACGGCTTCCACGTGCAGTTCCCGCCCCGGCCGGAGCTGGAGGTGGCGCGTGGGCGCGACTGAGGCCACGCGCCGCCGCGGCGCCGCCGCGCTGGCCGGCGTGGCCGGCACCGGCCTGGCCCTGCTGGCGGGGCTGGAGGGCGCGGCCGCGCTGCTGCCGGCCCTGATGGCGCAGCCGCTGCTGGCCCTGGCCGTGTCCTGGGGCCGCGGCACCCGTGCGCTGCCGGGCGGCGCGCGCGCCGTCCTGCACGACGGCGGCCACCTGCTGGCGGCCTGGGCCCTGGGCCTGCTGCTGGCCGCCGCGGTGCTGGCCTGGCCGGTCCAGGCGCTGCGCCAGGCCGGCACCCTCGGTGCGGCGCTGGGCGCCAGCGCCATGGCCGCGGCCGTGCTGCTGGCGCTGTGGCGCACCTGGCCGGCCTGGCGCGCGCTGGAGCGCGAGTCCGACACCCTCCCGGCCGCCTGGCGGCGCCTGCCGCAGCAGGAGGCCGGCACCTGGGCGGGCCTGGGCATCGCCGCCGCGGTCGGCCTGGTGCTGGGCGCGCTGCTGCTGCTCGGCTGGCCCGGCCTGCTGGAGGGCGGGCCGCGCTGGGCGGCCGCCGGCGCGCTGGCGCTGTTGCAGCCGCTGCTGCACCTGGTGGTGCAACGCGCGCCGGCGCCGCGCACGCTCGCCGGCCCGCTGGAGTTCCTGGCCGCGGCCGCGCCGGCGGCCGAACCGCCGCTGCCGGAGGCGCTGGCCGGCGACCCGGCGCAGCGGGCCGCCGAGCTGTCCGCCGCCGCCCGCGGCGGCCGGGTGGACCGTGCGCTGCAGCTGCTGGAGGCCGGCGCCGATCCGAACGCCCCTCCGCCGCCGGGCGAGCGCGACCGCCGCAGCCTGGCGGTGCTGGCCGCGGTGCTGCCGGACCTGCGCCTGCTGCGTGCGCTGATCGCCCGCGGCGTGGACCTCAACGCCGGCGAGGGCGGCATGACCCCGCTGCTGGCCGCCACCCGCGACAGCTGGCACGGCCGCCCCGAGGCGGTGATGACCCTGCTGGCCAATGGCGCCGACCCGCGCGCCACCGACGCCGAGGGCAACACTCCGCTGCACCACGCCGCGCGCAGCACCGACCCGGGCGTGGCCGCGCTGCTGCGCGACGCCGCCGCCGAGCTGGACGCGCTCAACCGCGACGGCTTCTCCCCGCTGGGCGTGGCCTGCGCGGTGGGCAACTGGCGCCTGGCCCGCTTCCTGCTGGAGCGCGGCGCGCGCCCGGAACCGCCGGGCGGGCAGCCGGCGCTGCTGGCCGCGGCCGGCACCGAGGAGGACGACCCGGCCGGCGTGCAGTTGCTGCTGAAGTTCAAGGCCAAGGTCGGCACCCCGGGACGCGGGGGGCGCACCGCCCTGCACGAGGCCGCCCTGGCCGGGCACGCGGACATCGTCGGCGTGCTGCTGGAGGCCGGCGCCGACCCGCACGCGCGCGACAGGGCCGGGCGCACGCCGTGGCTGGAGGCCGCCCGCGCCCAGCGCCTGGCGGTGCTGGAGCGCCTGCGCGCCGCCGGCGCCGACCCGGCGGCCACCGACGCCGAGGGCCGCAACGCGCTGGTCCTGGCCGCCGGCGCCGAGCCGGCCTCGCTGGCGGGGGAGCGCTGGCTGCTGGAGGCCGGTGTCGATCCGGCACAGGCCGACCATGCCGGCCGCCGTGCGGTGGACGTGGCCGCCGAGGCCGGGCGCTGGAACATCGTCGCCGCGCTGGCCCCGGACTACCCGCTGCCGGCCGCGGTGGCCGCCGGCCTGGCCGCCGAGCCGGCGCGGATGGACGAGCGCCCGCCGCTGGAGCTGGTGCGCGAGGGCCTGCAGGCCGGGCGCAGCGAAGGGCTGGAGGCGCTGGCGCGGCTGTGCAGCCCCGCCGAGCTGGGCCGGCTGCTGCACGACCCGGTGCTGCGCACCCGCGCCCCGGCGGTGGCCTGGCTGCTGGAGCACGGCGCCGACCCGGAGGTGCTGGTGCAGGGCGAGACCGCGCTGACCGCGCTGCTGGACCTGGGCGACGCCGCCGCCACCACCGTGCAGGTGCTGCTGCGCCACGGCGCCTCGCCGGCCGGCGCCGGCGGCCTGGCCCGCTTCCTGGCCGCCTGCGTCGAGCACGACCAGGCCGCGCGCGCCCATGAACAGCTGGCGCTGGAGCTGCTGGAACGCGGCGCCGATCCCTACGCGCCCTCGCCGGCCGGCGACCCGCCACTGTCGCTGGCGGTGCGCCTGGGCTGGCTGCGCCTGCTGGACGCGCTGCTGGAGGCCGGCGTGGACCGCGAGGCGCGCGATGCGCACGGCATGACCGCGCTGCACCTGGCCGCGGCGCTGGGCCGCGAGTCGGTGCTGCGCCGACTGGTGGCGCAGGGCGCCTCGCCCGACGCGCGCGCGCCCGACGGGCAGACGCCGCTGGGCGTGGCCCTGGCCAGCGGCCGCCGCGACCTGGCCGACTGGCTCGACTGGCGCGGCTGGCCGCTGCCGCGCCGCCCGCTGCGCCCGTCCGACGTGGTGGCCGCGGCCATGGCCGGCGACGCCGACGCGGTGCGCCGCCTGCTGGAGCTGGGTTTCCCGGTGGACGCCACCGACGCGCAGGGCTGCACCGGCCTGCTGCGCGCCGCCGGCGGCGGCCACGCCGCGGCGGTGGATCTGCTGCTGGCGCGCGGGGCCAATCCGCAGCACGCCGCGCACAGTGGCGCCACCCCGCTGTCGGCGGCGGTGAGCATGCGCCAGGCCGCCATCGTCTCCGCGCTGCTGGACGCCGGCGCCGACATCGAGCACCGCCTGCCCGGCGGGGTGACCGTGCTGATGCTGGCCTCGGCGCTGGGCCTGCCGGACATCGCCGCGCGCCTGCTCACCGCCGGTGCCGACATCCACGCCGGCGACTCGCAGGGCCTGGCGCCGCTGCACTGCGCCGCGCTGTACGGCTTCAGCGGCCGCGACCGCATCCGCCTGGTCACCCTGCTGGACACCCTGCTGCTGGCCGGCGCCGAGCCGGACCAACCGGCGGCCGGCGGCGTGACCCCGCTGCTGCTGCTGCTGGGCGCGCGCGCCGAGCCGGGCAGCCCGTGCGTGGAGGAGGTGGTGCTGGCCGGCGTGGAGCGCCTGCTGGAGGAGGGCGTGTCGCTGGAGGTGCAGGACCCGCGCGGCTTCGGCCCGCTGCACCTGGCCGCGCTGCACGGCCTGCGCGGCGTGGTCCAGCGCCTGCTGCGCGCCGGCGCCGACCCCGAGCTGCGCGACACCCTCAACCGCACCCCGCGCGAGATCGCGGTCATGCGCGGCTTCGTGGACGTGGCCGCCGAGTTCGTGCCGCCGCCGGCCGGGGTGTCCATGGCCCGCTTCCTGCGCGAGCCGCGCGGCTGAGCCGCCGCGGCGGGCGCTCAGGCCCGCGGCGCGCCGCCGGTGTCGGTGCTGCCGGCCGCCGGCCCGCCGGAGGGCGCGTCCCCGGTCGCGCCGGCGCTGGCCGAATCGGCGTCGAACAGGCGCAGCAGGTCGTCGCGGGCCTGGCGCGCGCTCTGGATGACCGCCGCGTCGTCGTCGTAGACCAGGTACTGCTCGCGCAGCAGCGCCTCGTCGTGGGCGCGGAAGCGGCGCACGTGGCTGGCGGCCACCTCGGCCGGCACGCCCACTTCCTGCAGCACCCGCTCGCCCATCTCCAGGCTGCTGCCGAACAGCTCGCGGAACGGCTCGGCACCCAGGTCCATCAGCCGCCAGGCGTGCTGGCGGTTGCGCGCCCGCGCCAGGATCCGCGCCTGCGGATACAGGCGCCGGATCAGCCGCACCGCGCGCAGGTTGGCGTCCGGGTCGTCGGTGCACACCGCGAACACGCGCGCGTGCGCGGCGCCGGCCGCGCGCAGCAGGTCGGGGCGGGTGGGGTCGCCGTAGTAGATGACGCTGCCGCCGCGGCGCACCTCCTCCACGCGCTCGGGGCTGTTCTCCAGGGCCACGTACGGGATGCGCTGGGCCGCCAGCAGGCGCACCACGATCTGGCCGAAGCGGCCCACGCCGGCCACCAGCACCTGGGGGCGGTGGTCCGGGTCGGGCGCGTCGTAGCGCGGTGGCGGGGCCGCGGCCGGGTGGTGCAGGCGGTGCTCGCGCATGCGCCGCTCCAGGGCCAGCAGCAGCAGCGGCATCAGCGCCATGGACACGCCGACGATGGCCACCAGGCGGTCGTGGTCCTCGCCGGCCAGCAGGCGCACGCGCAGGGCCTCGTGGAACACCACGAAGGCGAACTCGCCGCCCAGCCACAGGGTGCCGCCCAGCATCAGCGCCTGCTGGCGTGAGAGCTTCGAGAAGCGGCCGACCGCGTACAGCACCAGGAACTTGGCCAGCAGCAGGCCGGCCACGCCACCGCCGATCAGCAGCGGCTCGTCGGCGATGCGGTCCAGGTCGATGCCCATGCCCACGGCGATGAAGAACAGGCCCAGCAGCAGGCCCTTGAACGGCTCGATCTGCGATTCCAGCTCGTGCCGGTACTCGGAGTCGGCCAGCAGCACGCCGGCGATGAACGCGCCCAGGCCCGGACTGAGCCCGGCCTGCTGCACGATCCAGGCCGAGCCCAGCACCGCCAGCAGCGCCGTGGCGGTGAACACCTCCGGTGCCTGGGTGCGTGCGACCATGCGCAGGGTGCGGTAGGTCATCACCCGGCCGCCGAACCAGACCAGGGCCAGCGCGCCGAGCGCGTGCGCGACCATGGTCCAGGTCAGGGTCTCGTTCTTGGCCCCGCCCAGCAGCGGGATGGCCGCCAGCAGCGGGATCGCGATCAGGTCCTGGAACAGCAGGATGGCGAAGGCCAGGCGGCCGTAGTCGCTGCCCAGCTGCTTGCGCTCGGCCAGCAGCTGCAGGCCCACCGCGGTGGAGGACAGGGCCAGGCCCAGGCCGGTGACCAGCGCGCCCTTCCAGGACAGGCCCCAGGCCAGCAGGGCCGAGCCGGCCAGCAGTGCCGACAGGGCCACCTGCGCGCCGCCGGCGCCGAACACCCGCTGCCGCATGAGCATCAGCCGCGCCGGCGAGACCTCCAGGCCGATCACGAACAGCAGCATGACCACGCCGACCTCGGAGGCCTCGAGGATGCGCTCCGGGTCGTTGACCATGCCCAGGCCGTCCGGGCCCAGGGCCACGCCGGTGGCCAGGTAGGCGAGCACCGCCACCAGGCCGAGGCGGCGGAACAGGGGCACGGCGATGATCGCCGCCACGAGCAGGACCAGCGCCAGTTCCAGGCCGCCGCCGGTCGGCAGGGGAGTGTCCATCCCCCGATTATGCGCCCGCGCCCGGCGGCCGCGCGCCGGGCGGGGCACGAAAAAGCCACGCCCCGCGCGGGGCGGGGCGTGGCCGGGACGACGGCGGGCGCGGCCGGCAGCGCTTCATGGAGGCGAAGAACTCGGCGTTGGACTTGGAGTTCTTCATCTTGTCCAGCAGGAACTCCATGGCGCCGATCTCGTCCATCGGGTGCAGAAGCTTGCGCAGGATCCAGATCTTCTGCAGCAGCTCCGGCTCGATCAGCAGGTCCTCGCGGCGGGTGCCGGAGCGGTTGATGTCGATGGCCGGGAACACGCGCTTCTCGGCGATGCGGCGGCTCAGGTGCACCTCGGAGTTGCCGGTGCCCTTGAACTCCTCGTAGATCACCTCGTCCATCTTGCTGCCGGTGTCGATCAGCGCGGTGGCGATGATGGTCAGGCTGCCGCCTTCCTCGACGTTGCGCGCGGCGCCGAAGAAGCGCTTGGGCCGGTGCAGGGCGTTGGCGTCCACGCCGCCGGTGAGCACCTTGCCCGAGGACGGCACCACGTTGTTGTAGGCGCGGGCCAGGCGGGTGATCGAGTCCAGCAGGATCACCACGTCCTTCTTGTGCTCGACCAGGCGCTTGGCGCGCTCGATCACCATCTCGGCCACCTGCACGTGGCGCGCGGCCGGCTCGTCGAAGGTCGAGGAGATGACCTCGCCGCGCACGGTGCGCTGCATCTCGGTCACCTCCTCCGGACGCTCGTCGATCAGCAGCACGATCAGGTGCACTTCCGGATGGTTGGTCGTGATCGCGGTGGCGATCTGCTGCATCATCATCGTCTTGCCCGCCTTCGGCTGGGAGACGATCAGCGAGCGCTGGCCCTTGCCCTGCGGGGCAATCAGGTCGAGGATGCGGCCGGTGATGTCCTCGGTGGAGCCGTCGCCGCGTTCCAGCTTGAAGCGCTTGCGCGGGAACAGCGGGGTCAGGTTCTCGAACAGGGTCTTGTTCTTGCTGGCCTCCAGCGGTTCGCCGTTGATGGTGTCCACCACCGATAGGGCGAAGTAGCGCTCGCCGTCCTTGGGCCAGCGGATGCGGCCGGTCAGGTGGTCGCCGGTGCGCAGGTTGAAGCGGCGGATCTGGCTGGGCGAGATGTAGGTGTCGTCCGGGCCGGCCAGGTAGCTGGCCTCGGCGCTGCGCAGGAAGCCGTAGCCGTCCGGCAGGATCTCCAGCACGCCCTCGGCCTGCACGCCCTCGCCGTGGCGGGTGAGCACCTTCAGCAGGGCGAAGATCACGTCCTGCTTGCGCGCGCGGGCCACGCCCTCGTGGATGTTCAGCTGCTCGGCGATCTCCAGCAGCTTGTGCGCCGGCATGCGCTTGAGGTCGCTGAGGGTGTAGGTCGGGAAGCCCTCCGGCACGCTCGGCTGCGGCCGCGGCGGGTTGTTCTGGCCGTTGCCGTTGCCATTGCCGCCCTCCTCGCCGTCCTCGCGGAAGCGCTCGCGCTGGCGCTCGCGGCGGTTGCGGAAGCGCTCGCGGCGGCTCTGGCGGCCGCCGCCCTCGCGCTGGTCGCGCTGCTGCGGGTCGCGCTCGCCGCCCTCGCCGCCGGCCTGCGCTTGCGGCTGGGCCTGGCCGCCGTTGCCGGCGCCCTCGCCGGAGGCGGGCGCGGCCGGCGCCGCGCCGCCGGACGCGGCGGCGGCAGCGGGGGGCGGCGGTGCCGCGGGCGCGGCCGGGGCGGTGGCCGCGGCGGGGTCGGCCGGCTCGCCGCCGGCCTCGGGCTTGGCCACGCGCTTGCGCGCGCGCTTTTCGGCGGGTGCGTCTTCGCTCCCGGTCGCTTCAGGCAGGGTGTTCTCGGACAAGACTGCGATTCCTCGCTGGCAGATGCGAGCGCCCGTGGGACGGGCGGATGACATGTTGGGTGGGGTGCGCCGGCGCGCGGGAAACAACGGCGTCCGGCGGGAAACGTGGCCGCGGGGCGCGGCTTGACTGCCTGACACTAGCACTGGCGCGGGTGGGCCGGCAAGCCGGCGTCCGCCGCGGTTCAGGCGCGGGCAGGGCGGCTTCCGGGCCGCCCCTGCGCGCGGGGTTTCAGACCGCCGCGCCCAGCGCCCTGTCGATCATCTGGGTGAGCTGGCCCTTGCCGACGGCGCCGACCTGGGTGGCCTGCACCTGGCCGTCCTTGAACAGGAGCAGCATCGGGATCGAACGCACGTGGTAGCGGATGGCGGTGGCGCGGTTCTGGTCGATGTTGACCTTGGCCACCTTCATGCGGCCCTGGTAGGCCTCGGCTAGTTCATCCACGATCGGCGAGATCATCTTGCACGGGCCGCACCACTCGGCCCAGAAGTCCACCAGCACGGGTTCACGGGATTGCAGCACGGCGCTGTCGAAATCGGCGTCGCCGACATGCATCACCTTGTCGTTCACTTGGAATCTCCGAGGGATCGCGGCGGGGCCGCCCGGGGCGGGACCCGCGCATTGGGTTAAACTGGGGCGTTCCGCGGCTTGTCAAGGGGCGGTTGGCCCCGTTCCGACGACCGCGCAACCCGGCCGCCGGCGGGCAGTGTGCGGCGACCGGGAGCCCATTTGCAAGGCCGTACAGGCCGCCGGTCGCGCCATTCCGCGGCAGGCCACATGAAGACTGGATGATGAGCGACAAACCGCTGACCGACGTAGCCTTTTCCTCCTTCGACCTGCATCCGGCGCTGCTCGCCGGGCTGGAGGGCGCGGGCTTCACCCGGTGCACGCCGATCCAGGCGCTGACCCTGCCGGTCGCCCTCACCGGCCGCGACGTCGCCGGCCAGGCCCAGACCGGCACCGGCAAGACCCTCGCCTTCCTGGTGGCGGTGATCAACCGCCTGCTGACCCGGCCGGCCCTGGCCGAGCGCAAGCCGGAGGACCCGCGTGCCCTGATCCTGGCGCCGACCCGCGAGCTGGCCATCCAGATCCACAAGGACGCGATGAAGTTCGCCTCCGACCTGGGCCTGCGCTTCGCCCTGGTCTATGGCGGCGTGGACTACGACAAGCAGCGCGAGCTGCTGCAGAAGGGCGTGGACGTGATCATCGCCACCCCCGGCCGCCTGATCGATTATGTCAGGCAGCACAAGGTCGTGTCCCTGCACGCCTGCGAGGTGTGCGTGCTGGACGAGGCCGACCGCATGTTCGACCTGGGCTTCATCAAGGACATCCGCTTCCTGCTGCGGCGGATGCCGGCCCGCACCGAGCGCCAGACCCTGCTGTTCTCGGCCACCCTCAGCCACCGCGTGCTGGAGCTGGCCTACGAGCACATGAACGACCCCGAGAAGCTGGTGGTCGAGGCCGAGACGGTCACCGCCGCGCGTGTGCGCCAGAAGATGTACTTCCCGGCCGACGAGGAGAAGATCCCGCTGCTGCTGGGCCTGCTCTCGCGCAGCGAGGGCGCGCGCACCATGGTCTTCGTCAACACCAAGGCCTACGTCGAGCGCGTGGCCCGCGCCCTGGAGCAGGCCGGCTACCGGGTCGGCGTGCTTTCCGGCGACGTGCCGCAGAAGAAGCGCGAGAGCCTGCTGCGGCGCTTCCAGGCCGGCCAGCTGGAGATCCTGGTGGCCACCGACGTGGCCGCCCGCGGCCTGCACATCGACGGGGTCCAGTACGTCTACAACTTCGACCTGCCGTTCGACCCGGAGGACTACGTCCACCGCATCGGCCGCACCGCGCGCCTGGGTGCCGAGGGCGACGCGATCAGCTTCGCCTGCGAGCGCTACGCGATGAGTCTGCCGGACATCGAGGCCTACATCGGCCAGAAGATCCCGGTCGAGCCGGTCACCGCCGAGCTGCTGACCCCGCTGCCGCGCCCGCCGCGCCAGGCCCCGGCCGGTGGCGAGGGCGAGGAGGCCGGCGAGAGCGTGGGCGAGATCTTCCGCGAGGCCCGCGCCCAGCGCGCCGCCGAGGAGGAGCGCCGCGGCGGGCGCCGCCGCCGGGGCCGCGGGGGGGGGGGCGGGGGGGGGGGGGGGGGGGGGGGGCCGGCGCGCCCCCCGCCGCCGGGGGGGGGCGGCCCCGGCGCGGGCGGGGGGGGGGGGGGGCGGGGCGCCGCGCCGGCGCCGGCCGGCCCGGACCCGGCCCGGCCCCTTTTATCCACTCCCCGGCCCCCACGCACCCGAGCCCCTCGCCGTGCCGCCTCCT
>NZ_PDWK01000030.1 GCF_010093135.1 Pseudoxanthomonas taiwanensis | reverse complement strand
ACCCGGGCCCCCCGCCGATGCGGTCGCCGACGCCGACCCGGCCGTNGCCGCGCCGGCGCCCGCGCGCCCGCGCCCGGTCCGCCGCGCGCAGCCGCGCGTGGAGCAGGCCGTGGCCACCGCGCCGGTCCCTGCCGCGCCCGCCCCGGCGCAGCCGGGTCCGGTGCTGCTGCCGGTGGAACCGGCCGCGGCCCTGGCCGCGCAGCCGGCCGAGCAGGATCCGTTCGCTTCCGAGGTGCCGCCGCATGCCCGGCCCTGGCCGCGCTCGACCCTGCCGCAGGCCGGCGGCGCCTACACCGCCAGCTTCGGTGAGGGCCGCGGCAGCCCGTTCTACCCCTTCGAGCCGCGCCTGCCGCAGGAGCCGGCGGCCGAGCCGTCGGCTCTGCAGGCCGAGTCCCCGCGCTGACATCCCGCCACCGCTGCCGCCGCCGTTCCCGCGCCCTGCCGCAGGCAGGGGCAGGGCGGGGCGGCCAACCCGACGCAACCGATACGAGGTCCCGCATCCGATGAATCCCCGTGTCCGCCAAGTGTTCGCCGCCCTGGTCCTGACCGCGCCGCTGGCCGCGTGCGCGCGCGACGCCGCGCCGGAGCCGGCCCCGGTGCCCGCGGCCGCCGCCCCGGCGGCCGCCGCGGCCCCGGCCGCGCCGCTGGTCACCGGCCTGCCGGACTTCACCGCGCTGGTCGACCGGGTGGCGCCGGGCGTGGTCAACATCGAGGCCAGGATCGGCACGCGCTCGTCCGCGCGCGATGCCATGTTCGACGACCAGATTCCGGAGATCTTCCGCCGCTTCTTCGGCCCGGGCTTCGGCCTGCCGTCGCCCGAGCCCGGCCCGCACGGGCGCCAGGGCGTGTCCATGGGCTCGGGCTTCATCATTTCCGAGGACGGCTACGTGCTGACCAACCACCACGTGGTGGACGGGGCCGACAGCATCACCGTGCGCACCTACGACCAGCGCGAGTTCGAGGCCAGGCTGGTGGGCAGCGACGAGGGCTACGACGTGGCCCTGCTGAAGATCGAGGGCAAGGGCCTGCCGGCGCTGCGTCTGGGCGATTCGCGCGCGCTGCGCCCGGGCCAGTGGGTGGTGGCGATCGGCTCGCCGCTGGGGCTGGACCAGTCGGTCACCGCCGGCATCGTCAGCGGGCTGGGCCGCAGCGGCCGCGGCGGCCAGCAGTACGTGCCCTTCATCCAGACCGACGTGGCGATCAACCGCGGCAACTCCGGCGGCCCGCTGCTGAACACCTCCGGCGAGGTGGTGGGCATCAACTCGCAGATCCTCAGCAACTCCGGCGGCTACATGGGCGTGAGCTTCGCCATCCCGATCGACCTGGCGATGAGCGCGGCCGAGCAGATCAAGAAGACCGGCCACGTCCGCCGCGGCATGCTCGGCGTGGTGGTGCAGCCGGTGGACGCCAGCAAGGCCAAGGCGCTGGGCCTGGACGCCAGCCGCGGCGCGCTGGTCAACAGCGTCGAGCCGGGCAGCGCGGCGGAGAAGGCGGGCATCGAAGTCGGCGACGTGATCGTCTCGGTCAATGGCGAGCCGGTCATGCGCAGCGAGAACCTGCCGCCGATGATCGGCATGCTGCCGCCGGGCACCCGGGCGAAGATCGGCGTGATCCGCGACGGCCGCCAGCGCGAGCTGACCGCCGTGCTGGGCGAGCTGCCGGCCGACGCGCAGCGTGCCGCCTCCGCCGGCGACGAGCGCGGCGGGGCCGCGCCCGGCGCCTCGGCCCCGGCCGCCCGCATCGGCCTGGCCGTGGCCGACCTGGACCCGCAGGTGCGCCGCCAGCTGGGCCTGGGCGCCCGCGAGGGCGTGCAGATCACCCGCGTGACCGGCGCGGAGGCCCGCCAGGCGGGCCTGCGCCCGGGCATGGTGATCCTCCGGGTGGGGCGCACCCCGGTCGGCAGCGTGGCCGAGCTGGAGCGCGAGCTGCGCGGCTACGCCGCCGGCGACGCGGTCATGCTGCTGGTGCGCGCCCAGGACGGCACCAGCCAGTTCGTGGCCCTGACGGTCGACGCCGAATGATCCCGGACGGCGGCCGTGCCCGCCGCGGGCACGGCCGCCCGGACGGAACGGGCGCGCGGCATGCGATAATCCGGGACTGTTTGACGACGGTCCGGACCGCCGCCCCCATGTCTTCCGATCCGATGCGGTTCATCCGCAACTTCTCCATCATCGCCCACGTCGACCACGGCAAGTCGACCCTCGCCGACCGCATCATCCAGCTGTGCGGCGGCCTGGACGCGCGCGAAATGGAAGCGCAGGTGCTCGACTCCAACCCGATCGAGCGCGAGCGCGGCATCACCATCAAGGCCCAGTCGGTGTCCCTGCCGTACAAGGCCAAGGACGGGAACACCTACCAGCTCAACTTCATCGACACCCCCGGCCACGTGGACTTCAGCTACGAGGTCAGCCGCTCGCTGGCCGCGTGCGAGGGCGCGCTGCTGGTCGTGGACGCCGCCCAGGGCGTGGAGGCGCAGTCGGTGGCCAACTGCTACACCGCGGTGGAGCAGGGCCTGGAGGTGGTGCCGGTGCTGAACAAGATCGACCTGCCCACCGCCGACATCGAGCGCGCCAAGGCCGAGATCGAGGCGGTGATCGGCATCGACGCCTCCGACGCCATCCCGGTCAGCGCCAAGACCGGCCTGAACGTGGAGCAGGTGCTGGAGGCCATCGTCCACCGCATCCCGCCGCCGAAGCCGCGCGACACCGACAAGCTGCAGGCGCTGATCATCGACTCCTGGTTCGACAACTACCTGGGCGTGGTCTCGCTGGTGCGGGTGATGCAGGGCCAGATCCGCCCTGGCGACAAGATCCTGGTCATGTCCACCGGCCGCGTGCACCAGGTGGACCAGGTGGGCGTGTTCACGCCCAAGCGCCAGACCCGCGAGCGCCTGGCCCCGGGCGAGGTGGGCTGGCTGACGGCGTCGATCAAGGACGTGCACGGCGCCCCGGTGGGCGACACCCTGACCCTGGCCGCCGACCCGGCGCCGGAGCCGCTGCCGGGCTTCCAGGAGATGCAGCCGCGCGTGTTCGCCGGCCTGTTCCCGGTGGACGCGCAGGACTACCCGGCGCTGCGCGAGGCGCTGGAGAAGCTGCGCCTGAACGACGCGGCGCTGCGCTTCGAGCCGGAGAGCTCGGAGGCGATGGGCTTCGGCTTCCGCTGCGGCTTCCTCGGCATGCTGCACATGGAGATCGTGCAGGAGCGCCTGGAGCGCGAGTACGACCTGGACCTGGTCACCACCGCGCCGACGGTGGTGTACGAGATCGTGCGCAGCGACGGCACGGTGATGCCGCTGGACAACCCGGCCAAGCTGCCGCAGGCCAACCTGGTGCAGGAGATCCGCGAGCCGATCATCCGCGCCAACATCCTCACGCCGCCGGACTACATCGGCAACATCATCAAGCTGTGCGAGGAGAAGCGCGGCGTGCAGATCGGCATCACCTACATGGGCAGCCAGGTGCAGATCAGCTACGAGCTGCCGATGGCCGAGGTGGTACTGGACTTCTTCGACAAGCTCAAGTCGGTCAGCCGCGGCTACGCCTCGCTGGACTACCACTTCCTGCGCTTCCAGGCCGGTCCGTTCGTGCGCGTGGACACGCTGATCAACGGCGACAGGGTGGACGCACTGTCCATCATCGTCCACCGCACCCAGGCCGAGCGCCGTGGCCGCGAGCTGTGCGAGAAGATGAAGGACCTGATCCCGCGGCAGATGTTCGACGTGGCCATCCAGGCGGCGATCGGCTCGCAGATCATCGCCCGCTCCACGGTCAAGGCGCTGCGCAAGAACGTGCTGGCCAAGTGCTACGGCGGCGACGTCACGCGCAAGAAGAAGCTGCTGGAGAAGCAGAAGGAAGGCAAGAAGCGCATGAAGCAGGTCGGGCGGGTGGAGATCCCGCAGGAAGCCTTCCTGGCCGTGCTGCAGGTGGACAACAAGTAGCCCGCATGGTGGAGTGGCGCCTGCCAGGGGAAGCCGGGGAGGGCGGCCGCGCGGCGGGCCGCGCGCCGCGCCCGGCGTCCGCCCGGGCGCCGCTCCACGCTAACCGCCACCGCCACATCCACGCAAGGACCGAGCATGAAATGGTTTGAGATCGGCCTGGTCGTCCTGACCTTCGCCACCGGCATCATCTGGCTGCTGGACAAGCTGTTCCTGGCCAAGCGCCGGGCCGCACTGCAGGAGGAGCCGGTGCTGGTCGACTACTCGCGGGCGTTCTTCCCGGTGCTGGCGGTGGTGCTGGTGCTGCGCAGCTTCGTGGCCGAGCCGTACAAGATCCCGTCCAGCTCGATGATGCCCAACCTGCTCATCGGCGACTTCATCCTGGTCAACAAGTTCGCCTACGGCCTGCGCCTGCCGGTGACCAACACCAAGATCGTGGAACTGGGGCAGCCGCAGCGCGGCGACGTGGTGGTGTTCAAGCCGCCGCACGCCCCGGACCAGAACTGGATCAAGCGCGTGGTCGGCCTGCCCGGCGACCGCATCGCCTTCCACGGCGACACCCTGTACATCAACGGCGAGGCGGTGCGCTACCGGCCCATCGGCGAGTACGTGGGCCGCGGCCGCGGCGCCGAGATGAACGGCGCCACCCTGCTGGTCGAGGAGCTGCCGGGCCGCACCCACCAGGTGCTGGAGTGGATCGACCGCGCCAACCCGGCCGGACAGGGCGAGTGGGAGGTGCCGCCCGGGCACTATTTCGTGATGGGCGACAATCGTGATAATAGCGAGGACAGCCGGTTCTGGACCCAGACGCACTTCCTCCCCGAGGCCAACCTGCGGGGCAAGGCGTTCCTGATCTGGCTGAACTGCGAAGGGTGGTTCTGCTCGGGCAGCTTCGATCCCGGCCGGATCGGTACCCGCATCGAGTAGCGCGTCCAAAGGGGAATGGCGATGAAGCGCAAGCAACGCGGTCTGAGTCTGGTGGGTTTCCTGCTGGTGCTGGCGGTGGTGGGTTTCGCCGCGTACATCGGCATAAAACTGTTCCCGATGTACCAGGAATACTACGCGGTGCGCTCGGCCATGAAGGGCCTGGCCACCGAGGCCGGCGTGGCCGACATGGATCCGGCGCGGATCCAGGACCTGTTCTTCCGTCGCCTCTACATCAACTATTCCGAGCACGTGAAGCCGCAGAACGTGAAGTTCGAGCGTACCCAGGGCGGTTGGAAGATGCGCGTGAACTACGAGGTGCGCCGCCCGCTGGTGGGCAACCTCGACGTGGTTGGCCGTTTCGACACCACCCAGGAACTGACGAGGCGCGGTGGCGAGTGACCGGCCCGTGGTGCGCGACCGGATCGGGCACCGTTTCTCCGATCCGGCGCTGCTGCAGCAGGCGCTGACCCACCGCAGCGCCGGCTCGCCGCACAACGAGCGGCTGGAGTTCCTCGGCGACGGCGTGGTCAACCTGATCGCCGCCGAGGCCCTGTATCTGCGCTGGCCGAAGGCCGACGAGGGCGCGCTGACCCGCGCCCGCGCCGAGCTGGTGCGCGAATCCTCGCTGGCGGCCATCGCCCGGCGCCTGCAGCTGGGCGAGCGCCTGGTGCTGGGGCCGGGGGAGCTGAAGTCCGGCGGCTTCCGCCGCGACTCGATCCTGGCCGACGCCCTGGAGGCGGTGGTGGCGGCCATCTACCTGGACGCCGGCTGGGAGGCCTGCCGCAGGGTGGTGCTGCCCTGGTTCGAGGAGTCGCTGGCTGCGCTGCCGGTCGGCAAGCCGGAAAAGGACCCCAAGACCCGGCTGCAGGAATGGCTGCAGGCCCGGCAGCACCCGCTGCCGGTCTATGAACTGGTCGCCGAGGAGGGCGAGGAGCACGCCAAGGTGTTCCGCGCCCGTTGTACCCTGAGCGAACCGCCGGTGGTTACCGAGGGCAGCGGCACCTCGCGGCGGCTGGCCGAACAGGCGGCCGCGGCGGCCGCGCTGGAGCGGCTGGCCCCCGCCACCCGGCATCCATGAGCGTCCACGAGTGAACACCCCGAATCCCGAATCCCATCGTTGCGGCCAGGTGGCCGTGATCGGCCGTCCCAACGTCGGCAAGTCCACCCTGGTCAATGCCCTGGTGGGGGCCAAGGTCAGCATCGTCTCCAACCGGCCGCAGACCACCCGCCACCGCCTGCTGGGCATCGCCACCGTCGAGGGCGGGCAGATCCTGCTGGTGGACACGCCCGGCCTGCACCGCGAGCACGGCCGCTACAAGGCATCGGCCATGAGCCGGGTGATGAACCGCGCCGCGCGCGGCGCGCTGGAGGGCGTGGACGCGGCGCTGATGGTGGTCGAGGCCGGGCGCTGGGTGGATGAGGACGGCCTGGCCTTCGACGTGCTGCGCCAGGCCGGCATTCCGGTGATCCTGGTGGTCAACAAGGTCGACCGCCTGAAGGACAAGAGCGCGCTGCTGCCGTTCCTGGCCGAGGTGGCCAGGGACCGCGACTTCGCCGCCGTGCACCCGATCTCGGCGCTCAAGCGCAAGGGCCTGGAGGCGCTGGTGCGCGACATCCTCGCCCAGCTGCCGGAAGGCCCGCCGGTGTACGACGAGGACGAGATCACCGACCGCAGCCAGCGTTTCCTGGCCGGCGAGCTGGTGCGCGAGCAGCTGATGCGCCAGCTTGGCGACGAGCTGCCGTACGCCACCGCGGTGGAGATCGAGCGCTTCGTCGAGGACGGCGGCCTGCTGCGCATCGGCGCGGTGATCTGGGTCGAGCGCGAGGGCCAGAAGCCGATCGTGATCGGCAAGGGCGGGGCGCGCCTGCGCGAGATCGGCCGCAAGGCCCGCCACCAGATGGAGCGGCTGTTCGGACGCAAGGTGTTCCTGGAGGCCTGGGTGCGCGTGCGCGAGGGTTGGTCCGACGACGAGGCCGCGCTGAAGTCCTTCGGCTACGAGTAAGGCCGCCGGCCGCGGCGGCTTCCCCGGGCGCGGCTCCGGCGCCATCCTGTGGCCATGCGCATCGACGGCGACCCCGGCTTCGTCCTGCACGCCCGCCCCTGGCGGGAGACCAGCCTGCTGGTGGAGGTCCTCAGTGCCGGCCACGGCCGCCTGGGCCTGGTCGCGCGCGGCGTGCAGTCGCCCAGGCGCCAGCCGCTGCGCGCGGCGCTGCAGCCGCTGCAGCACATCCGGTTCGACGCGGTGCTGGCCGGCGAGCTGGCCCAGCTGCGCGCGGCCGAGGCGCTGGACGCGGCACCGCTGCTGGCCGGCGAGGCGCTGCTGGCGGCCTTCTACGTCAACGAGCTGGTGCTGCGCCTGGCCCCGCGCCAGGATCCGTTGCCGGAGCTGCTGGCCGCCTACGCCCGCACGCGCGAGCGCCTGCGCGCCGGCGAGCCGCTGGCCTGGACCCTGCGTCGCTTCGAGCGCGACCTGCTGCAGGCCCTGGGCGTCGGCTTCGAGCTGCACTGCGACGGCGACGGCCAGCCCTTGGACCCGGCCGCGCGCTACCGCCTGGACCCCGAGCACGGCCCGCGCCGCCTGCTCAGCGACCGCGGCCACGGCGAGCGCAACGCCGCGGCCACCGGCGCCGCGCTGCTGGCCCTGGCCCGGGACCAGCGCCCCGCGCCGGAGGACCTGGCCAGCCTGCGCCTGCCGCTGCGCGCGGTGCTGGCGCACCATCTGGGCCCGCGCGGGCTGAAGTCCTGGGACATGGCCGCCGCGCTGGGCCGGCTGGCACCGCGGCGCTGAGCCGCGCCTGTAGAATCCGCACATGCAACGCACCCGACCCGAGATCCGCACCGTCCACGGCGCCGACGTCGCGCCCTGGCTGGACGACATCGCGCGCCTGCGCATCGCCGTGTTCCGCGACTGGCCCTACCTGTACGAGGGCGACGCGGACTACGAGCGCCAGTACCTGTCGGCCTATGCCCGCTCGCCGCACGCGGTGTTCGTGCTGGCCGTGGACGAGGGCCGGGTGGTCGGCGCCTCCACCGGCCTGCCGCTGGCCGACGACACCGAGGCCTTCTCCGCGCCGTTCCGCGCGCGCGGGATGCCGGTGGAACGGGTCTTCTACTTCGGCGAGTCGGTGCTGCTGCCCCAATACCGGGGCCTGGGCGTGGGCCATGCCTTCTTCGACCGGCGCGAGGCGCACGCGCGCGCCCTGGGCTTCCGCTGGACCGCGTTCTGCGCGGTGGACCGCGACGCGGACGATCCGCGCCGCCCGGCCGGCCACCGCGACAACGACGCCTTCTGGCGCAAGCGCGGCTACGTGCGCCAGCCGGGCATGGCCATGCGCCTGTCCTGGAACGAGGTCGGCCGCGGCGAACTGGAACACACGCTCACCTTCTGGCTGCGCGACTGGGAGGCGGCATGAAGGTCGCGGTCTGCAAGTACCGGATCGGCGAGCCGGCGAGCTTCGAGGCCTTCGCCGCGCGCCAGCGCGCGCTGCTGCGCGAGGCCGCCGCGCGCGGCGCGCGGGTGGCGGTCCTGCCCGAATACCTGGCGCTGGAGCTGGCCGCCACGCTGCCGGCGCCGGCGCGCTCGGACCTGCACGCCTCGCTGGAGGGCATCCAGCCGCTGCGCACCGCCTGGCTGGCGCTGTACGCGGAACTGGCCCGCGAGACCGGCATGTACGTGGCCGCCGGCAGCTTCCTGCTGCGCCAGGGCAACGGCCGCTACCGCAACCGGTGCGACCTGTTCGCGCCCGACGGCGGCCACTTCTGGCAGGACAAGCTGCAGCTGACCGGCTTCGAGAAGGCCACCCGTGTGATCGAGGGCGGCGATGCGCTGAAGGTCGCGGAGCTGGACGGCGTGCGTGCCGGCATCGCCATCTGCTACGACAGCGAATTCCCGCTGCCGGTGCGTGCCCAGTACGAGGCTGGCGTGCGCCTGCTGCTGGTGCCCAGCTGCACCGACACCGCCGCCGGCGCCACCCGCGTGCAGGTCGGCTGCCTGGCACGCGCGCTGGAAAACCGCATGTTCGTGGCCCAGGCGGTCACCGCCGGGCAGGCGCGCTGGAGTCCGGCGCTGGACGAGAACACCGGCGAGGCGGCGCTGTACGCGCCCATGGACGTGGGCTTCCCGGCCGACGGCATCCTCGCCCGCACCTCCGGCGACGGGGCCTGGGCGGTGGCGGAGCTGGACTTCGCCCGCCTGGAAGGCACCCGGGCCACCGCGCAGGTGGCCAACGACCGCGACTGGCCCGGCCAGTGCATCCCGGCCCTGGCCCGCGCCCGGGTCGAGGCCTTCTCCTCGCTGTAGGAGCCGCGTCAGCGGCGACCCCGCCGGTACCCTGCCTGGCGGCTGCCCGGCGCGGTGATCGCGTCCATCTGCGGGGGCGCGTCCTCGTGCCCGGTCGGGGCTGCGGCGATGGCCGGCCGGTGTGTCCCGGGGACCTCAGCCGGCCCGCTCAGGCGGGTCCGGCTGCACCGCTTCCACCGCCAGCACCAGGCTGCCGTCGCGCAGGCGCGCCTGCAGGCGGTCGCCCGGCGCAACCTGCGCGGTGGAGTGCACCAGGTGGCCCCCGGCGTCGCTGAGGATGCTGTAGCCGCGCGCCACCGTGGCCAGGGGGCTGCACGCCTCCAGTGAACGCGCCAGGGCGCGCAGGCGCAGCGCCTCGCGCTGCAGGACGCGCTGCACCGCCGCCTGCGGACGGTGCTGCAGGCGCTGCAGGCGCGCGCGCAGCTGCTCCAGCCGCCGCTGCGGATGCAGCGTGCGCAGCACCGTGCCGGCATGGCGCAGGCGCGCGGCGCGCAGCTGCAGCTGTTCGCGCCACAGCCCGTCCAGGCGCCGGCGCAGCGCGGCGTGGCGCTGGCCCAGCGCAGCCAGGCGCGCCTGTGGCGACAGCGCCTGCAGGCGCAGTACGGCGCGGTCGGCGCGCTGCATGGCCTGGCGCAGGCGCTGGCGCTGGCCGTTGTGCAGCCGGCCGGCCAGGGTGTGCAGCGCGGCCTGCAGGTCGCGGCGGTCGGGCACCAGCAGCCCGGCGGCCACCGAAGGGGTGGGCGCGCGCACGTCGGCGGCGAAGTCGGCCAGGGTGAAGTCGGTCTCGTGGCCCACCGCCGAGACCACCGGCACCGGCGAGGCGGCGATGGTGCGCACCAGGTGCTCGTCATTGAAGGCCCACAGGTCCTCCAGCGAACCGCCGCCGCGCGCCACCAGGATGGCGTCGTAGCGGCCGCTGGCACCGGCGCGGCGCACCAGGTCGGCGATCTGCGCGGCCGCGGTCTCGCCCTGCACCAGGGTGGGCAGCAGCTCCACCTCCAGCAGCGGGCAGCGCCGGCGCAGCACGCTGAGGATGTCGCGGATCACCGCACCGGTGGGCGAGGTGACCACCGCCAGGCGGCGCACGAAGCGCGGCAGCGGCCGCTTGCGCTCCTGGTCGAACAGGCCCTCGGCCTGCAGCCTGGCGCGCAGCGCCTCGAAGGCGCGGCGCAGCGCCCCTTCGCCGGCCTCCTCCATGTGGTCGGCCACTAGCTGGTAGTCGCCGCGTGCCTCGTACAGGGTCAGGCGGCCGCGCACCAGCACCTTCAGGCCCTCGCGCGGGACGAAGCGCAGCCACTGGCTCTTGGGCCGGAACATCGCGCAGCGCACCTGCGCGCGCGCGTCCTTCAGGGTGAAGTACAGGTGCCCGGAGGCGGGGCGGGTGACGTTGCCCAGCTCGCCCTCGACCCACAGCAGCGGAAACGCGCTCTCCAGCACGTCGCGCGCCAGCGTGTTGAGCTGGCTGGGGGTCAGGACCGGGTTCTGCTCGGGCATGGTCGGCATCGCGGGCGGCGGGACAGGATAGCGCGGCGGGGACGGTGGGAATGAACACGGGCGCCGGCGCCCTCCGCCGCGGTGCCGCGCTCCCGCCGCTTCTAGACGGCCTGCTTCGCGCGATGCCGCGCCAGCGCCCAGGCCACGTGTTCGCGCACCAGCGGCGAGGGATGCCCACGGCGCGATTCCAGTGCGGTGACGACCTCGGGCGTGGTCGGCGCGTTGCCCAAGGCCACGGCGATGTTGCGCAGCCAGCGCTCGTGGCCGGCCCGGCGGATCGCCGAGCCTTCGGTGCGGCGCAGGAACTCCTCCTCGCTCCATGCGAACAGTTCCACGAGGGTGGCGCGGTCGAGGTTGTTGCGCGCGCGGAAGTCCGGCTCGTCGGTGCGGCGGGCGAACTTGTTCCAGGGGCACACGAGCTGGCAGTCGTCGCAGCCGAAGATGCGGTTGCCGATGGCCGGGCGCAGCGCCTCGGGAATCGGTCCCTCGTGCTCGATGGTCAGGTAGGCGATGCAGCGGCGCGCGTCCAGCCGGTACGGCGCGACGATGGCGCGGGTGGGGCAGATCTCGATGCAGCGCGTGCAGGTGCCGCAGTGCGCGCTGGCCGGCGTGTCCACCGGCAGCGGGAGGTCCACGTAGATCTCGCCGAGGAAGAACCAGGAGCCGCCGTCGCGGTCGATCAGGCAGGTGTGCTTGCCGATCCAGCCCAGGCCCGCGCTGCGCGCCAGCGCGCGTTCCAGCACCGGCGCCGAGTCCACGAACACGCGGTGACCGAACGGGCCGATCTCCGCGGCGATGCGGTCGGCCAGTCTCTGCAGGCGGTTGCGCATCAGCTTGTGGTAGTCGCGGCCCAGCGCGTAGCGGGCCACGTAGGCGCGCTGCCCGTCGGCGAGGGTGGCCCAGGCCTGGTCCTCGTCGCGCCGGCCGTAGTCCAGGCCCACCGAGACCACCCGCAGCGTGCCGGGCACCAGCTCGGCCGGGCGCGCGCGCTTGTCGCCGTGGCGCGCCATCCACTCCATCGTGCCGTGCAGGCCCCGGGCCAGCCAGTCGCGCAGGTGGGCCTCGTCCTCGCCCAGTTCCACGCCGCTGATGCCGCAGCGCTGGAAGCCGAGTTCGCGCGCCAGCACGCGTATCCGCGCGGCCACGGCTGCGGGATCGGGAAGGGCGGGCGCGGCGTTGTCCATGCCGCGATTATAGGTGGGGCGGGCTAGAATCCCCGGCATGCCCACGCCCGCCACCGCGCTCCACGACGCCGCCGCCGCGCGCGCCATCGACCGCCGCGCCACCGCGGCGCTGGGCGGCGACGGTTACGTGCTGATGCAGCGCGCCGGCCAGGCGGCCTGGCGCGCCCTGCTGGAGCTGTGGCCGCAGGCCACGCGCATCGTGGTCGCCTGCGGTCCGGGCAACAACGGCGGCGACGGCTACGTGCTGGCACGCCTGGCGCGGCAGTCCGGCCGCCAGGTGCGGGTGGTGCATCCGGCCGGCGGCGGTCCACGTTCGCCGCTGGCGCAGCGCGCCTGCACCGACTACCTGGCCGCCGGCGGGCGCGTGGACCTGTTTCCCTGCGCGCTGGACGAGGCCGACGTGCTGGTGGACGCGGTGTTCGGCATCGGCCTGGAGCAGGCCCCGCGCGAGGACGTGGCCGCGCTGCTGCGGGCGCTGGACGCGGCGCCGGCGCCGGTGCTGGCGCTGGACGTGCCCAGCGGCGTGGACGCCGACCGCGGTTGCGTGCCGGGCGTGGCGGTGCGCGCCGATTGCACGTTGCAGTTCATCGTCCCGCACGTGGGCCTGTACACCGGTGCGGCGCTGGACCACACCGGCACGCTGCGGCTGGACACGCTGGAGGTGGACGCGGCCACCATCGCCGCCTCCGCGCCGGCGGCGCGGCTGCTGCGGGCCCCGGCGCTGGGCGGCTGGCTGCCGCCGCGCCCGCGCGACTTCCACAAGGGCCTGGCCGGGCGCGTGCTTTGCATCGGCGGCGAGCACGGCCATGGCGGTGCCATCGTGCTGTGCGCCGAGGCGGCGCTGCGCGCCGGTGCCGGGCTGGTCAGCGTGGCCGCGCGCGAGCGCCTCGCGCCGGTGCTGCTGGCGCGCCGGCCCGAGGCCATGCCGGTGGCGGTGGAGTCGGAGGCCGAACTGGAGCCCCTGCTGGCGCCGGCCGACGTGGTCGCCGCCGGTCCCGGACTGGGACAGGGCCAGTGGGGCCGCGCGCTGCTGCGTCGCGCCCTGGCCGCCGGCAAGCCGCTGGTGCTGGATGCCGACGCGCTCAACCTGCTGGACGCCCCGGTGCCCGACGCGGTGCTGACCCCGCACCCGGGCGAAGCCGCGCGCCTGCTGGGCACCACCACCGCGGCGGTGCAGGCCGACCGCTTCGGTGCAGCCCGCGCCCTGGCCGAGCGCTACCGCGCGGTGGTGGTCCTCAAGGGCGCCGGCAGCATCGTCGCCGCCCCGGAACGGCCGCCGTGCGTGGTCGCCGGCGGCAATCCCGGCATGGCGACCGGTGGCATGGGCGACCTGCTGACCGGCGTGGTCGCGGCGCTGCGCGCGCAGGGCCTGGAGGCGTTCGAGGCGGCCTGCGCCGGCGCCGTGCTGCACGCCGAGGCGGGCGACCGCGCCGCGAGCGAGGGCGGGCAGCGCGGCCTGCTGCCGTCCGATCTGCTGCCCTGGCTGCGCCGCCTGGCCAACCCCGGAACCGGAACCTGATGCGCGTCTTCCTGCCCGACAGCGAGGCCACCGAGGCCCTGGGCCGTGCCCTGGCCGCCACCCGCCCGGCCCAGGCCATGGTCCACCTGCACGGCGACCTGGGCGCCGGCAAGTCCACCCTGGCCCGCGCGCTGCTGCGCGCGCTGGGCGTGCAGGGGCCGATCCGCAGCCCCACCTACACCCTGGTCGAGCGCTACCCGGTGCCGGGCGGTGAGGCCTGGCACCTGGACCTGTACCGCATCGGCGATGCCGCCGAACTGGATTTCCTCGGCCTGGACGAGGGCAGCGCCTGCCTGTGGCTGGTGGAATGGCCCGAACGCGGCGCCGCGGCCCTGCCGCCGCCGGATCTGGTGGTGCGGCTGGCGCAGCATGGCCAAGGCCGGGAAGCGGTGCTGGAGGCGGGCACGGAAGCCGGGCAGGCCTGGGTGAAGGAACTGTCAAAAAGTGACCGCTTGCAGGGCCTTTCTTCGGCCTGATAGCAGGAAGGTGGCGCAGGTGGGCGATTATTAAGGAAAAAGTTGTTGCATTCCCGGGCGACATGGTGCTTGAATCCGCCCATGCGCCAGCGGATTGCCCGGATCGGTCGATGGGGGGCGGGTCTCGTGCTCGCCCTGGCGGCCGTTTCCGCCTGGGCCGGCGAGGTCCTGGGGCTGCGCCTGGAGCAGGGGGCCACCGGGACCCGCGCCGAAGTGCAGCTGCAGGGCGCCGGCAGCCATCGCACCCTGTCCCTGACCGATCCGTACCGGCTGGTCCTGGACCTGCCCGATTCCAGGGCCGCGCGCGCGCTGCGGCTGCCCGCGCCGGCCGGCGTGGTCACCGGCGTGCGCACCGGCCAGCCGGTGCCCGGCACCTTCCGCATCGTCTTCGAACTGGCCGCGCCGGTGGCGGCGCTGCCGGTGCGCACCGAGTCCACCCCGGACGGGGCGAAGCTGGTGGTCGAGTGGCCCGGTGACGGCCCGGCCACCGCCGCCGCCTCTACCGCGCCCGCTGCCGCCGAGGCGGCGCCTGCCGTCGATCCGCAGGAGGCCGCGCGCGCCACCGCGCTGCTGACCGCGCCGGTGGCCACGGCCGCCGCCGCGCCCGCCTCCCCGCCCGCCGTGGCGCCGGCGTCCTCCGGCCCGGTCTCGCCGCAGGCCCTCCTCGAGGGGCGGGTGCAGGTGCCGCTGCCGTCCGCCTCCACGCCGGCCGGCGCGCCGGCGACCGCGGCCGCGCCGGTGCCCGCGCAACCGGAGCCGGCCCGCAGCGAACCGGCGCCGCCGCCGGCCAAGACCATGGTCACGCCCGGCGGCATGCGCCCGCTGATCGTGGCCATCGACGCCGGCCATGGCGGCCAGGATCCCGGCGCCATCGGCCCGTCCGGCAAGCGCGAGAAGGACGTGACCCTGGCCATGGCCCGCGAGCTGGCGCGCCAGGGCAACGCCCCGCCCGGCATGAAGGCCTTCCTGGTCCGCGACAGCGACGTGTTCATCCCGCTGCCGATGCGCGCCCAGCGCGCGCGCCAGGCCAAGGCCGACATCTTCATCTCCATCCACGCCGACGCCGCGGAGAACCGCGACGCGCGCGGCTCGTCGGTATACGTGCTCTCGACCAAGGGCGCCTCCTCGCAGCGCGCCCGCTGGCTGGCGGACAAGGAGAACGCCGCCGACCTGGTCGGCGGCGTGCGCCTGCAGCAGACCGAGACGGTGCTGGCCAACGTGCTGCTGGACCTGGCGCAGAGCGGACACATGCGCGCCTCCGAGGACGCGGCCCACCACGTGCTGGCCGGCCTCAAGCGCGTGGGCAACAACCACAAGCCCAACATCGAGCGCGCCAACTTCGCGGTGCTGCGCACCGCCGACATGCCGGCCATGCTGGTGGAGACGGCCTTCATCTCCAACCCGGAGGAGGAGAAGCGCCTGACCGACCCGGCCTTCCAGCGCAAGGTCGCCTCCGCGGTGCTGGACGGTATCAACACCTACTTCACACGCCAGCCGCCGCCGGGCACCCTGTTTGCCGCACGCGCCCAGGCCGAGAGCGTGGCCGTGGCGGCCGCCGGGGGCGGCACGCCCTGAGCCGGCAGCTGCGGCGCGCCTGCCTGCGGCTATCATCAGGGGTTCCCTGACCGATGCGGCGCCCGACGCCGTCCGCGCCCGTGCCGATCCGTCCGCTGCCCGACACCCTCATCAACCAGATCGCCGCCGGCGAGGTCGTCGAGCGGCCCGCCTCCGTGGTCAAGGAGCTGGTGGAGAACGCGCTGGACGCCGGCGCGCGGCGCGTGGACATCGACCTGGAGGAGGGCGGCATCCGGCTGATCCGCATCCGCGACGACGGCTGCGGCATCCCCGCCGAGGAGCTGCCGCTGGCGGTGTCGCGCCACGCCACCAGCAAGATCGCCTCGCTGGAGGACCTGGAGGCGGTGGCCACGCTCGGCTTCCGTGGCGAGGCCCTGCCTTCCATCGCCTCGGTCAGCCGCTTCCTGATCGCCTCGCGCCGGCGCGAGGACGAGCATGGCGCGGCCCTGCAGGTGGATGGCGGCCGGGTCGGCGAGGTGGTGCCCCGGGCGCACGCACCGGGCACCACGGTGGAGGTGCGCGACCTGTTCTACAACGTGCCGGCGCGGCGCAAGTTCCTGCGCGCCGAGCGCACCGAGCTGGGCCATATCGAAGAGTGGCTGCGCTCGCTGGCCCTGGCGCGACCGGACGTGGAGCTGCGGGTGAGCCACAACGGCCGGCCGGCGCGGCGCTACCGCCCGGGCGAGGCCGATGCCGCCGCGCGCCTGGGCCAGACCCTGGGCGAGGACTTCGCCCGCAACGCGCTGCGCATCGACCACGCCGGCGCCGGCCTGCGCCTGCACGGCTGGATCGCCCAGCCGCACTACTCGCGCGCCAGCGCCGACCAGCAGTACCTGTACGTCAACGGCCGTGCGGTGCGCGACCGCAACGTCGCCCACGCGGTGAGGCTGGCCTACCAGGACGTGCTCTACCACGGCCGCCAGCCGGCCTACGTGCTGTTCCTGGAACTGGAGCCGCAACGGGTGGACGTGAACGTGCATCCGGCCAAGCACGAGGTGCGCTTCCGCGACGCGCGCCTGGTCCACGACTTCGTGTTCCGCACCCTGCAGGAGGCGCTGGCCGACACCCGCGCCGGCGCCACCCCGGTGGCCGCCGCCGCGCCTGCGCCGGCGCCGCAGGCCGCGCCCATGCCCGCCTGGAACCCGCGGCCGCAGCCGCTGGGCCTGCGCGTGGACGAGGCGGTGGGCGCCTACGCCGCGCTGTACGGCACGTCCGCGCAGGCGCAGGAAGCGGTGCCCGCGCCGCCGGCGGCCGCCGCGCCCACGCCGGCACCGCTGCCGGCCGAGGAGGGCGGCATCCCGCCGCTGGGCTACGCCATCGCCCAGCTGCACGGCATCTACATCCTGGCCGAGAACGCCGAGGGCCTGGTGGTGGTGGACATGCACGCCGCCCACGAACGCATCGGCTACGAGCGGCTGAAGGCCGCGCACGACAGCATGGGCCTGCGTGCGCAGCCGCTGCTGGTGCCGCTGTCGCTGGCGGTGGGCGAGCGCGACGCCGACGTGGCCGAGGCCGAGGCGGCAACCCTGGCCGAGCTCGGCTTCGAGGTCACCCGCAGTGGCCCGCAGACACTGGTGGTGCGCAGCGTGCCGGCGCTGCTGGCGCATGCCGACCCGGAGGCGCTGCTGCGCGACGTGCTGGCCGACCTGCGCGAGCACGGCGCCACCCGGCGCGTGGCCGCCGCGCGCGACGAGCTGCTGGCGACCATGGCCTGCCACGGCGCGGTACGCGCCAACCGCCGCCTCACCATTCCGGAAATGAATGCCCTGCTGCGCGACATGGAAGCCACCGAGCGCTCGGGGCAGTGCAACCATGGCCGTCCGACCTGGACGCGCTTCACGCTGGGGGAGATCGACCGATGGTTCCTGCGGGGACGATGAAGGGGCGCAGCGCGGCCGTGCTGGCGGCGCTGCTGGCGCTGTTGCCGGCCGCCTGCCGGCAGGACCGGGAAGGCCCGGACCAGGCCGCGCAGGCGCAGGTGGATCGCGCCTTCGTGGCCGCCACCGAGGAGTGGCGGCGCCAGCGCGAGGAGGAGCTGCTGCAGCCGGACGGCTGGACCAGTCTGGTCGGCCTGCACTGGCTCACCCTGAAGGCGCACTACGTGGGCAGCGGCGACCGCATCGGCAACGGCGTGCGCTTCGCCTTCGGCCCGCCGCGCATGGGCATGGTCGAGCGCGACGCCCAGGACCGCTTCTGGTTCGTGCCCGAGCAGGGGGTGGAGCTGACCTTCAACGGCGAGCCGCTGCGCGGGCGCGTGCGCCTGCAGAGCGACCACGACCCGGAGCCGGGCGTGATCGGCTTCGACGAGGGCAAGGGCAAGGTGACCCTGCTCAAGCGCGGCGACCGCTACGCGCTGCGCGTGCGCCATGCCGACGCGCCCACCCGGCTGCGCTTTGCCGGTCTGCAGTACTGGCCGGCCGATCCGTCCTGGCGCATCACCGGCCGCTTCATCGCCCATCCGCCGGGCAAGACTCTGCCGATCGGCGACATCGTCGGCACCCAGAGCCGGATGCCCAACCCGGGCGCGGTGGAGTTCGAGCGCGACGGCCGCACCTTCCGCCTGGAGGCGCTGGGTCAGCCGGACGGGCGCCTGTTCTTCGTGATGGCCGACCGCACCAGCGGCCACGGCAGCTACCCGGCCGGGCGCTTCCTCGAGGCCGATCCGCCCGACGCCGCGGGCAATGTGGTGCTGGACTTCAACCGCGCGTACAACCCGCCGTGCGCATTCACGCTGTACGCCACCTGCCCGCTGCCGCCGCCGGAGAACCGCCTGGACCTGGCCGTCACCGCCGGCGAGAAGCACTACTCCAACCCGGTCCGCTGAGGCCGCGCATGCGCCGCACGCTGCTCCGGCTGTCCGCGCTGCTGCTGCTCCTGGCTTGCGTGCCGGCGTGGGCCGCGCCGCCGGTGCCGCTGCTGTGGAAGGTGTCCGACCACGACAGCGCGCTGTACCTGCTCGGCTCGTTCCACATGCTGGCCCGCGACGACTATCCGCTGGCCCCCGAAGTGGAGGAGGCCTTCGCCGGGGCCGGAACGCTGGTGTTCGAACTGGACCCGGAGGAGGCCGCCTCGCCGGCGCTGGCCATGCGGATGGTGCAGGCGGCGCGGCGCACCCGGCCGGGCAGCCTGCGCGAAGACCTGGGGCCGGAGCTGTGGGCGCGGCTGGAGCGGCAGGTCGCCGCCGGCGCCCTGCCGGCCGGCTGGAGCGAGCAGTTCGAGCCCTGGTTCATCGCCCTGACCCTGCAGCTGGCTGGGCTGGCCCGCCAGGGCCTGGATCCGGGACTGGGCCTGGACCGGCACTTCATGCGCGCCGCCGCCGCGGCCGGCAAGCCCGCCAGCGGCCTGGAGCCGGCCAGCGCGCAGATCGCGCTGATGGCCGGCATGGACCTGGACGAACAGCGGCAGATGCTGGCCGAGGTGCTGGACCTGCTCGAGTCCGGCCCGGCCCGGCTCGACAGGCTGCACGGAATGTGGCGGGCGGGCGATGCGCAGGGGTTGTGGGAGGGCATCGCCGTGCGCATGCAGCGCGACTACCCGGCGCTGTACGCGCGCATCAACGTGGCCCGCAACGACGCCTGGCTGCCGGTGCTGGAGCGGCACCTGGCCGGCCGCGACGACGTGCTGGTGGTGGTCGGCAGCCTGCATCTGCTGGGGCCGGACGGGCTGGTGGAGAAGCTGCGCGCGCGCGGCTACCGGGTCGAGCGGATCTGCCGCGCCTGCGCGCGCTGAAGGCTCAGGCCGACGCTTCCGGCGCCGGCTCCATCACGATGCAGTCCATCGGGCAGGCGGGCACGCACAGCTCGCAGCCGGTGCACAGCGGGTCGATCACCACGTGCATCAGCTTCGGTCCGCCGATGATGGCGTCCACCGGGCAGGCCTGGATGCACTTGGTGCAGCCGATGCAGTCGGCCTCCACCACCACCGCCACCCGCGGCGGCTTGTACTCGCCACGGCTGCGGTCGTAGGGGCGCGCCGGCACGCCCAGCACCTTCGCCAGGGCACGCGCGCCGGCATCGCCACCGGGCGGGCAGTGGTCCGGGCCGGCCTCGCCGCGCGCCATCGCCTCGGCGTACGGGCGGCAGCCCGGATAGCCGCACTGGCCGCACTGGGTCTGCGGCAGCAGGCGGTCGAGGCGCTCGACCAGGGGCAGGGGCGTGGACGACATGGCGGCCCGGGAGCGGCGCGTGGCGCGGCCACGCGCGCGGGGTTCAGCGCACCGGCATGCCGGGCTGGGCGCCCTCGTCGGCGGCCAGCAGGGCCAGCGGGCCGCCGTCGAAACCGGCCGACAGGATCATGCCCTCGCTGATGCCGAAGCGCATCTTGCGCGGGGCCAGGTTGGCGATGAACACCACGTTGCGGCCGACCAGCTTCTCCGGCTCACCGTAGCTGGCGCGGATGCCGGAGAAGATCTGCCTCTGGCCCAGCTCGCCGGCATCCAGCAGGAAGCGCAGCAGCTTGTCCGAGCCTTCCACGAAGCCGCACTCCAGCACCTTGCCGATGCGCAGGTCGAGCCTGGCGAAGTCCTCGATGCCCACGTACTGCGGCGTGCCGCCGGCGGGCGCGGCGTCCTTCTTCGCCTCGGCCTTCTTCCCGGCCTGGGCGGATTCGGGCGTGGCGGCGGCGAGGGTGTCCTTCGAGGCTTCGGTCATGGCGTCGATCAGCTTGGGGTCGATACGGGTGAACAGCGGGGCGTAGGCCGACAGCGTGCGGCCGGCCAGCTCCACGCGGCGGTCCAGGGCCAGGGCGGTGCCCAGCCATGCCTCCGCGCGGGCGATGGTGGCCGGCACGATGGGCTTGAGCACGCCGGCGATGTCGGCGAAGGCCTGCAGCGCGGTGGTCAGCACCAGGTGCAGGTCGGCGCGGCGCGCCGGGTCCTTGGCCAGCGCCCAGGGTGCGGTGCGGGCAATGTACTCGTTGGCCAGGTCGGCGGCGGCCATGGCGTTGCGGGTGACCGCGGCGTAGTTGTCCTGCGCGTACAGCTCCGCCGCGCTGTCCAGCTGGGCGCGCACCTGCGCCAGCAGCTGGCCGGCCTCCTGCGCCCAGCCCGCGCTGGTGCCGTCGTGGGCCCCGGGCGCGGCCAGCGCGTTGCCGAAGTGCACGTCCAGCAGCCTGGCGCAGCGGCTGGCGATGTTGACGAACTTGCCGACCAGGTCGCTGTTCACGCGGGCCACGAAGTCGGCCAGGTTCAGGTCCAGGTCGTCCACGCCACCGGAGGACTTGCAGGCGAAGTAGTAGCGCAGCGCATCCGGGTCCAGGCCCACGTCCAGGTAGGTGCGGGCCATGATGAAGGTGCCGCGCGACTTGGACATCTTCGCCCCGTCCACGGTCAGGTAGCCGTTGACGTGCAGGCGGTCGGGCAGGCGCAGGCCGTTGCCGTGCAGCACCGCCGGCCAGAACAGGCCGTGGAAGTTGACGATGTCCTTGCCGATGAAGTGGTGCAGCTCGGCGTGGTCGCCCGGCTGCAGCAGGCGCTCCATCGCCGCCTCGTCGAAGCCGGCGGCCTGGCCGCTGCGGGCCAGGGCCAGCAGGCTGGAGAAATAGCCGATCGGCGCGTCCAGCCAGACGTAGAAGTACTTGCCCGGATGACCGGGGATCTCGAAGCCGAAGTAGGGCGCGTCGCGGGAGATGTCCCAGTCGCGCAGGCCGCCCTCGCCCTCGATCCACTCGCCCAGCTTGGCCTTCACGCCGGGCACGGCCACCTCGCCGGCCAGCCACTGCCGCAGCACGTCGGTGTACTGGCCCAGGCGGAAGAAGAAGTGTTCGGATGCGCGCAGTTCCGGGGTGGCGCCGGACACTGCCGAGCGCGGGTCGATCAGCTCGGTCGGGGCGTAGGTGGCGCCGCACACCTCGCAGTTGTCGCCGTACTGGTCCGGCGCCTTGCAGCGCGGGCAGGTCCCCTTGACGTAGCGGTCGGGCAGGAACATCTGCTTGACCGGATCGTACAGCTGCTCGATGGAGCGGCGTTCGATGCTGCCGCGCGCCTCCAGCGCGGCGTAGAAGCGCTCAGTCAGCTCGCGGTTCTCGGGCGAGTGGGTCGAGTGGTACCAGTCGAAGTGGATGCCGAAGTCGCGGAAGTCGCGCTCGTGGCCGGCCTTGATCCGCGCGATGAACTCCTCGGGGCTGACCCCGGCCTTCTCGGCCGCCAGCATGATCGGCGTGCCGTGGGTGTCGTCGGCGCAGACGTAGTACACGGTGTCGCCGCACATGCGCCGTGCACGCACCCAGATGTCGGCCTGGATGTAGCCGACCAGGTGGCCCATGTGCAGCGGGCCGTTGGCGTAGGGCAGGGCGTTGGTGACCAGGACGGAGCGGGACATCGTAGGAGCCGGACGCGAAGGGTCGTTCATTATCGCATGTGGCGGCCGCCGGGCCGGCGCGCACGCGGCCGGCCACCGGGGGCAGGGCCCCGGAAAGAAGCGACCCGGCCGGGGCCGGGTCGCGGACGGGACGCGGAGCGGGCCGGCCTACTGCCGCTCCCACACCTGCGACTTGCAGATGAAGGCCACGCAGCCGGACACCTCCAGCTTCCGGCCGCCCTCCACCAGCTCCATCTTGGACTTGTAGACCTTGCCCTCGTCGGGCTTGAGGATGGTGCCGCCGGCGTAACGGCCGCCGCCCTGGGCCTTCATCCCGCGGATGATCTCCATCCCGGTGATGGGCTTGCCCTTGCGGTCGTCGCTGCACTTGTCGCAGACCGGGTTCGGACGGCTCGGGTTGATCAGTTCGACGATGCGGCCGGTGATGGTGCCGTCGGCCGCCTGGGTGATCTCCACGATCGACTTCGGCTTGCCGGTGTCGCCGTCGATGGTCTTCCAGCGGCCGACCACCGGGTCGGCGGCCATGGCCACCGTGGACAGGCACAGCACGGGCAGGGCCAGCAGCCCGGCGATCAGTTTGTTGCGCATGTGTTCCCCTCCGAGGGCTCGATGTGGCCGGCCCGGGGCCGGCCTTCCCCGCTTTATACCGCATCCGTTGCCGTATGGAAGCCGGCGGCCATGCCGGTGGGCAGGCGTGAGGCGGCGGGGGCAAAAAGAGCCCGGCCGAAGCCGGGCTCCAGATTGCAACCTGACGGTCGCTTACTTGGCGCCGAAGGTGTACTTGGCTTCCAGGTACACCGCACGGCCCAGGATGTCGTAGTAGTAGTTGTTCCAGGGCGTGCTGCTGGTGCCCGGATAGTTCTCGGCCTGGTGGTCGGGCATCTTGTTGGTGAGGTTGTTGACCATCAGCGAGAAGGTCAGGTCGTCCGTGGCGCGCCAGTTGACGCTGGCGTTGTAGGTTACGTACGGACCCCACTTGGCACCCTTCTGGCCGCTCGAGTGCTCGTAGCCGTAGCCCTGGGCGTAGGCCAGGTAGTTCGGGGTCGAGCCGATGCGGTTGGCGTACAGGGTCGTGGTCCAGTCACCCAGCGACCACGCGACCGAGGCGTCGGTGCGGGTCTTGGAGTAGGAGTCGTAGTACCACATGTAGTACGGGTCGCGCATCAGGTCGACCGCCTCGGACTCCGGCGTGGACCACAGCTTGTGGCTGATCTTGTTGGTGTAGTTGCCGGAGAAGGCCAGGCTGCCGAAGCGGCCGATGTCCAGCATGTAGTTCATGCTGGCGGTCACCACCTCCAGCTCCTGCTTGGCGATGTTGACCTTCGGCGTGTACAGCGACACCAGCTCGCCGTTGGCGTCACGACGCACCCAGGTCAGGATGTCGTCGCAGGCGGCGATCGGCGAACCGGCGGCACCGGTGCGGCAGTAGTACTCGCCGCGCATCAGGTCGTCGGCACCGATGGAATCGACCTCGTTCTCGATCTTCCAGCTGTAGTAGTCGACCGCGAACGACAGCTTGGCGGTGGGCGACCACACCACGCCGGCGTTCCACACGTCGGCCTCGATCGGCTGCAGGTCCGGGTTGCCGGAGGACTGGCCGAAGTACTGCTCGTTGTCCCAGTTGCAGTCGTCGGTGTCGCCCGGCAGGTAGCCGTCCAGGCTGCAGCGGTAGTAGTCGGTCACGCTGCTGTAGTAGCCGCTGATGCCCTGGAAGGCGTCGGCCAGCGACGGGGCGCGGAACGCGGTGCCGACCTTGCCGCGCAGCAGTAGGCTCTCGACCGGGCGGTACTCGACGCCCAGGCTCCAGGTGGGCTTGTCCACGGTCTCGCCGGCGATGTCGAACGCATCATAGCGGGCCGAAGCCGACACGGTCAGGGTGTTGAACAGCGGCAGGCGCAGCTCGGAGGTGACGGCGTAGCGGCTGCGGTGGCCGGCGCCGCTGACCGCGGTCTGGCCCCAGATCTCGGACACCAGGGTGTCCGGGTCCTCGATCATGCGCGAGTCGGGGCTGTAGTCCCAGCCCTCGTTGCCGACCTCGGCCACCACCGCGAAGCCGGCGTCGCCGCCCGGCAGCGAGAACAGCGAGCTGTTGGTCAGCTGGATGTGGGCCAGGTTGTCCCAGGTGCGCGACTTGTTGTCCACGAAGCCGGAGAAGCTCCAGAACTCTTCCGGGGTCAGCGGGCTGTAGAACGCGGCATAGTCCGGGGTGAACACCGGGTAGGCGCCGTAGAACGGATCCCAACCCTGCTGCGGGCCGAGGACCTTGTCGATGAAGAAGTTGTCGACCGGGTCGCGGAAGCGGACCCAGCTGTTCTCGGTCAGGCGGTACTCGGCACGGGACACATAGGCGTTGTAGTCCCACTCGCCGATCTGGCCGTTGGCACCGAAGGTCACCGTCAGCGCCTTGTTGGTGTCCGTGTTCATGATGTCACGGTAGCCCTTGCCGCCGATGTCCTCGGGGGCGAAGGCGCGCTGCAGGTTCAGCAGGGTGTCCGGGTAGCGCGGATCGTAGTAGGCGCCGAAGGTGGAGGAAGTGCCCCACCAGGTGTAGCTGGAACCGGTGGCGTACTCGACCTTTTCGTACAGGCCCATCACCTCGGCGTACAGCTGGGTGGTGTCGCTCAGGTCGAAGGTGGTGTACGAGTAGAGCTGCGCGGACTCCTTGCCGTTGCGGATGGTGCGGTAGCCCGGGCTGATGAACGAGCCGCAGTAGGTGCCGAAGCCGGCACGGGTGAACTGCTGGGTCGTGCCCTTGAAGTTGCCGGTGGTGTTGGCGCAGTTGTTCGGGTCCGGGAACACGTAGGTGCTGTCGAGCGCGTCGATCACCACGAAGTCGCGGCTCGGCACGGCGGTGCTGTAGCCGTCGAAGTTGTAGGTGCTCGACAGCTTGCGCTGGTAGCCCCAGATCGGCGCGCGGTCGTCCAGCTGGATGCCCAGTAGCGAGTTCAGGCGGCCGTCCATGCCGGAGTAGCTGTCGGCGAAGGTGAAGCGCAGGCTGTTGCCGCCGCCTTCGCTGAAGAAACCGCCGCGCACCGAGAACTCGCCCTGATCCACGCCCTTCTTCAGGATCACGTTGACCACGCCGGCGATGGCGTCGGAGCCGTACAGGGACGACTGGCCGCCGGGCAGGATCTCGATGCGCTCGATCAGCGCGACCGGGATGCCGCTGATGTTGTTGAACACGTCCGAGCCGTTGTACAGGGCCGGATAGTTGGCCATCGGGCGGCCGTTGATCAGGTACTTGGTGTAGCCCGGATCCAGGCCGAACATGCTGGCCGCTTCGGCGCCCTGGGTGAACGAGGCGCTGGTCTGGCCGCCCTGGATGCCACCGGTGGCGAAGCTGGCCTGCTGCAGGACATCAGCCACGCTCTGGAAGCCGCGCATCTGGATGTCTTCGGCCGAAATGACCATCACCGGGGTGGCGGTCTCGATTTCGGTCTGCGGGATCAGCGAGCCGGTGACCACGACCGCACCGAGGTCCCTCACCCGGGACGAGTCCTCCTCCTGGGCGAAGGCCGTCACGGATGCGGGAATGAGAAGAGCACTGAGCACGGCACGGCTCAGCAGGCTCGGCTTGAAGCAGGAAGTGTAGGACGTCATGAACAAAGTTCCAGAAGTGTGGGCGATCACCACCCTTCCTGCCGTCGCCGGCAGGAAACCGGGCAATGAGCAAGCGCAGACCGCGAAACGGCCAACAGCTGCAAGCCGAAGTTAACACGCGGTTAATGGTGATGTGCGGGATGCAGGGTGTTGTCCATGCCACTTGCGGCAAGTGGTGGATGCTGGTAGCGCTTGCGCGGCGCGCGGTCGAGGATGGCCGCAAATGCGGCTTGGGGCAGGCACCGCCAGGCGGATTCGCGCACGCTCGCGGAGGCGAGCTCCGGGAGCGGCGGTTGCCCGGGGTACGATGCATGCTCCATACGAGGCGTGCGATTTGGGAATGGAGGCCGGGGTGGCCCATGCGCGCGCGTTCCGCGTGCAGGGTGCTGCCGCGGACGCGGCCCGTTGCGGGCACCGGCCGAAAAAGGAGCCCGGCTGACGCAGGCTCCGGATTGCAACCTGACGGTTGTCGTTGTTCCAGGGCGTGCCGCTGGTGGCCGGACAGTTCACGGTTGCATGCGGATACCCGCTCGATGAACGCCTCGCAACCCCCAGGGTTGGCCGTAGGCGCTCCGTGCCCGGGGGGGGCGAGCCTCCGGCGGCCGTGCCGGCGGCGACGGGGCAGGGGCGCCAATGCCGGCGTGCCGTGATGGCCCTGCCGGGACGGGCGCAAAAAAGGAAGCCCGGCTTGCGCCGGGCTTCCCGAGGGCAGGTCCGTCAGAAGCGGTAGGTCGCGCCCATGTACATGTAGCGACCGATCGCGTCGTAGTAGGACGAGCCGAGGTCCGAGCCGAAGTAGTTCAGCGGCGGATCCTTGTCGAACACGTTGTCCATGCCGATGTACACCTCCAGACCGCTGTCACGCGGGAAGGTGTAGCTGACCTGGAAGTTGTGGTACGTGTACGAACCGTTCCAGATCGGCGAGATCGAACCCGGGTTCGAGCTGTAGCTGCCCGGCGTGACGCGCAGGTTGTGGTGCACGTACTGCATGCTCCACGACGCACGCCAGTTGCCCTTCGAGTAGCGGGCGTCCAGGTTGGCACGCCAGCGCGGGTCGGTCACGTAGGTGACGTACTCGTTGAACTCGTCCGGGAACGCCTGGAACGGCCACTCACGCGACTGCAGCAGGCGGCTGCCCACCAGGCGCAGCGAGCTGTTGCCGCCCAGCAGCGGGAAGCGGTAGTCCACCTCCAGGTCCACGCCGACGCGACGCGACTTGGCCAGATTCTCGTTCAGCGCCACCCAGCGGGTGATGCTGTGCTCCGGGAACTGGCGGCCGGCCGGGTCGACATAGCCGCCCACGGGCGCGCGGGTGATGAAGCGGCAGAACTCGTTGTCGATGCCGCCGGGCGAGTCGACGCAGCGGGTCGCCAGGGTCTGGGCGTTGACCGCGCCGATGGCGTCCTTCAGCGTGATGTTCCAGTAGTCCACCGTCACGCCGAGGCCGTCGATGAAGCCCGGCTGCCACACCAGGCCCAGGGTCCAGCTGTCGGCCGCCTCCTCGGACAGGTCCGGGTTGCCGCCGCTCACACCGGGACGGGTGGCGGTGTAGGTGTCCACCCAGCCCACCGGGATGCCCAGCGCCGAGCAGTTGTTGCGGCGCAGCTCCGGATCCTTCGCCGTGTCAGGACGGTTCGGGTTGGTGCTCAGGTAGTTGCACGGGTCGTTGATCGACGAGAAGTTCTCCGACTGCGGGTTGAACAGCTCGCCGATGCTCGGCGCACGGACCGCGCGGGCCAGGGTGCCACGGAAACGCAGCGAGTCCAGGATCTCCCAGTTCACGCCGATGTTCCACGTGGTGGTGGTGCCGATCGTGCTGTAGTCCGAGTAACGGCCGGCCAGGTCCACCGACAGCATGTTGATGCCCGGCAGGCCGGACAGCAGCGGGACGGTGGTCTCGGCGTACACCTCGGTCACGTCGTACTGGCCGCCGCGGCTCGGGATGGCGTTCAGGAAGGTCAGGCCCAGGGCCGCCAGCGGGTCGGTGTTCTCCTGGCTCTTCTCCTTGCGGTGCTCGATGCCCGCGGCGAAGCCCACGTCACCGGCCGGCAGCGAGAACACCGAGCTGTTGGCGATGTTCGCCTCCAGCACCGTCTGCTCCAGCTTGGACGTGTTGAGCGAGTTGACGTTGAACCACTTGGCCGCCTCCGCGGTCACCGCGCCGTGGCCGAACACGCTGAACGGCACGCAGCCGTTGCGCGCCATGGACGAGTACGGCGCCCTGGTATGCGGGTTGATCGCGTTCGGGTCCACGTCCACGCGGCAGACGATCTTGCCGGTGTCCGGGTCCACGACCGCGTCGAGGCCGGCGTGCCAGCGCTCGTTGATGCGGTTGTTGAGGTTCAGGCGGGAGATGGTGGTCTGGCCGAAGTTGGCCGACACCTCGTAGTTCCAGTCGCCCAGGTAGCCCTCGAGGCCGAACACGGCGCGCGAGGTCTGGCGCTCGATGTCTTCGCCGCGGCGGCCGGCGTCGACGTTGAAGCGGTAGACCAGCAGCTGCGACAGGTTGGCCTGGTCCATCAGCGCGCCCAGCTCCGGCGAGATGTAGGCGTTGTCGCGACGGATGCGGATCGGCTGGTCGAACGCCGGCTGGCTGTAGAACAGCGACTCGGTCTTGGAGTACTTGCCTTCGAAGAACAGCCGGTGGTTGTCGTTCAGATCGAAGTTGAACATGAAGTTCGTGCTGAACCGATCGAACGCCGGCTGCAGGTCGGCGACCGCATTCAGGTCGGCGAAGTCGCAGTCCACGCAGCTGGAGGCACTGACGACGGTGCCGTCGTAGCGGTTCGGACGGAAGGTGCCGTCCGGGTTGAACACGTACCGGTTGCCCCAGGTGGCCGGGTTGGCCGGGTTGAACGTGCCGATGGTGAAGGTGCCGCCGTAGGAGATCGAGTGGTTGCCACCCGGGCCGCTGTAGACGTTCTGCGGGTTGGTCTGGCTCGGCGGTTTGGTCGGGTCGTAGCTCGGGTTGGGCACGCTCACCAGGAACTGGCGGCCGATCTTGCGGTCACCGCGGCCGAAACGGTCCTGGGTGCTGTACTCCATCGAGATCGCGGCGTTGCCGCGGCCGTCGGCGAAGCTGTTGCCGGCCGAGAAGCTGACGAAGCTGCGGTCGAAGCTGCCTTCGGCGGCCTTGCCGGTCTGGCCGCGGGCTTCGAAGCCCTCGAAGGAGTCCTTCATAATGAAGTTCACGACGCCCGCGACCGCGTCGGCGCCGTAGACGGCGGACACGCCGCCGGTCATCACCTCGACGCGCTCGATCCACTCGACCGGGATCGTGTTCACGTCCACGGCCACCGAGCCCGGGCTGGCACCCACGTGGCGGCGGCCGTTCACCAGCACCAGGGTGCGGGAGGTGCCCATGCCGCGCAGGTCCATCAGGCCCAGGCCGGCGGTGCCGATGAAGCGGGTGGAGTTGCCGAGGGTGTAGTTCGGCGCCAGCTGCGGCAGCTTGGTCATCAGGTCGCCGATGGTCAGCGCGCCGGTGGAGCGGATCTCCTCGGCGGTGATGGACGCGACCGGGGCCGGGGTCACGAAGCCCACGCGGGCGATGCGCGAACCGGTGACGGTGACGCGGTCGAGGTCGGTGGTGCTGCCTTGGCTGCCGCCGTCCTGGGCCATGGCCGCGAACGGCAGGGCCAGGGCCGACAGCATGGCGGCTGTCAGGCGGTTGCGCCGGAGTGTCTGGAAGGTGTTGTTCATTATTTCAGGTTCTCTCCCCTAGGGTGACGTGCTTCCTGCGTGGGTCCAGGCCTCCTTGCCTTCACATGAATGAAAGCAAGATGAGCGCTTAACGCACGCTTAATTTATTACATCTGCGTCTATTCACTATCCCGTTTTTGTTAAGAGGTCAACCCATGCAAGCTTCCGTATCGCCCCTCCTTGAGACCGTGGTGGACCCCTGGGCGGGGGAGGCACTGGGCAACGCGGTGCGCTGGGAGACGCGCGCCGCCGGGCGAGGCGTTGCTGTGGCCGGGACCGTCGGCTTCCCGTTCGCCCCGGCCTGGGGAGCGCAACTGCGCGACGCGGTCGCCGCCGCCCTGGCGGGCGCCGGGCAGACGCTGGAGTCATTCGAGCTGAATACGCGGGTGGCGGCGCACCAGGTGCAACCGGGGCTGGCCCCGCTGCCCGGGGTCCGCAACGTGGTGGCCGTGGCCTCGGGCAAGGGCGGGGTGGGCAAGTCCACCACCGCGGTCAATCTGGCCCTGGCCCTGCAACGGATGGGGGCGCGGGTGGGCGTGCTGGACGCGGACATCTACGGTCCCAGCGTCCCGGCCATGCTGGGCCTGTCCGGCCGTCCCGAGAGCCCGGACAACAAGAGCATCGAGCCGATGCGCGCCTTCGGCGTGGAGGCCATGTCCATCGGACTGCTGGTGGACACCGACACCCCGATGATCTGGCGCGGGCCGATGGCCACTTCGGCGCTGATGCAGCTGCTGGGCGACACCCGCTGGGGCGAGCTGGACTACCTGGTCGTGGACCTGCCGCCGGGCACCGGCGACATCCAGCTGACCCTGGCGCAGAAGATCCCGGTAGCCGGCGCGGTGATCGTCACTACGCCGCAGGAGATCGCCACGCTGGACGCGCGCAAGGCGCTGAGGATGTTCGAGAAGGTGCAGGTGCCGGTGCTGGGCATCGTCGAGAACATGGCCATGCACGTGTGCAGCCGCTGCGGGCACGTGGAGCACCTGTTCGGCCAGGGCGGCGGCCAGGCGATGGCCGCGGCCTACGGCGTGCCGCTGCTGGGCTCGCTGCCGCTGGATCTGCGCATCCGCGAGCAGGGCGACGCCGGCACGCCGGTGGTGGTGGCCGCGCCGGATTCGGAGCCGGCACAGGCCTACCTGCGCGCCGCGCAGGCCATGGCCGCGCGCCTGGCCGCGCGGCCGCGTGCCTCGATCCCGCTGGCCACGCGCACGCTCTGAACGCACGGGCGCCAGGGAGGGCGCTTCCCGGCGACGGGGACGGGTCGGCTAGAATCGGGCGGTCACGGGCCGACGTGCCCCGGGGAACACCGCATGAGCATCAAGAGCGACCGCTGGATCCGGCGCATGGCCGAGCAGCACGGCATGATCGACCCGTTCGAACCGGGGCAGGTCAAGGAGGTCGAAGGCCGCCGCATCGTCAGCTACGGCACCTCCAGCTACGGCTACGACGTGCGCTGCGCCGGCGAGTTCAAGGTGTTCACCAACATCAACTCCACCATCGTCGACCCGAAGAACTTCGACCCGAAGAGCTTCGTGGACGTGGTGGGCGACGAATGCATCATTCCGCCCAACAGCTTCGCCCTGGCGCGCACGGTGGAGTACTTCCGCATCCCGCGCGACGTGCTGGTGGTGTGCCTGGGCAAGAGCACCTACGCCCGCTGCGGCATCATCGTCAACGTGACCCCGCTGGAGCCGGAGTGGGAGGGGCACGTGACCCTGGAGTTTTCCAACACCACGCCGCTGCCGGCGCGCATCTATGCCAACGAGGGCGTGGCACAGATGCTGTTCCTGCAGTCCGACCCGGACGACGTGTGCCAGACCTCGTACCGGGACCGCGGCGGCAAGTACCAGGGCCAGACCGGCGTCACCCTGCCGCGTACCTGAGCCGCGCTCCGGCGGCCGGCGCCGCATTGCCACCGATCTCCATCCGCCACGCCCGGGGCCTGCACGGACGGGGGCGCACGTGCGCCGCCAGGCCCGGGCCGGGCCGCCGCACCGCAGGGGACCTGCCTCCACGCTGGCGAAATTTTCGCCAACCCTCTTGACCTGCCCGCCGCGCAAGGCGTCCGCGCGGTTATCCACATCTTTGTCCGCCAACCATCCACACCGGATGTGGAAAACCTTCACGCACAACCGGTTGCGCCGCGGTGCGCACCCGGGGGCAGGGCTGGCCGCTGAATACGCAGCGGTGGGATGCCGGGCGCCGTTGGAGCGGCAGGCGTCCGTATGGGGTCCGGAGGGAGGGGGGCACCGGCGGGTACCTGACCACCCGGCGGACGCACGCGGCGGTTGCGCGTGCGGTCGCATCGCGCGCCCTCCGGCGCGCCGGCCGCGCATCCGGCAGGTGCTTCCGCTTGGCACCGGCGGGCGTGGCGAAAATTTCGCCAACCCACTTGACGTGCCCGCCGTGCAAGGCGTGCGCGCGGNTATCCACATCTTTGTCCGGCAACGATCCACACCGGATGTGGAAAACCTTCACGCGCCCGGGTGTGGCCGCCGTTGGCGGCTCCGCGGGCGCGCCAGGCACGGCCGCGGACCGCGGGCAGGCGGGCGCGACCGGTACGGTGCCGGTCCGCGGTTCCGGCGGCGGGGCGGCGCCGGCCCGGGATCACTTGCGCTTGAGCAGCATGCCGATGCCGACCGCCACCAGGCCCACCGGCCACCAGGTGGCCAGCAGCGCCCCCAGTCCGGTGTCGATCCAGCCGAGGTTGCGGGCCAGGAAGAACAGGCCCACCACGATCAGGACAAGGGCGGCGAAGGCGTTGGAACCCATGGGTGCGAACCGGCTGCGGAGAACAAAGAGCGCCTATGCTAGCCGGCCGCGCCAGCGTTTGGCAGCCGCGTCCAGCGCCTCGGGCGCGTGCCGCACCGGGCTGCCGCTGCCCCAGACCGGCCCCGGCCAGGCGGCGTCCCCGGCGCGGCGGCCGACCACGTGCACGTGCAGCTGGCGCACGATGTTGCCCAGCGCTCCGATGTTGATCTTCTCCACGCCCGGCTCGGCGCGCAGGGCCTGGGACAGGCGGTTGAGCTCGGCCAGCAGCAGGCGCTGCTGCGCCCCGTCCAGGTCGATCCACTCGACCGCACCGGGCACGCGCGGCACCAGCAGCAGCCAGGGGAAACGGGTGTCGTCCATCAGCCGCACCTGCGACAGCGGGCCGTCGGCCACGAACACGCTGTCGGCCGCAAGGCGCGGGTCCAGCCCGAAGCCGGCGCTCATGCGGCCGCTCCCAGCCGCGCGGCCAGGAACTCCAGGCTGCGCTCGCGCGCCAGGCGTGCGCTGGGCTCGTGGTACGCGCGCGGGTCCACGTCGCGGTTGAAGGCGTGGCCGGCCGGGTACACGAACAGCGGCATCTGTGGCAGGCGCTGGCGGTGGGCGGCGACCGCCTCCGCCGGGATCGAGGGGTCCTGCTCGCCGAAGTGGAACATCACCATCGCCTTCGGCTCGGCCACCAGGCGCGGGTCCTCGCGCTCGCACTCGTCCAGCAGCGCCAGGTTGCGCGCGCCGTAGTAGCTGACCGAGGGCAGGCCCAGGCGCAGCGCGGCCAGCAGGGCCATGCTGCCGCCCCAGCAGTAGCCGACCGTGCCCACCGCGGTCGGGGCCTGGCGCGCGGCCAGGTCCGCGCGCAGGCGTTCGGCGGCGGCCTGGAGGATGGCCAGGGCGCGCGCCGTGCCCAGCTCCTGGACCAGGGCGCGGCCGCGGGCAAAGCCGTCCTCGCCGTAGCCCAGCTCCACGCCGCGCTCCACCGGGTCGAAGAAGGCCGGGGCCAGCACCACGTAGCCTTCGGCCGCGTAGCCGTCGGCCACGGCGCGGATGTGCGGGTTGACGCCGAAGATCTCCTGGATGACCACCAGCCCGCCGCGTGGCGTGCCGGGCGGATCGGCCTGCCAGGCGGCGACGCTGCCGGCGGGGGTCTCGAGCTCGGTCCACTGGCCCATGCGCATCCTCCTGAAGACGGGAGTGCGGATTATGGGGCAGGGCGCGTGGAGCGGCGGGCCACCCGGGCGCGGGGGCTATAATCGCGCGCCCGGCCGCGCGCCGCCGTCCCTGTTCCAGGCCTGCCCCATGTCCCGCAACCCCAAGGTCGGCTTCGTCAGCCTCGGCTGTCCGAAGGCTTTGGTCGACTCCGAACGCATCCTCACCCAGCTGCGGGTGGAGGGCTACGACATCGTCCCGACCTACGATGACGCCGACGTGGTGGTGGTCAACACCTGCGGCTTCATCGACGCGGCCGTGGCCGAGTCGCTGGACGCCATCGGCGAGGCGATGAACGAGAACGGCAAGGTCATCGTCACCGGCTGCCTGGGCAAGCGCAGCGCGCTGATCCGCGAGCAGTACCCGGGCGTGCTGGCCATCTCCGGCCCGCAGGACTACGCCAGCGTGATGGAGGCGGTACACCGGGCCCTGCCGCCGAAGCACGACCCGTTCGTGGACCTGGTGCCGGACTACGGCATCAAGCTCACCCCGCGCCACTACGCCTACCTGAAGATCTCCGAGGGCTGCAACCACCGCTGCAGCTTCTGCATCATCCCTTCGCTGCGCGGCGACCTGGTGTCGCGTCCGGTGGACGAGGTGTTGCGCGAGGCCGAGCGTCTGGTCAAGGGCGGCGTGCGCGAGCTGCTGGTGGTCTCCCAGGACACCTCGGCCTACGGCGTGGACCTGAAGTACGCGCCAGGGACCTGGCGCGGCCGCGAGTACGCCACCCGCATGAAGGCGCTGTGCGAGGGGCTGTCCGAGCTGGGCGCCTGGGTGCGCCTGCACTACGTCTACCCGTACCCGCACGTGGACGAGGTCATCCCGCTGATGGCCGAAGGGAAGATCCTTCCCTACCTGGACATCCCGTTCCAGCATGCCAGCCCGCGCATCCTGAGGCTGATGAAGCGGCCCGGCGCGGTCGACAGGACCCTGGAGCGGATCCGGCGTTGGCGGGAGATCTGCCCGGAGCTGGCCATCCGCAGCACCTTCATCGTCGGCTTCCCCGGCGAGACCGAACGGGAGTTCGAGGCGCTGCTGGACTTCCTCGACGAGGCCCAGCTGGACCGGGTGGGCGCCTTCGCCTATTCGCCGGTGGAGGGTGCGGCGGCCAACGACCTGCCGGGCGCGGTGCCCGAGGAGGTCAAGCAGGAGCGCCTGGCCCGCTTCATGGAGCGGCAGACCGCGATCTCGGCCGCGCGCCTGGAGGCCAAGGTCGGCACCGTGCAGCGCTGCCTGGTGGACGTCGTGGACGGCGAGCTGGCCATCGCCCGCTCCATGGCCGACGCGCCGGAAATCGACGGCACCGTGCAGATCCAGGACGGCCGCGAGGCCGGCCTGCAGCCGGGCGAGTTCGTGGACGTGCGCATCATGGGCAGCGACGAGCACGACCTGTACGGCGAGGTCGAGTACGCCGGTGCGCCGCTGGAGCTGCCGGTCGTCCCCGGCTGAGCGCTGCCGGGCGGCTCAGTCGTAGCGCACGTCCACGATCAGGAAGCGGGCCCTGCCGCCGGGCAGCTCGGCCTCGACCTCGTCGTCGATGCGCTTCTTCAGCAGGGCGCGCGCCAGCGGCGAATCGATGCTGATCCAGCCGTTGCCGGCGTCGGTCTCGTCCGGGCCGACGATGCGGTAGCGGCTGGTGGCGCCGTCGTCCAGGCGCTCCAGCTCCACCCAGGCGCCGAAGAACACCGCCTCGCGGTCGGACGGCGGCTCGTCGACGATGCGCAGGTCCGGCACCCGCTTGCTCAGGTAGCGCACGCGCCGGTCGATCTCGGCCAGCTGCTTCTTGCGGTAGGTGTACTCGGCGTTCTCCGAGCGGTCGCCCTCGGCCGCGGCCGCGGCCAGCGCCTTGACCACTTCCGGGCGCCGGACCCGCCACAGCTCGTCCAGCTCGGCCTTCAGGCGTTCGTGGCCGGCAGGACCGGCAAGAAGTACGGCGGCCCGATCGGCAACCAGATCCTGCGCGGCATCCCGGGGGGG
>NZ_PDWK01000002.1 GCF_010093135.1 Pseudoxanthomonas taiwanensis | reverse complement strand
TCCACGCCTCGTCCACCACCGGATCGGCCGCCGGGCTGCCCGCGGCCGATCCGGTGGTGGACGAGGCGTGGATCTCACCGCCTCTGGAAGGCGAGGAACTGGATTCGCTGGCCGCCTGGCAGGACGAGGACGGCCGCGTGCTGGTGGTGGCCACCGCCAAGTCCAGCCACCGCCTGTCCGTGTTCGATGCCGCCAGCGGCGCGCGGCTGCGCACCTTCGGCGGCCCCGGCCAGGGCCCGGGCCAGTTCGCCCGGCCCAACGGCATCGCCGTGTTCGGCGACCTGCTGTTCGTGGTCGAACGCGACAACCACCGCGTGCAGGTGCTGTCCCTGCCCGCGTTCGAGCCGCTGGGCAGCTTCGGCCAGGAGCAGTTGCGCCTGCCCTACGGCCTGTGGGTGTACGAGCACGCCCCGGGCGAGGTGACGGTGCTGGTGACCGACAGCTTCATGCAGGATTTCGCCAACGCCGTGCCGCCGCCGCGCGAGCAGCTGGCCGAGCGGGTCAAGCGCTTCCGCGTGGCGGTGGACGAGGACGGCGTCCTGCGTGCCCGCTACGACGGCGCCTTCGGGGACACCGGCGAGGGCGCGCTGTTCATGGTCGAGTCCATCGCCGGCGACCCGGCCGGCGGGCGCCTGCTGATCGCCGAGGAGGACCGGCGCGTGGGCTCCACCCTGCGCGAGTACGCCCTGGACGGCCGCTACCTGGGCCGCAGCCTGCCGCCGCTGCGCGGCGAGGCCGAGGGCGTGGCGCTGTGGGAGTGCGAGGGTGGCGAGGGTTACTGGATCGCGGTCGAGCAGCTGCGTCCGACCCGCTTCCACGTGCTCGAGCGCGACACCCTGCGCAGCGCCGGCGTGTTCACCGGCAGCCGGACCGCGCGCACCGACGGCATCGCGGTGTTCGCCGGCCCCACGCCGCGTTTCCCCGGCGGCATCCTGTTCGCCCTGCACGACGACCGCGCGGTGGCGGCCTTCGACCTGGGCGAGGTCGCCCGCAGCCTGCGGCTGTCGCCGCGCTGCGGCGGCTGAGGCGCGCGGCGCGCGGCGGGGCCTGCGCACTGCTCCTGCTGCTGGCGGTGGCCGCCACCGCCCCTGCCCCCGCGCAGCAGCGTTTCTGGCCGCGCCCGGCGCCGGCGCCCGCCGATGCCGGCCGGGCGGCGCCGGCCGATGGCCGCGTACACTTGCGCCTGGTGCCGCGCAGCGGCCACCACGAGGCGTGGGTGGACAACGGCCTGCACGGCCCGGTGCAGGTGCGGCTGCGCCCGCGCCGGGGCGACGGGGTGCGGCTGGTGCCGGCCTCCCCGGTGGACGCGGTGGTGCCGGCGCGCGGCCGCATGCTGGTGGCGCGCGCCTATCCGCTCGACCCGCGCCGCCCGCTGCACGCCGACCTGGCGCTGGACCAGGTTCCGGGCGACCCGCGCGCCACGCCCCTGGACGTGCCCTACCGGCTGCCCTTCGCCCACGGGCACGTGCGCGTGGACCAGGCCTTCGGCGGCGCTTACAGCCATGCCGACGCCGAGAACCTGCACGCCGTGGACTTCGCCCTGCCCGAGGGCACGCCGGTGCTGGCCGCGCGCGAGGGTGTGGTGATGCAGACCGAGGCGGGGTACCGCGAGGGCGGCCCGGAGCCGCGCCTGCGCGGGCGCGCCAACTTCGTGCGCATCCTCCACGCCGACGGCAGCATGGCCACCTACGCCCACCTGCAGCCCGGCGGCGTTCTGGTGCGTCCCGGCCAGCACGTCCGCCAGGGTGAGCGGATCGGCCTGTCCGGCAACACCGGCTACAGCACCGCCCCGCACCTGCACTTCGTGGTCCAGGCCAACCGCGGCCTGCGCCTGGTATCGCTGCCCTTCCGCATGGCCGGCCCGGAGGGCGAGCTGCACTTCCCGCGCCCCGCCGCGCGCTGAGCGTCGTCCGTGCGCGGGGGGCTTGACGGCCGCCACGTGTATCGATGTATTAATACACATGGATGCACACCTGCTGCACGTGAACCCCTCCCTGCCCGAGCCGATCTACCGGCAGATCGCCGACCAGGTGCGGCGCATGGCCAGCGCCGGCCAGCTGCGCCCCGGCGAGGTGCTGCCCTCGGTGCGCGAGGTGGCCGCGGTGCACGCGATCAACCCGATGACGGTCTCCCGCGCCTACAGCCAGCTGGAGGCCGAGGGCGTGCTCGAGCGCCTGCGCGGCAAGGGCATGGCGGTGGCCGCGCGCGGTCGCGGCGGGAGCATGGCCGCGCGCATGCAACTGATGGAACCCACCCTGCGCCAGGCCGCGCGCCATTGCCGCGAACTGGAACTCCCCGCCGACCGCGTGCTGGCGCGGCTGCGGCAACTGATCGAAGAGGACGACGCATGAACGCACTGACCCTGCCCGCGACGCAGCACGACCTGGACCTCGAACGCCCGCTCGCCGCGCGCGGCCTGCACCTGGGTTACGGCCGCCGGGAGGTGCTGCGCGGCGTCGACCTTGATATCCCGCAGGGCGAGGTGCTGGGCCTGATCGGCCGCAACGGTGCCGGCAAGAGCAGCCTGATCGGCTGCCTGCTCGGCCTGCTGCGCCCGCAGGCCGGCCAGGCGCTGGTGTTCGGCGGCCCCGCGCTGCGCATGGACGACGCGCGCAAGGCGCGGCTGGGCTACGTGCCGCAGCAGCCGCAGGCCTTCGGCTGGATGAAGGTCGGCCAGCTCTTCCAGTACCTGGGCCAGCTGTATCCGGGCTGGGACCCGGCGCATGCGACCGCGCTGCTGCGGCGCTGGGAGATCGATCCGGGGCGCACCATCGGCCGGCTCTCGCCCGGCGAGGCCCAGCGCCTGGCCCTGGCGCGCGCGCTGGCGCCGCGGCCGGCGCTGCTGGTGCTGGACGAGCCGGCCTCGGCGCTGGATCCGGTCGCGCGCCGCGAGCTGCTGCGCGAGCTGGTCGGTCAGGCGATGGACACCGGGACCACGGTGCTGTTCTCCAGCCACATCGTCAGCGACCTGGAACGGGTCGCCTCGCGGGTGGCGTTCCTGCACCAGGGGCGCCTGCTGCTGGATCGTGCCCTGGACGAAGTGAAGGACGAGACGGTGCGCCTCCCCCTGCCCGCCGCTGCCGCAGCGCGGCTGCCGGCCGCGCTTCCCGGCGAACTGGCGAGGCGCACGCTGCCCGGCGGCGCCGTGAGCCTGGTCGTGGCCGGCCGCGCGGGCTGGCAGGAGCTGCTGCTGGTCGAGGGCGTGCGCACCGACCGGCTGGGCCTGGAAGACCTGTTCGTCGAGGTGGCCGGATGAACGCCGCCACCGCGACGCGCGCTCCGCACCTTCCGTTCGCCTCGCTGCGCACCACCGTGGCCGCGGGCGGCTGGACCAACGGCCTGTTGCTGCTGGGCCCGGCCCTCGGTCCGCTGCTGGCATGGGCCAGCGCGCCCGGACGCGCATTCCAGCTGGGGCTGGTGCTGTGCGCGGTGTGCACGGTGTTCTGGGCCATGCTCGCCGGGGCGCGGCTGGTCGCACTGTTCCTGGGGGCCTGGCAGCTGCGCACCCCGCGGGTGCGGCAGCATGCGCTGGCGTGCGGCGCCGCGGCCTTGGCCATGGTGGTGGTGGTGCCGGCGCTGGTGCTGGCCGCGACCACATCGGGCAGCTTCGCCATGGCCGCGGCGGTGCTCGCCGCCGCGCTGGCGCTGGGCCTGTTCTGGGTGAGCATGCCGCCGTGGGCGATGTGGCCGCTGCTGGCCCTGGGCGTCGGCGCGCGCTGGCTTCCCGGGTGGGTCGACGAGGCGCTGCTGCGCGCGGCGCTGCACCCCGGCGCCATCGCCCTGGCCGCCGCGGGGTTGCTCGGCGCCTGCGCGGCATGCTGGGCCTGGATGGCCGCGCGCCCGCGCGATCCGGGCACGTGGTCCACGCCGCTGTCGCTGACCATGGCGCGCGGCGGCCTGGACCCGTCCGGCCTGGCCCGGCAGCCGTACGCGGAGACGTCCCTGCTCACGCCGGACACGCCGGTGGGCAGCGCGCTGCGGCGCGCGCCACAGGAAGCCCTGGCCATCGCCCTGGGCCCGGGCTTCGGCCGGCACTCGCTGCGGAACGTGCTCGTCGCGCAGGTGCCCATCGTCGGCGTGGCGGCGTTCTGGCTGCTACTGGGCACCGGCGGCGGCGACAGGCCCCACATCGGGCTGGCGTTCGCGCCGCTGATGGTGCTCAGCACGGCCTTCGCCCCGGTCGTCCGCCTGCAGACGCTGTTCTGGCGACCGGCCCTGGGCCTGCACGAACTGGCCCTGCTGCCGGGCCTCCCGGGACGCCCGGCGCTGTCGCTGGCCGCCCAGCTGGGCCGGCAGGCGATCGCGCGTGCGCTGCCGGCGCTGGCGGTGATGGCCGCCTTCGGCCTGGCGGTGGATGCGCCGCGCGCGTACTACCACCTGCTGCTCTGGTCGTCGGCGGCCTGCCTGTTCCTGCTGTCGGGCGGGACCCTGCTGTCGCTGCGTTCGCAGGCCGGACGCTGGGCCTGCGCGGCGCGGGGGCTGCTGCTCGCCCTGCTGTCGGTCGGCGGCATGCGGGTCGCGCTGCGCGGCGAGCCGCCGGCGTGGCTGCACACGGCCTGGAGCGCGGCCCTGCTTGCCGGCGTGGTGCTGCAGGGCGTGGCGCAGGAACGGCTCAAGGCCCTGCCGCATCCCTGGCTGCACGGATGAGCGGCGCGGCCATGCCGTGAATGCATCCCGCCGGAGGGCGCTCCCGCGGGCCACGCCGCCCCGGGCCCNCCCCGTATAATCGCCGGCTTCCCGCCCCAGAGCGCGCCGCCCGCGGCGCCCGCCCCCATGTCCGAAGTTCCCAACGAAGCCGCGCGCCGGCGCACCTTCGCGATCATTTCGCACCCCGACGCCGGCAAGACCACGCTCACCGAGAAGCTGCTGCTGTTCGGCGGGGCGATCCAGATGGCCGGCTCGGTCAAGGGCCGCAAGGCCGCGCGCCACGCCACCTCCGACTGGATGGCGCTGGAGAAGGAGCGCGGCATCTCGGTGACCTCCTCGGTGATGCAGTTCCCCTACGAGGGCCGCATCGTCAACCTGCTGGACACCCCGGGCCACGCCGACTTCGGCGAGGACACCTACCGCGTGCTCACCGCGGTGGACAGCGCGCTGATGGTCATCGACGTGGCCAAGGGCGTGGAGGAGCGCACCATCAAGCTGATGGAGGTGTGCCGGCTGCGCGACACGCCGATCATGACCTTCATCAACAAGCTCGACCGCGAGGGCAAGGACCCGATCGAGCTGCTGGACGAGGTCGAGAGCGTGCTGCAGATCCAGTGCGCGCCGGTGACCTGGCCGATCGGCATGGGCCAGCGCCTGAAGGGCGTGGTCCACCTGCTCACCGGCGAGGTGCACCTGTACGAGGCCGGGCGCAACTTCGCCCGCCAGGACTCCACCATCTTCCCGTCCATCGACGATCCGCGACTGGAGGCGCGCATCGGCGCGGACATGCTGGCCGAGCTGCGCGAGCAGCTGGAGCTGGTCGAGGGCGCCTCGGCGCCGTTCGACAAGGACCGGTACCTGCGCGGCGAGCAGACCCCGGTGTTCTTCGGCTCGGCGGTGAACAACTTCGGCGTGCAGCCCCTGCTGGACTTCTTCGTCGAGCACGCGCCGCCGCCGCAGCCGCGCGCCACCACCACCCGCCAGGTGCGGCCGGAGGAGGAGAAGCTGACCGGCTTCGTGTTCAAGATCCAGGCCAACATGGATCCGCAGCACCGCGACCGCGTCGCCTTCATGCGCGTGTGCTCCGGCCGCTTCACCGCCGGCATGAAGGCCTTCCACGTGCGCTCGGGCAAGGAGGTCAAGCTGGCCAACGCCCTCACCTTCATGGCCTCCGACCGCGAGATCGCCGAGGCGGCGTACCCGGGCGACGTGATCGGCATCCACAACCACGGCACCATCGCCATCGGCGACACCTTCACCGAAGGCGAGCTGCTGTCCTTCACCGGCATCCCCAACTTCGCCCCGGAGCTGTTCCGCCGCGCGCGCCTGCGCGACCCGCTCAAGCTCAAGCAGCTGCAGAAGGGCCTGGCGCAGCTGTCCGAGGAGGGCGCCACCCAGTTCTTCCGCCCGCTGCTGAGCAACGACCTGATCCTGGGCGCGGTGGGCATGCTGCAGTTCGACGTGGTGGCCTACCGCCTCAAGGACGAGTACGGCGTGGACGCCAGCTTCGAGCCGGTGGGCGTGGCCACGGCGCGCTGGATCCGCTGCGCGGACCCGAAGAAGCTGGAGGAGTTCCGCGAGAAGCATGCCAACAACCTGGCCATCGACGCGGCCGGCGAGCTGGTCTACCTGGCCCCGACCCGGGTCAACCTGGAGCTGGCCCAGGAGCGCTCGCCGGGGGTGGAATTCCTCGCCACCCGCGAGCACGCCTGCAGCGTCGGGGTGGACTGACCCGGACCGCGGGGCATCCCTTCCCCGCGGCGGGTGCGGTGCCCATAATCGGCGCCAATGAACCGACCCGCCGAACCGGACCCCGGCGCGCCGCAGGCCGGCATCCCGCACCCGCTGCGGCAGGAACTGTGGAACGCCCTGACCCACGGCCTGGGCGCCGCGGCGGCGTTGGCCGGCGGCGCGGTGCTGATCACCCTGGCGGCGATCTGGGGCGACGCCTGGCAGCTGGCCGGGGCCATCGTCTTCGGCGTGGCCCTGCTGCTGCTGTACACCGCCTCCACCCTGTACCACGCCATCCAGCACCCGGTGGCCAAGGGCCGGCTGAAGGTGTTCGACCACTGCGCGATCTACCTGCTGATCGCCGGCACCTACACCCCCTTCACCCTGGTCAGCCTGCGCGGGCCATGGGGCTGGAGCCTGTTCGCCGCGATCTGGACCCTGGCCGTGGCCGGGGTGGTGTTCAAGCTGTTCTTCACCGGCCGCTTCAAGCGCCTGTCCACCGCCATCTACATTGCCATGGGCTGGCTGGTGGTCGTGGCGGCCAAGCCCATGCTGTCCTCGCTGGACGGCTGGACCCTGGGCTGGCTGCTGGCCGGCGGCGCGGCCTACACCCTGGGCACGTTCTTCTACCACCGCGAGTCGATCCCCTACTCGCATGCGATCTGGCACCTGTTCGTGATCGCCGGCAGCGTCTGCCATTTCGTCGCGGTCAGCGCGCAGGTGCTGGCCCCGCGCATGCACGGCGGCTGAGGCCGCGTTCGCGCCGCGTCCACCCCGCCACGCCGATGCTGGCGGGCATGAACGCGCCCGCCTCCCGGTCCCGCGCCCGGCGCCCGCGCTGGCCGCCGTCGCGCCGCGCCGCGCTGGTCCTGGCCGGCCTGGCCGCCGCCATCGCGCTGCTGCTGGCGCTGTTCGACTGGAACTGGTTCAAGGCGCCGCTGGAACGCGCGGTGGGCGCGGCCACCGGCCGCCAGTTCCGCATCGCCGGCGACCTGGACGTGGACCTGGGCCGCACCATCACCGTCTCCGCCGACCGCCTGTCGCTGGCCAACGCGCCCTGGTCCAGCCACCCGCACATGGGCACGGCCAGACGCATGGAGGTGGACGTCGCCCCCTGGCCGCTGCTGGCCCTGCGCCTGCACATGAAGGAGCTGCGCGCGATCGGCCCGGACATGCGGCTGGAGGCCAACCCGGACGGTCCGGGCGGCAACTGGGACTTCATCGGCGGGGACCGGGCGGAGCGCACGCCACGCTGGCGGCTGGACCGGCTGTGGATCCAGGACGGCCGCCTGCGCTACAGCGACGCGGCCGCGCGCACCGGCATCGACATCACCCTGGACAGCGTGGAGGCCGGCGACGGCCCGGCGCCGGTGGCGCTGGCCGGCAAAGGGCGCTGGCGCGGCGCCGCGTGCCGGCTGCCGGGCAGCGCCGCCCCGCCGCTGGACCTGGCCGACGCCGCCACACCCTACCGCATCGACCTGGAGGCGCGCGCCGGCAACACCCGCGCCAGCGCCTCCGGGACGCTCACCCATCCGTTCCGCTTCCAGGTCTTCGACCTGCAGCTGGCACTGGCCGGGCAGGACCTGGAGGAGCTGTACCCGCTGCTCGGCCTGGCCCTGCCGCCCTCGCCGCCCTACGCCCTGGACGGACGCCTGCGCCGCGACGGCCAGGTGTGGTGCTACGAAGGCTTCAAGGGCCGGGTCGGCGACAGCGACCTGGCCGGCGACGTGCGCATCGACGCCCGCGGCGAGCGTCCGCTGTTCACCGCGCGGCTGCTGTCGCGGCGGCTGGATCTCGACGACCTGGCCGGTTTCCTCGGCGCACCGCCCTCCGCCGGCGAAGGCGAGACCGCCAGCCCCGGGCAGCAGGCCCGCGCCGCGCGCCGCGCCGCCAGCCCGCGCCTGCTGCCGGACACGCCCTACGACCTGGCCAAGCTCAACGCGATGGACGCGGACGTGCGCTGGCGCGCACAGGCCATCCACGCGCCGCGCCTGCCCATGCTCGAGGCCATGGACGCGCACCTGCGCCTCGAGGGCGGCCGGCTGCACCTGCAGCCGCTGGACTTCGCCGTGGCCGGCGGCCAGGTGCGTGCCGACGTGCGCATGGACGCACGGCGCGCGCCGATCGCCACCCACGCCCGCATCGCCGTGCGCGGAGTCGAGCTGCCGAAGCTGTTCCCGCGCGCGGAGCTGGCGCAGGGCACGGCCGGACGCATCGCCGGCAACATCGAGCTGCGCGGCCGCGGCGATTCGGTGGCCGCCATCCTCGGCGGCGCGGACGGCCAGGTCGCCCTGGGCATGGGCCGCGGCCGGATCAGCAACCTGGTCATGGAGCTGGCCGGCCTGGACGTGGCCGAGGCGCTGAAGTTCATGCTCACCGGCGATCGCCAGGTGCCGATCCGCTGCGCCTTCGCCGACTTCGGCGTGGAGGACGGGACCATGACCGCGCGCGCCCTGGCCCTGGACAGCACCGACACCCTGGTGGTCGGCGAGGGCACGGTGGACCTGGAGCGCGAGCGGCTGGACCTGCTGCTGCGGCCGCGCCCCAAGGACCGCAGCATCCTGGCGCTGCGCTCGCCGCTGCGCGTGGGCGGCACGTTCAAGGACCCGTCGTTCCGCCCGGACATGGCCGCGCTGGGCCTGCGCGGGGCCTTTGCCCTGGCGCTGGGCAGCATCACCCCGCCGGCCGCGCTGCTGGCGACCTTCGAGACCGGCCCGGGCGAGGACAGCGACTGCGGCGGCCGCTACGCGCGCTAGGCGCCGGTCAGGACACGATGTAGCGCTGCAGCTGCTCCAGCTCCATCTGCTGGTCGGCGATCACCGCCTTGACCAGGTCGCCGATGGAGATCACGCCGGCCACCGCACCGTGCTCCACCACCGGCAGGTGGCGGATGCGGCGCTCGGTCATCAGCTGCATGCAGGCTTCCACCGGGGTGTCCGGCCCGACCGTGACCACCGGCGTGGTCATGATCGCCTCCACCGGCGTGTCGGCCGAGGACCGGCCCTGCAGCACCACCTTGCGGGCGTAGTCGCGCTCGGACAGGATCCCCGCCAGCACCTCACCGCGCATCACCAGCACCGCGCCGATGGACTTCTCCGCCATCAGGGCGATGGCCTGGATCACCGGCGCCTCCGGTGCCACCGCGAAAATCCCGGCCGGCTTTTCCGCCAGCAGTTGACGCACCGTGCGCATGGTCGCCTCCCTCCGCGGAATGCTGCGCCGAGCATACTCCCGCGGCCGGCCGCCAGGTGTCGACGAGGTACAGCGGGCGCTGCTTGGCCTCCTCGTAGAGGCGGCCCAGGTACTCGCCGATCAGGCCCAGCGCGATCAGCTGCACGCCGCCGAGGAACAGGATCACCACCATCATCGTCGGCCAGCCCGCCACCCGGTCGCCCCAGAGCAGGGTCTTGGCCACCACCACCACGCCGCCGGCGAAGGCCGCCGCCGCGGTGAACAGGCCCAGGTAGGTGGCCAGGCGCAGGGGCGCGGTGGAGAAGCTGGTGATGCCCTCCAGGGCGAAGTTCCACAGCCGCCACAGGCTGAACTTGCTGCGCCCGGCCAGGCGCGGCGCGCGCCGGTACGGCAGCGCGATGCGGCGGAAGCCGACCCAGCCGAACAGGCCCTTCATGAAACGGTGGCGTTCGCGCAGCTGGCGCAGCGCGGCCAGCACGCGCGGGGACAGCAGCCGGTAGTCGCCGGCGTCGGCCGGCACCGGCGTGTGCGACAGCCGGCCGATGATCCGGTAGAACGCGGCCGCGGCCGCGCGCCGCACCCAGCTTTCGCCGTCGCGGGCGACGCGGATGCCGTAGACGTCGTCGTAACCCTCGCGCCAGCGCGCGACGAACTGGCCGATCAGCTCCGGCGGGTCCTGGCCATCGGCGTCCAGGATCATCGCCGCGCCCTCCTCGACCAGGTCCAGACCGGCGGTCAGCGCCGCCTCCTTGCCGAAGTTGCGGCTCAGCCGCAGCAGCGAAACCTCCGGGTCCTGCGCCGCGATCCGGCACAGCACCTCCCAGGTGCCGTCGTGGCTGCCGTCGTCCACGTACAGCACGCGGGTGCGCAGCCCCTCCAGCCCGTCGAGCGCGGCGCGGATGCGCGGATGCAGCAGCGGCAGGGACTCGGCCTCGTTGCAGGCGGCCACCACCACGGTGAGCTGGTCGTGCCGGTGTCGTTCGGTCATGGGGCGATGGTAGCCAGCGCGGCGGTGCGCTGTCAGTCGAGCTGGCGCAGGTGGGCCTGCCCGCCGAGCTGGCGCATCTGCCGCTGGATCCAGGCCGCGCGCCGCTGCACGTACGGACCGGGATTGCGCGCGTCGTAGCGGCGCGGCGCCGGCAGCACCGCCGCCAGGCGCGCGCAGCGGGCCGCGTCCAGACGCGCCGCGTCGGTGCGCCAGTAGCTGCGTGCGGCCGCCTGCACGCCGTAGATGCCGTCGCCGAACTCGGCCACGTTGACGTACACCTCGATGATCCGGCGCTTGGGCCACATCGCCTCGATCAGCAGCGTGTACCAGGCCTCCAGCCCCTTGCGCAGCCAGCTGCGGCCGGACCACAGGAACAGGTTCTTGGCCACCTGCTGGCTGATGGTGCTGCCGCCGCGCAGGCGGCGGCCACGGGCGTTGTGCTCCAGCGCCTTGTTGATCGCCTCCAGGTCGAAGCCGTGGTGGCGGGCGAAATTCTGGTCCTCGGCGGCGATGGCCGCCAGCGGCATCCACGGCGAGATCTCGTCCAGGTCGCGCCATTCGTAGGCCACCCGGAAGTCCCAGTCGCCCTGGCGCCAGGCCTCGGCCTGGCGGGCCAGCATGAAGGCCGAGAAGGGCGGATCCACGAAGCGCAGCACCGCCACCTGCAGCACGCTGGCGGCCACGAACAGCAGCGGCAGCCACAGCAGCAGGCGCAGCAGGCGCCGGCGGCGCGTGCGACGCGGGCGGGCGGGTTCGGTGGCGATGGCGCGACTCCCCGGTTGCGGCCGGCCCCGTGCCGGATCCTCGCGCGGGATGGTAGCCTTTCGCGCCCTTTTCCACCCCTCCGCGGCGGCCGCGCCGACGCCGCCTGCACGGTCCCGGGCGCAGGCTGGCGCCGTGCGCGGAATGCGCCCCGTGCTCCGCCTTGGAAAGGCCGGCGGCCGCCCGCATGGTGGAGTGACCGCAATCTTCCTTTCGCGGCCATTGGGCCGCTCCAGGTGAACCGTGAACCAGGCTGACGATCTCCGAGGACGTTTCCTTCTTCCCGCCGCGGGCGTGCGTGGCGTCTACGTGCGCCTGCGCCAGGCCTGGTCGGAACTGCTGGCGCACCAGCACTACCCGCCCGGGGCGACCTCGCTGCTGGGCGAGGCCGTGGCCGCGGTGACCCTGTTCACCGGCCACACCAAGGTGGACGGACGGCTGTCGGCACAGCTGCGCGCCAGCGGCCCGCTGCGCGCGCTGTTCGCCGAATGCACCGCGGCCGGCACGGTGCGCGGCATCGCCCGCCTGGAGGAAGGCGCCGACGCCCCGCGCGCCCCGTCCATGCTCGGCGAGGACGCCCTGCTGGCGGTGACCATCGAGAACCCCGGGCTGGACCCGCGCGAACCGCAGCGCTACCAGAGCCTGGTCGCACTGGGCAGCGCCGATTCCCTGGCCGAGGCCTTCGAGGACTACTTCCGCCAGTCCGAGCAGCTGCCCACCCGGCTGCTGCTGGCTGCCGACGGCCACTGCGCTGCCGGCCTGATGCTGCAGAAGCTGCCCGGCGAGACGGGCGACGCCGACGGCTGGGACCGGGCCGGCGCGCTGTTCGACACCCTGGGCGAGACCGAGCTGCTGGAGACCGACCCGCAGCTGCTGGTGCACCGCCTGTTCCACCAGGAGGAGCCGCGCCTGCTGGAGGAACGGCCGATCCGCTTCGGCTGCTCCTGCTCGGCCGAGCGGGTGGCCGGGATGCTGCGCAGCCTGGGCGAGGAGGAGGTCCGCGCCGCCGCCGCGGCCACCGGCTCGGTGGACGTGCGCTGCGAGTTCTGCGGCCGGGAATACCACTTCCCTTCCGGCGAAATCGCGCTATTGTTCAACCAGCCGGCCGAGACCTCGCCGGCACCGGACCTGCTCCAGTAACCGGTGACACAAGCCACAGTTCCATCATCCGGGGAGGGCTGCAGCTTGTTAACCATTCGTAAACGCCATACCATCGGGATCCCTTCCGAATGGGAACTCCCGGCCCGTTTTCGGCTCTAATGCCACGACCATGACCCGCTTCCGCCTGCCAATGCTGGCCGTCCTCGTGACCGCGCTGACCGCGGCCGCGGGCGCGCACGCCCAGCAGGTGCGGCCCGGCAAGGGCCACGCCGTGCTGCCGGTGTGGGACCAGGGCAGCGGCAAGGTCGAGGCCGTGCTGCTGCTGGAACCGGCCAAGGACGGGACCCCGCAGCTGAAGTTCGGCAACCACACGCTGGACACCGCTTTCGGCCTGGGCTCGGGCGACTCGCTGGGTCTGCTGTGCAACGGCACCAGCGGCGCCAGCATCAGCAGCCTGGCCAGCCGCTGCCTGCTGGCCACCCTCGGCGGCGAGCGCGAGGCGGCCGCCAACGGCCGGCGCCTGACCGCCACCCCCTCGGTGGACGGCCCGGGCAGCCGCTTCGGCTTCACCGCCGGCACCACCCGTGACGCCACCCTGCCGGCCTGGCTGGATGCCGGCTCGCTGCCGCTCAGCGGTCGCGTCGAGCAGAACGACCTGCAGATCTTTGGCCAGAAGGAGCTGGGCTCGGAGGGCTACGTGTCCTTCGCCGGCACCTATGCCCGCGCCCGCCTGATCCCGGTGGCCGAGGCCCCCGGCCTGGCCGAGCGCTGGGACAGCAAGACCCTCAGCGTCGGCGGCGGCTACGGCCCCTTCAGCGCCAACATCATCGGCCGGGTGGTCGACGGCCGCACCGGCGACAAGTTCGAGGGCCTGGGCCTGGGCCTGACTTGGCGCACCCCGTGGAGCGGCCAGCTGACCGTGGGCGCCGACAACGTGGTGACCCGCGGCCGCAACCCGTTCTCGCCGACCCACGGCGACGACGAGGGCGCCGTGCCCTACGTCCGCTACGAGCAGGGCCTCTGACACACCCCTGCGGCACGGCCCGGTATCCCGCAACGTTTCGCAAAGCCGGCCCCAGCGCCGGCTTTTTCGTGTCCGGCCGCCAGGCCCGGTCGCCGGGGGACCCCGCCGGGTCCGCACCCGCTTCCGGTCACCGGGCCGGAGCGGGCTCTTCCCGGGCGCTCCGGCCACGGGCTGCCCGTGGCACGCCGCCGCGAACGCGCCTGCCCTCTGCCCGCTTCCCGGCCTGCGCGGAAGCCTCCCCGACCGGCCATCGCGATGGCCCGCATCAAGCCCTGCCCGCAGCGCCATTCCGGCCTGGCAGCACGGACACGGTCGCGCGCCTGCCGCCCCATATTGGTGCGCACCCGGGGACATTCGCACCAAAATCAAGAGAATCCACGACCACATTCAGCTGAATAGGGATTCCTGAATAGGGAATCAGCGTCGAAACTTGTTCCAGGGAAACTGTTTCAAGGGATACACATGCGTATTCATTCAGAAACATGAAGGAACAAGTTTGTCCTGAACTCTTAACGCGGCTTTAATTCCCGGATATTCCCCGTTAGTATCGGCCTCACCCTCCCCTCCGGCATGGCGGGGAGGCAAACAAAAACGATTGTGGCGTTACTTCATTTCTCACTCGGAGAGACCTGATGAATCGCAAGACCCACAAACTGCGCGACGCGATCGCGATCGCGCTTCTCGCGGGCGCCGGCGGCACCACCGTCGCCTACGCCCAGGAGGCGACCACCCTCGACCGCGTGGAAGTGACCGGTTCGCGCATCAAGCGTGCGGAAATCGAGGGCCCGAACCCGGTTACCGTCATCACCCGCGAGGAGATCGAGCTCTCCGGCGAACTGTCCGTCGCGGACTTCCTGCGCAACAACGTCTTCAACTCCTACGGCTCGGCGCGTGAGTCGTCCGGCTCGGCCTCCGGCTCGTACGCCACCTTCAGCATGCGCGGCCTGGGTTCGTACTACACCCTGGTGCTGCTGGACGGCCGCCGCATGACCAAGTCGGCCTCGATCGACGGCGCCGCGGCCAACGTCAACCTGATCCCGACCGCCGCCATCGAGCGCATCGAGATCCTGCGCGAGGGCGCGGGCGCGATCTACGGCGCCGACGCGATCGGCGGCGTGGTCAACGTGATCCTGCGCAAGGACTACGAGGGCCTGAACGTCACCGTCGGCCACGAGGCCCCGGACGGCCCGGGCCCCAATGCCTCCAACGCCAGCATCTCCGGTGGCATCAGCTCGGACCGCGGCAACGTCACCTTCGTCATCGATCACGCCGAGCGTGACCTGATGTACAACCGCGAGATCCTGCCGATCCTCGCCAAGCACGGCTTCAGCCCGGAGACCCCCGGCCTGGCCTCCGCGTTCCTGAGCGCGTTCAACGCCCCGGCCAACTTCTACAGCGGCGAAACCGGCCTGGTCGGCGCGCCGAACTGCGACCAGTACCCGAACAGCATCCGCGTCGGCCAGGTCTGCCGCTTCCATCACAACATGACCTCGGCCAACGAGGCCTCGCTGAAGCGCGACTCGCTGCTGGTCAACGCCAACTACGAGCTGACCGAGAACACCCGGTTCTTCTTCCGCGGCATCGCCACCGACACCAGCAGCCTCGGCGTGTACGCGGCGGCCCCGGTGGACAGCTTCCCGACCATCGCCGCCGACAACCCGTTCAACCCGTTCGGCGTGGACGGCACCCTGTACTACCGCTTCACCCCGCTGGGCACCCGTGACGCGCTGCGCCGCGACTACTACCGTGACTACAGCTTCGGCCTGGAAGGCCAGAACGACTGGTTCGGCGGCTCCACCTGGCAGCTGTACGCCGGCCACGGCCGCGTGTCGCTGTCCAGCGTGAACTACAACTACGGCCTGTCCTCGGCGCTGCAGCAGGCGATCGACTCGGGCAACTTCAACCCGTTCGACCCGAACCACCCGAGCGTGGCCGAGTACGCGCCGCAGATCGGCCACACCGTGTACGTGGAGAACGAGCAGCGCACCGTCAACGTGGGCGGCAACATCGGCTTCGACCTGTTCGAGATCGGTGGCCGCCCGTCGGGCTTCGTGCTCGGCTTCGACTACTTCGACGACCGCCTGACGTTCCAGTACGACTCGCAGAGCGCCGCGGGCAACGTGTTCGGTTCGGCCGGCGCCGGCCTGGGCGGCGAGCGCGCCAACTACGCGGTGTACTTCGAGAGCCTGCTGCCGCTGCTGGAGACCCTGAACGTCTCCCTGGCCGGCCGCTACGACAGCTACAACGACGTCGGCAGCAAGTTCTCGCCGCGCGTGTCGCTGGAGTTCCGTCCGCTGGAGTCGCTGCTGCTGCGCGGCTCGTGGGGCAAGGGCTTCCGCGCCCCGACCATGGGTGACCTGTACGGCGCCCCGTCGACCACCAACCTGGAGATCCCGCCGCTGTCGTCGGCCAACCTGCCGGGCGGCGACCCGGTGGCCTGCCAGGCGCTGACGCAGTACCGCAACAGCTCGGGCAACGCCAGCTACCAGCCGTACCCGGTCAATCCCTGCGGCACCAACGCCCAGTACCAGTTCACCGTCACCTCGAACCCGGACCTGAAGCCGGAAGAAGCGACGAACTGGGGCGCCGGCTTCGTGTGGAGCCCGACCGAGAACGTGTCGGTCGCGGTTGACTACTTCGACATCAAGCTGGAGAACATCATCGCCTCCGTGCCGCGCGCGCTGGCGCTGTCCTTCGGCGAGCAGGGCCGTGCCAACTACGGCGTGACCCGCGGCCCGAACGTCGTCGCTCCGGGTGGCGCCATCCTGCCGGGTCCGATCCAGAACATCCTGCTGCCCGTGGACAACGGCGCCATGCAGCGCACCAAGGGCGTGGACCTGGACCTGACCTACCGCTTCGACATCGGTGCGGCCGGCCGGATGAACACCAAGCTGGTGTGGAGCCACATCCTGGCCGACGACTTCACCCCGATCGCCGCCGACACCCTGGAGCAGGCTGGCACCCTGGGCCTGCCGCAGGATCGTGCCCAGCTGTTCGTGGCCTGGGAGCGCGGGGACTGGGGCGCCGCCGTGATCACCAACTACATCGGCGACCACAGCGACGGCACCCCGGGCACGTCGATCCCGTCGTGGACCACCGTTGACGCGCAGGTCAACGTGGCCCTGCCGTGGAACGGCCGCGTCACCCTGGGCGTGCGCAACGTCGCCAACAAGATGCCGCCGTTCAACGTGAACTACGGCTCGCCGTTCTACGACAACTCGCTGTACAACATGTACGGCCGCGTCCCGTACATCCGCTACGAGCAGAACTTCTGATCCTGGCGGAAAACGTGGCAACCGGGTGGCCCGCCTCGTGCGGGCCACCTTTTTTGTGCGTACATTCGCCCATACACGCTTTCGGAGGCTCGATGCCCGCGGGCAGCACCGTCGCCTGGCACCCGCACCCCGACGCCAGGCTTGAAGCCCTGATCACCGGCGCCGACGCGGCGGACCTGCTCGGCCTGCTGCGGCATCCGGCCGTCCGTGTCGACCGCTACGCCCACCTGCGCGTGCTCGATCGCCTGCATGCCCTGCGTCCGGACGATCCGCAACTGCTGGCCGCCTGGGCGCAGTCCATGCTCCTGTCCAACCGCCCGGCCCCGGTGTGGGAGGTGGCGCGCCACTGGCCGTACCGCGAGCGCGGCGTGGATCCGGCCTGGACCCTGCTGGCCGCCCAGGTCGCCCAGGTGATGGGCGAGCACGAGGAGGCGCGCGCCCGCTACCGCCACCTGCTGGAAGCGCATCCGGGGATGGTGGACGCCTGGCAGAAGTACCTGGAGTTCGAACGGCCCGGGCGCGTGGCCGCGGAGGCGCTGGCCCGGGTCGATGCCATGTACCGCGACAGCCCCGACCCTTACGTGCGCGAGAAGGCGGCCTTCGCGCTGGCCGCCTGCCAGGCCACGCAGGCGCCCGGCCGCGCCTTCCTGCTGGCCGCCGAGGCGCACCGGCTCAAGCGCGCGCGCCTGGGCCCCTGGGACGCCGCCGCCTCGGCCCGGCGCATGGAGCTGGACCGCCGGCGCCGCCCCCTGCCCGCCGGCGATGGCCCGGCGCCGCGCCCGCTCTTCGTGGTCGGCCTGCCACGCAGCGGCACCACCCTGCTGACGCGGATGCTGGGCTCGCACCCGCAGGTGGCCGGGCTGGGCGAGCAGAACCTCGTCCCCAGCCTCGCCGGCACCGCCTGCCGCGACCCGCACGACGCCGACCCGCGGCTGGCCGCCTTCGTCCAGGCCTGGTACCGCGCCGCCACCGGCGACCTGGCCGCCGGCGCGCGCGCGGTGGTGGACAAGCTGCCGGCCAACATCGAGTACGCTGGACTGATCCTGGCCATGTTCCCGGACGCGCTGGTCGTGCACCTGGAGCGCGACCTGGCCGACTGCGCCATGTCCATCCACCTGCGCGACTTCGAGTTCGGCTGCCTGTACGCCGACGATCCTGCCGACCTGGCCACCTACGCCGGGCAGATCCGGGAGCAGGCCCGGCACTGGCGGGAAGCGGCACCGGAGCGCGTGTTCACCCTGCGCTACGAGGACCTGGTGGCCGACCCGAGGGGCACCCTGGCCCCGCTGCTGGCGGCGGCCGGGCTGGAATGGGAGCCGGCCATGCTCGACTTCTGGCGGCGCGGCGAACAGATCGCCACCTACAGCGAGGCGCAGGTGCGCAGCCCGCTCAACGACCGCAGCATCGGTGCCTGGCGCCGCTTCCTGCCGGAGGCCGCCGCGCACCTGCGCACACTGGGCATCACGGTCTGAGGCCGGCGCCTGGCGTGGCATCATGCCCGGCGTGCCGATCGAGGGGACAAGCCCATGCCGCCACAGGACATCCGCGCCACCATCCACCCGCTGTACGCCGTGCCGCTGATGGAGGCGCACCTGCCCGGGGCCGAGCGCATCAACCGCGAGCTGGCCGGGCTGTTCCTCGCGCTGGAGGCCGAGGGCGACCGCCACCGCGACCCGATCCAGCGCGACACCCAGTACGGCCTGTTTGAGAGCAACTTCCACCTGCACCGGCGCACCGAACCGGCGGTGCAGGAGCTGTTCGCCTTCATCCGCCAGGCGCTGTACACGCTGATCCAGGGCCTGAACCGCTACAGCGACGCGCAGATGGCGAACCTGGAGCTGGACATGCACTCCTGGTTCCACGTCACCCGCACCCACGGCTTCCAGGGCCTGCACGACCACCCCAACGCCAGCTGGTCGGCGATCTACTGCGTCGATCCGGGCGATCCCGGCCCCGCGTACAGCGGCGCGGTGCGCTTCCACGACCCGCGCGCCGCGGCCAGCATGCACCGCGACCCGGGCAACGAGAACATGCAGGTGCCCTACCGCCTGGGCAGCTGGCAGCTCAACCACAAGGCCGGCCAGCTGATCGCCTTCCCGTCCTACCTGCTGCACGAGGTCTTCCCGTACGCCGGCCAGCGCCCGCGCATCATCGTGGCGCTCAACGCCTGGTGCCGCTGGAAGACCCCCGGCCCGGAGCGCGGATGATCCCGGACGAGGCCGCCGCTCCCTGGTCGCGCCTGTGGCAGGCAGGGGTGCTGCACTCCTGCGCCACCGGCATCCAGGGCAACTACGACGGCCCCATCCGCGCCTTCTGGGAGCGCCAGTTCGACGCGCTCGGCGACGGCGCGCGCGTGGTGGACCTGGGCACGGGCAACGGGCCGCTGCTGCTGCTGGCGCGCGGACGCGCGCAGGCGCGGGGCGTCGCCCTGGAGCTGCACGGCGTGGACACCGCCGACATCGACCCGCCGCGCGCGCTGGCCGACGGCGCGCGCCTGTTCGCCGGTGTCCGCTTCCACCCGCGCACCTCGGCCTGCGCCCTGCCCTTCGGCGACGGCACGGTGGACCTGGTCTGCTCGCAGTTCGGCTTCGAATACGCCCCGCGCGAGGCGGCGCTGGCGGAGATGCTGCGCGTGGCCGCGCCACGCGGACGGATCGCGCTGGTGGTGCACAGCGACGATTCGGTGATCGCCCGCGTCTCCGCGCAGCAGCGCCAGGGCTGCGCCTTCCTGCGCGCCAGCCCGGTGGTCGAGCGCGCGCGCGCACTGGTGCCGGTGCTGCACCGCGCCGCCCGGGCCAGACACACGGGCGCGCCGGCGCCGCAAGGCGAGGCCGAGCGCCTGGCATTCAACCGGGCGGCGCAGGCGCTGATGGACATGATCGAGGCCCTGCCCGAGGCGCAGGTGCTGCGCAGCGCCGCCACGCAGATCCGCAACGCGCTGGAGGCGGCGGCGCAGGTGCCCGTGCAGGCCGACGCCATGCTGGCGCGGTTGCATCGCCACCTGGCCGACGAGGACCTGCGCCTGCGCCAGCAGCAGGACGCGCAGCTGTCGGCCGCCGACCTGGAGGCACTGGCCGTGCGCCTGCGCGCGCACGGGTACGCGGTCCGGCACGCGCCGCTGGAGCAGCGGCCGGGGGCGAAGATCGGCTGGGCGCTGGAGGCGGTGCGTGGCTGAGCTGGCGCAGGCCCGGCACTGGCACCGGCAGGGCGACCTGGCGCGCGCCATCGCCGCCTACCGCCGCGCCCTGGAGGCCGACCCGCACGACGCCTCGGCCTGGCATGACTGCGCGGGGGCGCTGCTGCAGGCGGGCCGGCCCGACCAGGCCGCCGCCACGGCGGAACAGGGCCTGCGCCTGGCCCCCGGCCATCCGGACCTGCTGCTGGTGCTGGCGCAGGCCCGCCAGCGCGCCGGCCACCCCGCCGAGGCGCTGGCCAGCGCGGCCGCGGCCACCGCGGCGGCGCCGGCCAACCCGCTGGGCTGGCTGCTGCGCGGGCGCCTGGAGGCGCTGTCGGGCGCCGATGCGGCCGAGGCCTCGCTGCGCCGTGCCGTGGCCCTGGCCCCGGGCCTGGACGAGGCCTGGCACTACCTGGGCGAGGTGCTGCAGCGCCAGGGCCGCTGGGACGAGGCGGCGCAGGCCTACGCCCGGGCCATGCGCAGCCAGCCGGGCGAGATCATGAACATCGGGCTGTGCGCCGAACGCGCCGGCCGCCTGGAGCAGGCCCGGCAGGCGTACGCGCGCATGTGCGCGCTGTACCCGCGGCGGCGCGACTGCCTGGCGCGGCTGGCGCACGTGGAGGCCATGCTCTGCGACTTCGCCGCCGCACAGGCCAGCACCGCGCGGCTGGCGGCGCTGCTGGAGGCGGGCCCGGGCGATCCGGACGACTGCCCCGAGCCGTTCGCCCTGGCCCACCTGCCGCTGGCCGCCGCGCCACGGCGCGAGGCGGTGCGGCATTACGTCCGGCGCATCCTGCGCCGCGTGCCCGCGCCGCTGCCGCCCCGCCCACCCGGCCACGGGCCGCGCCTGCGCCTGGGCTACATCGGCGCGGACTTCGGCCGCCACGCCGTCGGCCTGCTGCTGCGCGGCCTGTTCGCCGCGCACGACCGCCGCCGCGTCGAGGTGCTGGGCTATTCGCTGCGGCGCCACGACGCCCCGGTGGCCGCCGCGCTGGCCGCCGAGTTCGATGTCTTCCACGCCCTGCAGGGCGTACCGGCGGAAACCGTGGCCCGCCGCATCCGCGAGGACGCGGTGGACGTGCTGGTCGACCTGGGCGGCTCCACCGCCGGTGCGCGGCCGGAGGTGCTGGCCCTGCGCCCGGCGCCGGTGCAGCTGGGCTGGCTGGGCTTCATCGACGGCCACGAGGCGCCGTGGCTGGACGGCCTGCTGCTGGACGGGCACGTGCAGCCGGAAGACGCGCCCTGGCCGTGGTCGGACCGGGTGCTGCGCCTGCCCGGCCTGCTGTTCCCCTGCGGCCCGCTGCCTTCCGGCACCCCGGACCGGGCGCGCTTCGGCCTGCCGGAAGGGGTGCCGCTGCTGGCCAGCTTCAACAACAGCTACAAGCTGGACGCGGAGCTGGTGCAGGCCTGGGTCCGGATCCTGGAGCAGGCCCCGCGCGCGCACCTGGCGGTGTACCTGCCAGCGGAAGCCCGTCCGCATTTCCTGCGCGCCTGGCAGGAGATGGGCGGCGATGCGGCGCGCCTGCACCTGCTCGGCCACGTCCCGTTCGAGGCGCAGGCCGACCGCGCCGCCAGCTGCGACCTGTGCCTGGACGCGTTCCGCTACCAGGCCGGCGCCACCGCCCTGTCCGCCGTGGCCGCTGGCCTGCCGCTGCTCAGCCGCGAGGGCGACCGCCCGCTGGCACGGCTCGGGGTGGCGGTGAACCGTTTCCTCGGCCTGGACGAACTGGTCTGCACCGACACCGGCCAGTACATTGGACGCGCGGCGGCCCTCGCCAACGACCCGGCGCGGCTGGACGCGCTGCGCGCACGCATGCGCCGGGCCGCGGCGGCGACCGGGCTGTTCGACCCCCGCCGGACCGCGGCCGCGATCGAGGCGCTGGCCGGACGGCTGGCCGCTTCCGCTTCCCGCACCGAGGCACGGGCACCATGACCGACATCCGCGCCCTGCACGAACACGTCGAGGCCTGCGCACGCGCCGGCGACGTCGGCCGCGCGCTGCCCCGCCTGGACGAGGCCGTCACCGCCGCACCCGACCGCGCCGACCTGCGCTTCCTGCGCGCCAGCGTGCTGCTGGCCCTGCAGCGGCACGATGCCGCACTGGCCGACCTGGACCGCCTGCTGGCGCTGGACCCGGCCGCCGACCCGGCCCGCTTCCAGCGCGCGCTGACCCTGGCCGGCCAGGAGCGCCTGGGCGAGGCGCTGGAGGACTTCCTCGAACTGGTGCGGCGGCGCCCGGAAAAGCCGGAGTCCTGGGCCAACGCGGGCATGGTCCTGCTGCGCATGGAACGCCATGGCGAGGCCATTCCCTACCTGCGCCGCGCCCTGGAGCTGGCCCCCGGCCACCTGCAGGTGCGGCGCAGCCTGGCCAACGCCCTGTCCGGCCAGGGCGCCCTCGACCAGGCCATGCCGCTGTTCGAGTCGGTGCTGCGCGCCGCCCCGCGCGACCCGGCCGCGCTGACCGACTACGCCATGGCCCTGCTCGGCGCCGGCCGCGCCGGCGAGGCGCGTGCGCCGCTGCTGGCGGCGCTGCAGGCCGACCCCGCGGACCAGACCGCGCTGGCCGGCATCTACCTGTGCGCCAACGAACTGGGCCTGCGCGAGCAGGTGGACCGGCTGGTCGACTACCCGACGCTGCTGTGGAACGTGCCGCGGCCGGAGGATCTGGCGCTGGACCGCGAGGCGCTGCGCGAGGCGGTGCTGGCCCACCCGGGCCTGGTGTGGCAGCCGGCCGGTCGCTCCACCTTCGGCGGCCGGCAGAGCCCGATGCTGGACCTGTCGCCGGGCTCGCCCTTCTTCCGCTTCGGCGAGGTGGTGCGCGGCATGGTGGAGCGGCGCCTGGAGGCGCTGCGCGCCGACCCGGCCATGCGTGACCACCCCTGGGTGCGCACCCTGCCCGCACGCTGGCGGCTGCAGGCCTGGTGCACGGTGCTGGACTGCGGCGGGCGCCAGGCCCCGCACATCCATCCGGCCGGCCGCCTCAGCGGCGTGTACTACCTGGACACCGGTGATGCGCCGGCGCCGGGCGTGGGCACGCTCACCTTCGGCCAGGCGCCGGCCAGCGTGCCGGTGAAGGCCGCGCCGCGCACCTGCGCGGTGGGGCCGAAGGCGGACTGGTTCTGCTTCTTCCCGTCCTACTTCTTCCACCACACCGAGCCGTTCCAGGGCACCGCGCGGCCGCGCATCAGCCTGGCCTTCGACGTGATGCCGGCGGGCTGAGCGCCCGCCGGCGCCCGCTCACTGCCGCAGCGCCTCGATCGGATCCAGCTGCGAGGCCTTGCGCGCCGGGTAGTAGCCGAAGAACAGGCCGGTGGCCACCGAGAACGCCGCGGCCAGGGTGATGACCTTGCCGTTGAGCTGGATCGGCAGGTCGGTGTTGAAGTGGCCCACCAGCAGCGCGCCGGCGATGCCGAACACGATGCCCAGCACGCCGCCACCCAGCGACAGCAGCATGGCCTCGGCCAGGAACTGCCGGCGCACGTCCGAAGGACCGGCGCCCACCGCCAGGCGCAGGCCGATCTCCTTGATGCGTTCGGTTACCGACACCAGCATGATGTTCATGATGCCGATGCCGCCGACGATCAGCGAGATCGTCGCCACCGCGCCCAGCAGCCAGGACATCTGCCGCGTGGTCTCGTTGCGGGTGGCCACCAGCTGCGAGACGTTGCGCACCTGGAAGTCGTCGGGTGCGCCCGGCTCGATGCGGTGGCGCTGGCGCAGCAGCGACTCCACCTCGCCCTGCACGTAGGCCAGGTCGTCCGGGTGCGACACGGTCAGCGAGATGTCCATCACCGCACCCGGTGGCAGGCCCATCGCGCCCATCAGGCGCCGGCGCGCGGTCTCCAGCGGCACCATCACCACGTCGTCCTGGTCGCGGCCGAAGCCGCTCATGCCCTTGGGCTTGAGAGTGCCGACCACGGTGAAGTTGGTGCGGCCGATGCGCACCGTCTCGCCGATGCCGGTGCCGGCGCCGAACAGCTCGCGGCGCACGGTCTCGCCCAGCAGCACCACCTTGTCGCCGTTGAAGTGCTGCGGCTCGAAGGCCGCACCGTTGGCGATCTGCCAGCCGTTGATCTGCAGGAAGTCCGGCTGGATGCCCTGCCAGCTCGTGGACCAGTTGTTCTCGGCGTAGACGATCTGGCTGCTGCCGCGCAGCGAGGCGGCCACCAGCTCCACCTCGGGGATCTCCTCGCGGATCGCCTCGGCGTCGCCCTCGGTGAGGGTGAAGAAGCTGCTGGCGCTCATGCGCACGCCGCCCATGGCGCGCTGCACCTGCGGGCCGATGTCCAGCTTCTGCGCGCCCAGGCCGGCCAGCTGGCGCTCGATCTCCGCCTGCGTGCCCTGGCCGACCGACACCATCACGATCACCGCGGCGATGCCGATGATCACGCCCAGCGAAGTCAGCGCGCTGCGCATCCAGTTGCCGCGCAGGGCGAACACCGCCGTGCGCAGGATGTCCATGAAGCTCATGCCTTCAGCTCCTCGTGGGTGGCCTCGTGCAGCTGGCCGTCGCGCATCACGCAGATGCGGTCGGCGTGCGCGGCCACGTGCGCGTCATGGGTGATCAGGACCACGGTGTGGCCCTCGTCGCGCAGGCGCTTGAACAGGGCCAGGATTTCCTCGCCCGTGCGGCTGTCCAGCGCGCCGGTCGGCTCGTCGGCCAGCAGCACCGGGGGGTCGTTGATCAGCGCGCGGGCGATGGCCACGCGCTGCTGCTGGCCGCCGGACAGCTCGTTGGGCCTGTGGTGCAGGCGCGCGCCCAGCCCCACCGCCTCCAGCGCGGCGCGGGCGCGCTCGCGCCGCTCGGCCGGCGGCACGCGGGCATAACCCAGCGGCATGGCCCCGTTCTCCAGCGCGGTCATTCGCGGCAGCAGGTGGAAGCCCTGGAACACGAAGCCGATCTTCTCCCGGCGCAGGACCGCCAGCGCTTCGGCGTCCAGGGTGGACACGTCCACCCCGTCGCACAGGTACTGGCCGCCGCTGGGCGTGTCCAGGCAGCCGATCAGGTTCATCAGCGTGGACTTGCCCGAGCCGGAGGGGCCCATGATGGCGAGGAACTCGCCCGGCATGACCGTCAGGTCCACGTCGCGCAGGGCCACCACCTCGGCCTCGGTGCCCGGCGAGTACACCTTGCGCAGGCCGCGGGTCTCGATCACCGGGGTGACCGCGGCGCCCGCCGCCTTCGGGGACTGCGCGCTCATCGCGAGGCCGCCCGCTCGCCGGTCACCAGCAGGTCGCCTTCCTTGACGCCGCCGGCGATCTCGGTGCTGCTGCCGTCGCTGGCACCGACCCGGACCACCACCGGGACCGGCCGGTTGTTCTCCAGCCGGTAGACGGTCACCCGGCGCGCGCCGGCAAGGTTGGCCAGCTCGCGCTCCACCGCCTGGCGCTGCGCCTCGTCCAGGGTGGCGAAGAAGCCGGCGAAATCCTGCTGGAAGCGCTCGAGCATGCGCTGGCGCATCTGTCCGCCGGCGCTGGGCTGCTGCGCGCGGGCGCCGCCCATCATCATCATCGGCGGGCCGCCGGCGCCGGCGCGCTGGGCGCCCTGCATCGCCGCCTCCATCGCCTTGCGCATCTCCTCCATGCGCCTGCGGGCGGCGGCCAGGTCGGTCTCGAACGCGGCCTTCTGCACCGGGGCCAGCTCCATGGTGCCGACGAACGCGGCCAGGTCCTCGAGCATGCCGGCGCCGCGCGGGCCGCGCGCCGAGGCGTTGTCGGCCGGCTGGTCGGCGGGCTTGTAGCGCAGCGCGGCGTTGGAGACCTTCAGCACGTCGTCGCGGCGGCTGACCTCGATCTCGGCGTTGACGGTCAGGCCCGGCAGCAGGGTGCCGTCGCTGTTGTCCACGCTCACCACCACCGGGTAGGTCACCACGTTGTTGGTGCTGGTCGCCGCCAGGCGCACCTGCTGCACCTCGCCGCGGAACTGGCGGTCCGGGAAGGCGTCCACGGTGAAGGTCACGCGCTGGCCGGGCTGGACCTGGCCGATGTCGGCCTCGTCCACCGACAGCTCGATCTTCATCTTGGACAGGTCCTCGGCGATGGTGAACAGCTCCGGGGCCTGCAGGCTGGCGGCCACGGTCTGGCCGGGCTCGATGCTGCGAGTCAGCACCACGCCATCCACCGGCGAGCGGATCACGGTGCGCTCCAGGTTGACCCGGGTGGTCTGGGTCGAGGCGGTCTGCTGGCGGATCTGCGCCTCGGTGGCCTCGACCTGGGCGCGGGCCTGCTCGTAGGCGGCGCGGGCCAGGTCCACGTCGGCCTGGGAGACCAGCTTGCGCTCGCCCAGCTCGGCCTTGCGGCGCCAGTCCAGCTCGGCGTTGCGCAGCGCCGCGCGGGCCTGCTGCAGCGAGGCGCGGGCGGCGGCGATCTGGGCGTTGCCCTGTTCGATCTGCGCCTCGTAGGTCTTGGGGTCGATCCGGGCCAGGACCTGGCCCTTGCTGACCCGGTCGTTGAAGTCCACCAGCACCTCGGTCACCTGGCCGGAGATCTGGCTGCCGACGGTGACGGTGGAGGTGGCGCTGAGGGTGCCGGTGGAGGAGATGGCCACGCGGATGTTGCCCCGCTCGACCGGCGCGGTCCGGTACGCGCTCCCGCCGCGCGCCTCCCGGTACTGCTGCCAGTACCAGATGCCGCCGCCGATGACGGCGAGGGCGACCACTGCGATCAGGGCGCGCGGCAGGCGCGGGCGGGGACGGGACTGCGGACGTGCGGGTCGGCTCATGCGATGGGCACAGGGAAGGAAAGCTGTCCAATGTAACGCATGGGCCGGGCCCGGGTTGACACGCCCGGTGCCGGCGGGCGGACCGGGTCAGTCCGGGGGACGGGCGTCCGGGAAGCGCACCGTGGCCGTGGTCCCGGCGTCCACGCTGCTGACCAGCTGCACGGTCCAGCCGAAGCGGTCGCACAGGCGGCGCACGATGGGCAGGCCCAGGCCCGGCCCCTGCGGCCGGTCGCCCCGGTAGAACGGCTCGAAGGCGTGTGCCAGCTCGTCGGCGGACATGCCGATGCCGGTGTCGCTCACCTCCACCGCCCCGTCCTCGACCACCACCCGCACCTGGCCGCGGTCGGTGTAGCTGCCCGCATTGCGCAGCAGGTTGCCCAGGACCACGTGCAGCCCCCGCGGCGGGGCGAACAGGCGCGGCTGGCCACGGCCCTCCACCGCCAGCTCCACCGGCTTGTCGCCGAGCATGCTGCGCGCGTTCTCGGCCTCGCCGTAGACCACCTCGCACACGTCGAACCACTCGCTCTGCGGCTCGACGTCCTCGCCGCGGGCCAGGATCAGGAAGGCGTCCACCACCGCCTCCATGTCGCGGGCGGCGCGCTGGATGCGCTGCAGGCTGCGCACCACCCGCGGCTCGGCCGCCTCGGCCAGGGCGATGTCCGAGGCCACCCGGATCACGGTCAGCGGGGTGCGCAGCTCGTGGCTGGCGTCGCGGGTGAAGTCGCGCTCGCGGGCCACGTGCGCCTCCACGCGCTGGCCCAGCGCGTGCAGGGCGCGGGCCAGCTGCCGGGCCTCGCCCTGGATGTCGGCCGGCAGCCGGTCCGGCGCCAGCGCCGCCACGTCCGGCTGGCGCGGGTCCCAGCGCGAGACGTGGCGCGCCAGCCAGGCCACCGGCGAAACCAGGCGCGAGGAGGCGCGGTAGGTGAGCCAGGTGGCGCCGTAGATGGTGAACAGCGCGGCCACCGCCGGGATCACCGCGAACCAGACCGCGGTGCGCATGGCCTGGTCGCGCAGGAACACCAGGTACAGGGTGCCGGCCTCGCGCTGGTCCACCCAGACCATCTGGCCCTCGGCGTCCAGCTCGTGGAAGCCCGGCCCCAGCCCGCGCAGGGCCGGCGGCAGGTTGAGCGTGGAGTAGCCGCGCTCGACCAGGTAGCCGCGCACCACATGGGTGTTGGGCGGCGGCTGGGCCGGCGAGGCCTCGTACAGCGACCAGTAGTGCCGCGCCTCCTCCTGCAGGGTGGCCTGGACGAAGCTGTACTTGAACAGCAGCGCCACCACGTAGAAGGCGAGGAGGATCGCTAGGCTCGCCATCGCCATCTGCACGATGAAGGCGATGCGGATCTTGCGGGGCAGACCGTGGGCCATGGCCGGGGGGGCGGTTAACCTGATGGCCGCTGACTGTAGGCCACCCGGCATCGCCACGCCGTGAGTGCGGACGATGCCGGCCCCGACCGCGGTCCGGCGTGCGTCATGGTCCCCCGCCCCCCTTGTTCCTGATGCCCGCGCCCGTGCCGTCAGGAAGAAGTGGTGGAAGCGGTCACGGGCTGGGCGATGTCGGCCACACGATACCCCGCGCTCTGCACGGTGTGCAGCAGCGGGCGGTCGAACGGCTTGTCGATCACCTTGCGCAGGTTGTACAGGTGGCTGCGCAGGGTGTCCGAATCCGGCAGGCTGTTGCCCCAGATCTCGCGCTCGATCTCCTGGCGGCTGACCACGCGCGGGGACTCGCGCATGAGGATGGTCAGCAGCTTCAGGCCGATGGGCGAGAGCTGCAGTTCCACGCCGCCGCGGGTCACCCGCATGCTGACCGGATCCAGCACCAGGTCAGCGACGGTCAGCACCTCCGAACCCACCTGGCGGCGCTCGCGGCGGATCAGCGCGCGCAGGCGCGCCTCCAGCTCCTGGATGGCGAACGGCTTGGTCAGGTAGTCGTCGGCGCCGTGCCCCAGACCGGTGAGCTTGTCGTCCAGGGTGTCGCGGGCGGTGAGCATCAGCACGGGGGTGGACTTGCGCGCGTCGGTGCGCAGGCGGCGGCAGACCTCGATGCCGTCCAGGCGCGGCAGCATCAGGTCCAGCACCACCGCGTCGTAGGTGTTCTCGGCCGCCAGCCGGTAGCCGTCCAGGCCGTCGGCGGCGTAGTCGACCTCGAAGCCGCGGCTTTCCAGGTACTCGCCGATCATCTCGGAAATGTTGCGGTTGTCCTCGACGACCAGCACCAGTCCGGAAGTCTCTTTGCCTTGGCGCATGCCAGCCTCCATGTCTTCAGCTTTGTGAAACATGCCGCAGGGGCGGTAGAGGCGATGTGAAGGCTGCTCAGCCTCCGCCGCGGCCCGTCGCGGGGGCCAGGAGCGGGCGCAGCGCCGGCCAGACGTTGTCCAGCACCCGCGGCTGCGCGGCGGCGGTGGGGTGCAGGCCGTCGGCCTGCATCATCCCCGGCTCCAGGGCCACCCCCTCCAGCATGAACGGCACCAGCGCCGCGCCCTGGGCCTGCGCCACCTCGGCGTAGGTCCGGCGCAGGCGCTCGCGGTAGGCCGGGCCGTAGTTGGGCGGCACGTCGATGCCGAGCAGCAGCACCCGCGCCCCGGCCTGGCGGCTGAGGGTGGCCATGCGCTCCAGGTTGCCGCGCAGCTGCGCCGGCGGCAGCCCACGCAGGGCGTCGTTGCCGCCCAGGGCGATCACCACCACCGTCGGCCGGTGCTTCCGCAGCAGGTCCGGCAGGCGCGCCAGCGCCCCGGCCGAGGTCTCGCCACTGATGCTGGCGTTGACCACCGCCGGCGGATCGCGCAGCTCGCGGCGCAGGCGCTGCTCCAGCAGGCTGACCCAGCCCTGCCCGGCCGGTATGTTGTGGGCGGCACTGAGGCTGTCGCCCAGCACCAGCACCGTACCTTCGGCACAGGCCAGGCCGGGGACCAGCAGGCAGGCTGCCAGCAGCCAGCCGCGGATCCGAGCCTGCCATGCGCCACGAAATCCCGCCATCGGCATTGGAGTCTCCCATCGAACGTGCAGCTTCGAACGCCAGCATAGCCACCCCGGCCATCGAGGTGCGGGGCCTGGCCAAGTCCGTGGAAGGACCGGAGGGGGTGATCCGCATCCTCGACGGCGTGGACCTGGCCGTGGCCGAGGGCGAGAGCGTGGCCATCGTCGGCGCCTCCGGCTCGGGCAAGACCACCCTGCTGGGCCTGCTGGCCGGCCTGGACCTGCCCAGCGCCGGCAGCATCGCCCTGGCCGGGCAGCGCCTGGAGACCCTGGACGAGGAGGCCCGCGCCGCCCTGCGCGCGCGCGAGGTCGGCTTCGTGTTCCAGGGCTTCCACCTGCTGCCCTCGCTCACCGCCGAGGAGAACGTGGCCCTGCCGCTGGAGCTGGCCGGGCGCGAGGACCCGGCACGGGTGCGCGAGGCGCTGGAGGCGGTGGGCCTGGGCGCGCGCCGCCGCCACTATCCGCGCCAGCTCTCCGGCGGCGAGCAGCAGCGCGTGGCCCTGGCCCGCGCCTTCGTCGGCCGGCCGCGCATCCTGTTCGCCGACGAGCCCACCGGCAACCTGGACCAGGCCACCGGCCGCCAGGTCAGCGCGCTGCTGTTCGAGCTCAACCGCCGCCACGGCACCACCCTGGTCCTGGTGACCCACGACCCGGCCCTGGCCCGGCAGTGCCGGCGCGTGTTCCGCCTCGACGGCGGCCGCCTGCACGCGCAGGAGCGGGACCCGGCATGAACCCGCTACGCCACGCCGTCCGTGCGCTGCGCCGCGAGCTGGCCGGCGGCGACCTGCTGACCGTGGCCGCCGCGCTGGTGCTGGGCGTGGCGGCGATGACCGCGGTCGGCACCCTGGTGGACCGGGTCAACCTGGCGCTGGAACGCAGCGCCGCCGAGATCATCGGCGGCGACCTGGGCGTGCAGGGCCGGGTGGAACCCCCGGCGGAATTCGCCGCCGAGGCGGCGCGGCGCGGCCTGCGCAGCGCGCGCTCCGTGGCCTTCGCCAGCGTGCTGTTCCACGGCCAGGCCAGCCAGATGGCCACCGTGCGCGGCGTGGACGGGCACTACCCGCTGCGCGGCGAGCTGAAGGTGGCGCGCGACCGCGCCGGCCTGCACCCGGAAACCGCACCCGCTCCCGGCCGCGGCCAGGCCTATGCCGACCCGCGCCTGCTCGAGGCGCTGGGCGTGGCGGTGGGCGACACCATCGAGCTGGGCGCCGGCCAGGTGCGCATCACCGGTGTGCTGGTGGCCGAGCCGGACGCCTCCGGCGACCTGCTGCAGATGGCCCCGCCCCTGCTGGTGCATCGCGACGACGTGGATGCGGCCGGGCTGCTGGGCCCGGGCAGCCGCGCCGCGTACCGGCTGATGTTCGCCGGCGAGCCGGCCGCCATCGCCGCGATGCGGGCCTGGCTGGAACCGCGGCTGGACGGCCTGCGCCTGGTCGGCGTGGAGGCCGCCCAGCGCGGCCTGCGCGCGGCGTTCGACCGCTCCGGCCGCTTCCTGGCGCTGTCGGCGCTGATGGCGGTGCTGCTGGCCGGCGTGGCCATGGCCCTGGCCGGCAACCGCTTCGCCCGCCGCCGCATCGACACGGTCGCGGTGCTGCGCTGCCTGGGCGCGCGCCAGCGTGACATCCTCGCCGCGCTGGCGCTGCAACTGCTCCTGCTGGCCGTGCCGGCCTGCGCGCTGGGCGTCGGCCTGGGCGTGCTGGCGCAGCTGGCCCTGGTCGAACTGATGGGCAGCCTGCTGCCGGCACGGCTGCCGCTGCCGCAGGCCGCGCCGGTGCTGGGTGGAGCCGGCATCGGCCTGGTGCTGCTGTTCGGCTTCGGCCTGCCGCCACTGCTGCGCCTGCGCGGCGGGCCGCCGATGCGCGTGCTCAACCGCGGCTACGGCGGGCCGCGTCCGGCCCCGGCCCCGGCCTCCCCGGCCGCGCTGGCGGCGACCCTGGCCCTGGCGGTGCGGGCCAGCGGCGACCTGGAGCTGGCGCTGTGGGTGCTGGGCGGCCTGGCCGTGCTGGCGGCGGCCACCGCCATGGCCGGGGCGCTGCTGCTGGCCCTGGTGCGGCGCCTGCAGCGCCGGCTGCGCGGCCCCTGGCGGCTGGGCCTGGCCGCGCTGACCCGGCGCCGCGGGCTGGTGCTGACGCAGCTGGTCGGCCTGTCCCTGTCGCTGTGCGCGCTGCTGCTGCTGGCGGTGATCGGCCCCGGGCTGCTGGCGCAGTGGCGGCAGCGCCTGCCGGCGGACACGCCCAACCATTTCCTGATCAACATCCAGCGCGACCAGGCGCAGGCGGTGGAGGCGCGGCTGCGCGCCCTGGGCGTGGCCGACCCGGACCTGCAGCCGTTCGGCACGGGCCGCCTGCTGGCGATCAACGGCCAGCCGCCGCGGCGCGTGCAGGAGGCCGGCAACGGCGACCCGGACGAGGCCAACCGGCCGGTCAACGTCACCTGGCGGCACACCTTCCCCCCGGCCAACACCCTGCTGGAGGGCCGCTTCTGGGCGCCCGACAGCACCGCGGCCGAGGCCTCGGTGGAGGAAGGCTGGGCGCGCCGCTACGGCGTGGGCCCGGGCGACACCCTGACCCTGCAGCTGGGCGAGCAGGAGCGCACCTTCACCGTCACCAGCCTGCGCAAGGCCGACTGGGACTCCTTCCGGGTCAACTTCTTCCTGCTGCTCAACGCCGGCGCGGTGGGCGAGGCACCGTACAGCCTGGTCTCCAGCTTCCACCTGCCGCCGGGGCGGACCGCACGGCTGGCCCCGCTGATGCGCGAGTACCCCAACCTCTCGCTGCTGGACATCCAGGCCATCCTGGCGCGGGTGCGCGAGGTGATGGAGCGGGTGTCCCAGGCGGTGCAGCTGGTCATGGCCTTCAGCCTGGCCGCCGGCGTGCTGGTGCTGCTGGCCGCGCTGCAGGCCACCGCCGCCGAGCGCCGCTACGACAGCGCGGTGCTGCGCACCCTTGGCGCGCGCCGCGGCCAGCTGCGCGGCGCCATGCTGGTGGAGTTCGCCGCGCTCGGCCTGCTGGCGGCGCTGCCGGCCGCCGGCGCCGCCGCGGCCATCGGCATGGTGGTGGCGCGGCAGCTGTTCGAGCTGGCCCTGCCGCCGCCCTGGCCGCCGCTGCTGGCCGGCGTGGCCGGCGGCGTGCTGCTGGCGGTGCTGGCCGGCTGGGCCGGCCCCCGCCGCATCCTGCGCACCCCGCCGGCGCTGGCCCTGCGCGGGACCTGAGCCGCCGCGCCCGGCCGCGGCCGGGGTATGCTGCGCGCCTTTCCACGCCGCATTCCGCGCCATGCCCCCTGTCCCGCTGACCGCCTACCTGCTGCCGGTGCTGATGCTGCTGGCCAGCAACGTGTTCATGACCTTCGCCTGGTACGGGCACCTGAAGTTCAAGCACTCACCGCTGCTGCTGGCGGTGCTGGCGAGCTGGGGCATCGCCTTCTTCGAGTACATGCTGATGGTGCCGGCCAACCGCCTGGGCAGCTCGGTGTACTCGGTGGTGCAGCTGAAGACCATCCAGGAGATCATCACCCTGGTGGTGTTCGCCGGCTTCTCGGCCTGGTTCCTCGGCCAGCCGCTGAAGTGGAACCACTACGCGGCCTTCGTGCTGATCGTCGGCGCGGCCTTCCTGATGTTCTACGACGGCCCGGCCGCCGCCGCGGCCGGCTGAGGCGCGCTCAGCCCTGCTGGCGCGGGGCGAACATGATCACCGCCATGCCGGCCAGGCACAGCACCGCGCCCAGCAGGTCCCAGCGGGTCGGGCGCACCCCGTCCACCGCCCACAGCCACAGCAGGGCCACGGCCACGTACACCCCGCCGTAGGCGGCATACACCCGCCCGGCGGCGGTCGGGTGCAGGGTCAGCAGCCAGGCAAACAGCGCCAGGGACGCGGCCGCCGGCAGCAGCAGCCAGGCGCTGCGGCCGCCGCGCAGCCAGGCCCACACCAGCCAGCAGCCGCCGATCTCGGCCAGGGCGGTGGCGAGGAACAGCAGCGCGGTGGCCACGGCGCGGCCCGTCAACCGGGCTGGCCGCGCTCGCGGCGCTTGGCCCGCTCCCAGTAGGCGTCCTGGGCCTGCAGGTCCAGGGTGTGCAGCGGGGTGCCGTCGGCCTCGGCCAGCGCCTCCATGGCGCGGAAACGGCGTTCGAACTTGAGGTTGGCCTGGCGCAACGCCGCGCCCACGTCCACACCGGTGTGGCGGGCCAGGTTGGCGCAGACGAACAGCAGGTCGCCGATCTCCTCCTGCAGGCGCGCGCGGTTGGCGGCCGCGTCGCCGCGGGCGAACTCGGCGCGCACCTCCTCCAGCTCCTCCTGCAGCTTGTCCAGCACCGGCTCCGGGCCGGGCCAGTCGAAGCCGACCCGCGCGGCGCGCGCCTGCAGCTTCACCGCGCGCTGCCATTCCGGCTGGCCACGCGAGATCCCGGCCAGGGCCGAGCGGTCCTCCTCGCCGGCGGCCTCGCGCTCGGCGCGCTTGATCGCCTCCCAGCTGCGGGTCTGCTCCTCGGCGTCGGCGAAGCTGGCCTCGCCGAACACGTGCGGGTGCCGGCGCACCATCTTGTCGGCGATCGCGGTGGCCACGTCATCGAAGGCGAACGCGCCCTGCTCCTCGGCCATGCGGGCATGGAACACCACCTGCAGCAGCAGGTCGCCCAGCTCGTCCTTCAGTGCCTGCATGTCGCCGCGGTCGATCGCGTCGGCCACCTCGTAGGCCTCCTCGATCGTGTACGGGGCGATGGTGGAGAAATCCTGCTCCAGATCCCACGGGCAGCCGCCCTGCGGGTCGCGCAGGCGGGCCATGATGCCGAGCAGGCGGTCGATCGGTCGGCGCATGTCATCCATGCGCCGACTGTAGCGTGTCGCCGCGGACAAGGCGATGGCGCGGCGCCGGCCGCGCGCTCACACCCAGTCGCGCCAGGGCAGATCGGGATCGCCCAGCGCGATGAAGTCGCCGTTGACCAGCGTCTCGCGGCGGTTGTAGCGGAACGGCTTGCCCGTCTCCACCGCCAGCAGGGCGCCACCGGCGGCGTGCAGCACGCACTGCCCGGCGGCGGTGTCCCACTCCGAGGTCGGACCGAAGCGCGGGTACACGTCCAGCGCGCCCTCGGCGATGCGGCAGAACTTCAGCGAGGAGCCCAGCGCCACCTCCTCGATCGGGCCCATGCGCCCGAGCACCGCCTCGGTGCGGGCGTCGCGGTGCGAACGGCTGGCGGCCACCCGCAGCGGCGCGGTGGCCGGGGCGCGCACGCGCAGCGGCTCGTCGCGCCAGCCGTCGCGGCGGTAGGCCTGCTCGCCGCGCACGGCGTGCCAGACCTGCCCGCCCACCGGCGACTGCACCACGCCCAGCGTCGGCGCGCCCTGCACGATCAGGGCGATGTTGACGCTGAACTCGCCGTTGCGCTTGACGAATTCGCGGGTGCCGTCGAGCGGGTCCACCAGCCAGTAGCTGGGCCAGTGGCGCCGCGTCTCCCACGGCACGTCGGCCGATTCCTCGGACAGCACCGGCAGGCCCGGGGTCAGCTTCTCCAGCCCTTCGACGATGATCCGGTGCGCGGCCAGGTCGGCGGCGGTCAGCGGGCTGGCATCCTCCTTGTGCGTTACGTCGAATTCCTTCTCGTAGACCTCCATGATGGCCGCACCGGCCTGGCGCGCGAGCGCGATCACCGCCTCGCGCAGGTCCACGGTGATGCGCATCAGCGGCGCCCCAGCCATTCGCGGGCGATGAACAGCGCCGCCAGGGAACGTCCTTCGGAGAAATCCTCTCGCAACATCAGCTTGTCCAGGTCCTGAAGTTTCCAGGGAACGACTTCCAGCTCCTCCGGCTCGTCGCCGGGGAGACGCTCGGGATACAGGTCGCGCGCGACCACCAGCCAGGACACGTGGCTCATGTAGGTGGGTGCCAGGGTCAGCGCGCGCAGCACGTCCAGGCGCCGGGCGCCGTAGCCGGCCTCCTCCTTCAGCTCGCGGTCGGCCGCCTGCTCCGGGGTCTCGCCGGCGTCGATCCGGCCCTTCACCAGGCCCAACTCGTAGCGGTGCATGCCGGCGGCGTACTCGCGCACCAGCAGCACGGTGTCGTCGTCGAGCATCGGCACCACCACCACCGCGCCGTGGCCGTGGCTGACGGTGCGTTCGAAGCGGCGGCGTTCGCCGTTGGAGAACTCCAGATCCAGGCGCTCGAGCCGGAACGGCCCGGCCTCGACCGATTCGACCCCGTGGATCGTGGGAAGGCGCCGGCTCACCGCATACCCCTGCGGCGTCGCCGGGCGGCGGCCGATATGATGAGCGGATGGGTGGACGTGTCCATGAACCCCGAATGCTAGCAGACCCTCCGCCCGCGGGAACCGCGGAAGCATGGCGCGCGCGCGACCTGGCCGTGCTCTGGCACCCGTGCACGCAGATGCGCGAGCACCCGGACCTGCTGCCGCTGGTGCCGGTCGAGCGCGGCGAGGGCGCCTGGCTGGTCGGCCGCGACGGCCGCCGCTACCTGGACGCGGTCAGCAGCTGGTGGACCAACCTGCACGGCCACGCCGAGCCGCGCATCGCCGAGGCGGTGGCGCGCCAGGCCCGCACCCTGGAGCAGGTGATCCTGGCCGGGTTCTCGCACGCCCCGGCGGTGGAGCTGGCCGAGCGCCTGCTGGCCATCGCCCCGCGCCAGCCCGGGCGCCCGCCGCTGGCCAAGGTGTTCTACGCCGACAACGGCTCGGCCGGGGTGGAAGTGGCGCTGAAGATGGCCTTCCACTGGTTCCGCAACCGCGGCGAGGAGCAGCGCACCAGGTTCGTGGCCCTGGAGAACGGCTACCACGGCGAGACCCTGGGCGCGCTGGCGGTGGGCGACATCCCGCTGTACCGGCGGGTGTACGCGCCGCTGCTGGCCGAGGCCCTGTTCGCGCCCTCCCCGGACGCCTGGCTGGCCGCCCCCGGGGAAACCCCGGTGCAGCGCGCCGCCTACGCCGCCGATCGCCTGGCCGACCTGTTCGACCGCCACCCGGGCGAGATCTGCGCGGTGATCCTGGAGCCGCGCCTGCAGTGCGCCGGCGGCATGCGCATGCACGACGCCTCCTACGTGCGCCGGGTGCGCGAGCTGTGCGACGCCCACGGCGCGTTCATGATCGCCGACGAGATCGCCACCGGCTTCGGCCGCACCGGCACCATGTTCGCCTGCGAGCAGGCCGGGGTGATGCCGGACCTGCTGTGCCTGTCCAAGGGCCTGACCGGAGGCTTCCTGCCGCTGGCCGCGGTGCTGGCCACCCAGGAGCTGTACGACGGCTTCCTGGACGACTCGCGCGAGCGCGCCTTCCTGCACTCGCACAGCTACACCGGCAACCCGCTGGCCTGCGCCGCGGCGCTGGCCTCGCTGGACATCTTCGGGACCGACGCGGTGCTGGAGCGCAACCGCGCCACCGCCGCACGCATGGCCACGCTGGCCGCGCAGGTCGGCGCCGGCAGCCGGCACGTGGCCGACGTGCGCCAGGCCGGCATGGTGGTGGCCTTCGAGCTGACCCGCGACGGCGACCGTTCCACCCCGTTCGACCCGGCCCTGCGCATCGGCCTGCGCGCCTACCGCGCCGCGCTGGAGCGCGGCGTGCTGCTGCGCCCGCTGGGCGACGTGCTCTACTGGATGCCACCCTACTGCGTGGACGAGGCCCAGCTGCAGCTGCTGGCCGAGGCCACCGCCACCGCCATCTCCGAGTCCACCTCATGCGCCTGACCCGCTGCCACGTGGACCTGCCGCTGCAGCCCGGCGGCGAGGTCGTCCTGCCCGAACGCGCCGCCGCCCACCTGACCCGCGTGCTGCGCCTGCGCGAGGGCGCGCCCTGCGTGCTGTTCAACGGCGACGGCCACGACTACGCCGCGCGGCTGGCCGCGGTGGGCAAGCGCGAGGTGCGCGCGCGGGTGCTGGAAGCCACGCCGGTGGCCAACGAATCGCCGCTGCACGTCATCCTGCTGCAGGGCATCGCCCGCGGCGAGAAGATGGACCTGATCCTGCAGAAGGCCACCGAGCTGGGCGTGGCCGCGGTGGTGCCGGTGCATGCCGAGCGCACCGAGGTGCGCCTGGACGCGCAGCGCGCGGAGAAGCGCCTGGAGCACTGGCGCAGCGTGCTGGAATCGGCCTGCGAGCAGTGCGGCCGCGCGCGCGTGCCCACGCTGGCGGCACCGGCCGGGCTGGCCGACGCCGCGGCGGCCCTGCCCGAAGGCGGCCTGCGCCGGGTGCTGGACCCGCAGGGCGGGCCCCGCCTGCAGTCGCTGCCGGAAGCCGGGACGCGGCTGTGCATCGCCATCGGCCCGGAGGGCGGCTGGTCGCCGCGCGACCTGGGCGTGCTGCAGGCGGCCGGCTTCATCGGCCTGCGCCTGGGGCCGCGCATCCTGCGCACGGAAACGGCGGGGCTGGCGGCGATCGCCGCGCTGCAGGCCCGGTTCGGCGACCTGTGAACCGCCGGGCCGGCGTCAGGCGGCCACGGCCGCCAGTGCCTGGCCGATCATCTTCTCCACGCCTTCCAGATCCGGCAGCAGCGCGCCCTGCTCGCCCAGCAGCACGCGCATCTGCACGCCGCGCGGCAGGTCCTCCTCGCTCGCGTCGGCCAGCAGGCTGTCGCGCGGCACCGCCACCAGCTGCGGCAGGGCCGCCGTCTCCAGGGCGAAGTACGGCAGTTCCGGATCGCCACCCAGGGCCTTGAGCACCACCGCGCGGCGGCGCAGGCCCGCGCCCGGGTCCTCGCCCAGCCCGGCCAGGCGCGAGAACACGATCATCGGCACCTGCCAGCCGTGCCAGGCGATGCGCCCGGCCAGCCACTCCGGCGCCCCGGCCACCGGCTCCACCTCCACCCGCGCCAGCACCTCGGCGACGGTGGCGTTGGGCAGCAGCAGGCGCTCGGTCCCCACCGGGATCATGACGCCGCGGATCTCGTCGCTCTTGTATGCCATGCCGTATTCCTGCTCCGTCCGCTCAGCCCCAGCGCTCGGCCAGGCGCGTGGCCAGCTCCGCCGGCGTGCCCAGCTCGCCGCCGCCGGCGGCCAGCAGCTTGACCGCGTTGGCGTCGTAGCAACCCTCCAGCGCCTGGCCCAGGGCCAGGCCGCCGCGCATGGCCAGCGCCAGCGCCGCATCCATCCGCGCCGGCAGGGCGCCGCTGAGCACCACCACCGCGCTCTCGGCCGGCGGCAGCACCGCCAGCGGCTCGTGGGCCGCGTCCACGTCGGCGAAGCGCAGCACGCCCCCGCGCATCTCCAGGCCCACGCCGTCGGGCAGCACGTACACCGTGCCGGCCGCCACGGCGTCGCCGGGCATGGCCATGGCCACCGGCAGCACCGAGACGCGCGCCATCTGCTTGACCAGGTTGTCGTAGCGGCCGCCGTCCAGGCGCAGCTGCACCAGCACCGGCCGTCTGAATCCCGGCGTCATCTCGGCCAGCAGCTTGCGCAGCGCGTCCGGGCCGCCGATGCCGGCGATCACCAGCACCGCACCGGCCACGCTGGCGCCCGGTTCCTCCACCGGCACCAGCTCCAGGTGCGAGAAGTCCGGCAGCGGCGGCGGAGCCACGCTGCGCGGGCCGCCGGACGCCTCGACCGGATCGACCAGGGACCATTCCGACGGCGGCGGCAGGCCTTCGTCCTGGCGCCTGCCCGGCAGGGTGTCCGACGGCAGGCGCCCGGCGTGCAGGGCAGCCTCGGCCAGGTGCGGCGCGAACGGCGCCGCGTCCACCACCGGCTCGTCACGCAGCAGTGGCGGCGGCCGCACGTCCAGCACCAGGTCGGCCTCGTGGCCGGGCGGCAGCACGTCGTCGTGGCCGTTGAGCTTGGCCGCCAGGTGGCGGATCCAGCGCTGCGCCTCCCAGCCCTCGCGGCGCGCGGCCAGGTCGGCCTCGTCGAAGATGGCCAGCACGCCCGGCGCCTGCAGCACCGGGTCCAGCTTCTCCAGCGCGTCCTCCACCGCCGGCTCCAGGGCCACCAGCACCGCCTGCGGCGCGGCGGCCTGCAGCGCGGCCGGGTCCAGCGCGCAGGGGTCCTCTTCCAGCACGATGCGGGCGCCGGCCGCCTCCAGCGCCTGGCGCAGGCGCTCGCGCGCCTGGCCGGGACGGGCCAGCAGGGCCACCGGCTTGGGGGTCTCACTCTCGGACACGGGCAATACCCAGCAGGTCGTAGACGTTGCGCATCAGGTCCAGCTCCTGGTAGGGCTTGCCCAGATAGCGCTGCACGCCGATCTCGAAGGCGCGCTGGCGGTGTTTGTCGCCGGTACGCGAGGTGATCATGATGATCGGCACCTCGCGGAAGCGCGGGTCGGCGCGCATGGCCGTGGCCAGCTCGTAGCCGTCCATGCGCGGCATCTCGATGTCCAGCAGCATCAGGTCGGGGACGCGCTCCTCCAGCCGCTCCAGCGCCTCGACGCCGTCGCGCGCGGTCACCACCTCGAAGTTGTGGCGCTCCAGCACGCGGCCGGTGACCTTGCGCATGGTCAGCGAGTCGTCCACCACCATCACCAGCGGCGCGTAGCGCTGCTGCTGCGGCGGGACCGCGGCGGCCGGGCGCTCCGGCTGCGCCAGGTGGCGGCGCACCAGCGGGGCCACGTCCAGGATCACCACCACGCGGCCGTCGCCGGTGATGGTGGCGCCGTAGATGCCCGGGATCGAGGCGATCTGCAGGCCCACCGGCTTGACCACGATCTCGCGGTTGCCGATCACCTGGTCGATGGCCACGGCCGCGCGCAGGTCGCCGGCGCGCACCAGCAGCAGCGGCACCTGCGCCTGGCCCTCGGCCTTGGCCGGGCCCTGGCCGACCAGCAGGCCCAGGTCATAGAGCGTGTATTCCTCGCCGGCGTAGCGGTAACCGCCCACGCCCGCCTCGAAGCGCTCGCGCGAGATGCGGCCGATGCCGCTGACCGAGGCCACCGGCACCGCGTAGGTGGTCTCGCCGATCTGCACGAACACCGCCTGGGTCACCGCCAGGGTCTGCGGCAGGCGCAGGGTGAACACGGTGCCACGGCCGGCCACCGAGTCGATCTCCACGGTGCCGCCGAGCTGGCGCACCTCGTTGCGCACCACGTCCATGCCCACGCCGCGGCCGGCCAGCTGGCTGACCTGCTCGGAGGTGGTGAAGCCGGACTCGAAGATCAGCGAATCCAGCTCGGCGTCGGTAAGCACGGCGTCGGGCTTGACCAGGCCGCGCTGCTCGGCGCGGCGGCGGATCGCGGCGCGGTCCAGGCCGCGGCCGTCGTCGCCCACCTGCAGCACGATTTCCGAACCCTCGCGGCGCAGGGCGATGGTGATGGTGCCTTCCTCCGCCTTGCCGGCGGCGCGGCGCTCGTCCGGGCGCTCCAGACCATGGGCAACCGCGTTTCGCAGCATGTGCTCCAGCGGCGCGACCATGCGGTCGAGCACGTTGCGGTCCAGCTCGCCGTGGGTACCGTCCAGGCGCAGCTGCACCTGCTTGCCGGTGTCGTGCGCCGACTGCCGCACCACGCGGCGCAGGCGCGGCACGATGCTGTCGAACGGCACCATGCGCGCGCTCATCAGGCCGTCCTGCAGCTCCGCGCTCACGCGCGACTGCTGCTGCAGCAGGGCGTCGTACTGGCGCGCCAGCTCGTCGAGCACGCCCTGCAGGCCGGACAGGTCGGCCGCCGACTCGTTCAGCGCGCGGCTGAGCTGCTGCAGCGTGGAGAAGCGGTCCAGCTCCAGCGGGTCGAAGGTCGGGTCGGCGCTGTCCTGCTCGCGCTGGTAGCGCGCCACGATCTGCGCCTCGGTCTCCAGGTCCAGGCGGCGCAGCTGGTCGCGCAGGCGGGTGTTGGTGCGTTCCAGCTCGGCCAGGGCGGCGCGGAACGCGCCCATCTGCTGCTCCAGGCGCGAGCGGTAGATCGCCACCTCGCCGGCGAAGTTCACCAGGTTGTCGAGCAGGTCGGCGCGCACGCGCACCTGCTCCTGCGGCGGCCGCGCCACGCCGTCCTCGGCGGCCGGCGCGGGTGCTTCCTCGATCGGCGCCGACAGCGGCGTGGTGGCGACCCAGGCGGTCTGCGGCGCGGGCACAGCCGGCTGTGCCGGGGCCGGCTGCGGCGCCGGGACCGGCTCCGCGGGCGCGGCGGCGGCCGGTTCCTCCGCCGCGGGCGCGGCGGCGCTGGTCAGCTGGGAGACATAGTCGGCCTCGGCCGAGCGCTGCGCGGCCGCCGGCACATAGGCCTCGCCGCGGATGCGCGCCTCGAACTCGTCGATCAGCGCCTGCGGCATGCGGGTCACGCGGTGCGCGCGGGTCTGCACCAGCAGACGGTGCAGGGTGTCGAAACCGCGCTCGAGCAGCTCCACGTCGGCGCGGCCCAGCTCCAGGCGCTGCTCGGCCGCGCCTTCCAGCAGCGACTCGATCACGTGGCCGAGGTTGCCGATGGTGGTGATGCCGGCCATGCGCGCACCGCCCTTGAGCGTGTGCAGGTCGCGCTGCAGGCCGACGATGGTCTCGCGCGAGGCCGGATCCTCGCGCAGGTCCTGCAGCAGGCGGTCGACGTGGTCGAGCAGGTCCGCGCCCTCCTCGACGAAGATGTCGACCAGGTCGCGGTCCAGCTCGCTGAAATCGAGCATGGCCTCCCCGGCCTCCACGGGCGCTTCCGCTTCCGCCGCGGCGGGCACGGACGGGGCAGACGCGGACGGGGCCACGGCAGCCGGCTCCAGCGGGGCCGGTTCCTGCGCCGGGACATGGTCCTCCGCCATCGTGGCCGGCACGCCGGCCTCCTCCCGGGCAACCGCTTCCGCTCCGGCGGCCCCGGCCACGCCGATGGCGGAGTCGGGGGATCCGGCGGGAGCCTCCGCGGCCGGTGCGACGGCCTCCTCCACGGGCGTCACGTCCAAGCCTTCGGCCGCCACTCCGGCGGCCGGACCGGCCTGGTCCGTGGCGCCAGCGGCGGCGGATTCCTCGGTCTGCACCGCGGTCTCCGCGGCAGCCGCCTCCTCCTGCGCGGCAGCGGGGACATCCGCGTGCGCGTCCACATCGGCGGGGGCGGCAACCTGGATGGCGGGTTCTTCGGCGGCCGGCGCTTCGAGGGTGTCCGCGGCCGGCATCTCCACGCCGGCCGTGGCGGCCTCGGACGGAGCGGGCGTCGCGGCCGCCGGCTCCGGCGGGGCCTCCGGCACGGCGGCGGAGACTCCGGCCGCGGCTTCCGGCTCGTCCGTGGCGGCGCCCTGCACGGGCTCTTCCACGGCGAACTCCGGCGCCAGGTAGGCGCTCAGGTCCTCTGCGCCGGTGAGTTCGGCGGAACCGGCCGGCGGGACCTGCAGCGGCGGCTCCAGTTCGTCCAGCTCGTCCGGGGCCGGCTGCGGCCAGCGCGCCTCGGGCAGGGCCGCGGCCAGCGCCCCCAGGCGCGCGGCCAGCGCGGCCTGGCGCGGGATGCGCGGCGATTCGGCCTGCAGCGCGCGCACGCAGCCGCGGATGGCCTCGGCGGCGGCGGCGATGGCGTCCACGCCCTCGGCCCCGGGCACGCGGCCGGCGGCCAGCGAGCGCTTGACGAAGCTCTCGGCCGCGTCGGTGACGGCGGTGATCTCCGGCACGTCGGTCATCGCGAACGCGCCGTTCATGGTGTGGATGGCGCGCAGCAGCGCCTCGGTCACCGGCTGCGGCACCGGGCGCGCGCACGCCAGCCAGGCATCCACGGTCTCCAGGTGCTGGGCGACCTCGGCCTCGAGGATCTCGCGCAGCACGCTGTCCACCGAGGCCGGTGTGCCTTCCTCCTCCTCGGCGCGGGGTCCGGCGGCAGGCACGGGGGTGACGGTGTCGGTGGCCACCACGGCGGCGGTCGGCGCCACGTAGAAGGCCTCCTCGCCCGCGGCGATGCGCTCGGCCACCGCCTCCATGCCGGCCAGGTCCACGGTCAGCGGGGCCTGGCCGCGCAGTGCGGCGTCCAGCAGCGGCAGCACCTCGCAGGCCTGCTGCACCATCGCCGCGACCGCGGCGCTCGGCGGGCGGGTGCCGTCGAGCACGCGGTTGAGCATGCTCTCGATCTTCCAGCTGAACTCGCCCAGGGCGCGCGCGCCCACCAGGCGGCCGCTGCCCTTGAGGGTGTGGAACACGCGGCGCACGGCACGCAGGCGCTCCAGGTCGTCCTGCGCGGCCAGCCAGTACGGCACCAGGCGCGCCAGGTTGGCGCGCTCCTCCTCGAACTCCTCGAGGAACACCTCGCGGATGTCCGAATCGATCTCGTCGCTGTGCTCGAAGCCGCCGTGCATGGCCGCGGCCGCGTCGGACGCGGCGGGAGCCGCCGGTGCGGCGGGGGCCGCCGGCGCTGCGGGCGCGGCCGCCCCGTCGGAAACGGCCGGCGCCGGGCCGCCCACGGGCAGCTCCGCGGCGGCGGCGGAGATCTCGGCCAGCAGCGCGCTGGCGTCCGCGTCCCCGTCTCCGGCGGGATCCACCGCCAGGCCGTCAGCCGCCACGGGCTCCGGCTCCGGCAGCGTGCCGCCGGCGTCGGCCGGGCCGGCGTCCGCGGCCGGGATGGCATCGCCACCGGCGGCCGCATCGGCCCCGGCCGGCGCCTCGCCCGGACGGACGATGGTGGGGATCACCTTGAGGGTCAGGTCCAGCCACTGGCCGGACAGGCCGTCGCCGGCCGGCGGCGGCACGGCACCGGCCGGAGCTGCGGCCGGCGGCGCGGCTTCGCCCGGCACGCCGGTGGCGGCCACGTCCCGGCCGCCGGCCTGGACCGGGCCGATGCCGGCATCGGCCGCGGCGGCATCAGTCTGTGTGGCGGGGACGTCGGGGGCCGCCGGCCCGGCCGCGGCGGCGGCCGGTTCCGGCGCCGTCGCATCGTACTCGGCGGCGACCGGGTCGAAGCCGAGGTTGTACTCGACGGTGGACGGCGCCTGCACTGGCTCCGTCTCCAGCGGCGGCAGCTCGACCTCCAGCGGCGGGATGGCCAGCGGCTCCGGCTCGGGCGCGCCGATGGCGGCCACCTCGAGAGTGCCGCCCAGGGCCGCGTCGTCCAAGGTGGGGATGCTCGGGCGCTCCAGCTCGGCGACCTCCCAGGCCAGACCCTCGGGCACCGGCGGCGCGGCCTTCGCGGGCGCGGCCGGCGGAACCTCCGCGGCGGGCGCGGCCTCCACGGCCGGCGGCGGGGCCGCGGCCGGGCCGGCCTGCGCCTCGTGCTGCGGCGGCAGCGGCCAGTAGTGCAGGTTCTCCAGGCTGCTGCGCGCGATCTCCAGGATCTCGTCGCGGTTGGGGCGACGGTCGCGCAGCGCCTCCAGGTAGTACTCCAGGCTGGCCATGGCGTCGGCCAGGGTGTCCAGCTGGCGGCTGCTGGGCACGCGGCGGCGGGCGATCAGTTCCTCGGCCACGTAGCGACGCACGCCTTCCAGATAGTCGGCCGGCTGGTCCAGCTCAAGGATGCGCAGCGCGCCGGCCACCTCCTCCAGCAGGCGCGGGACCTCGGCCAGGCGGCCGTGGTCCCAGTTGGTCTCGATGAAGGCGACGAAGTGCTCGCGCGCGGCGGCGAAGTTGGCGATGGCCTCGTGCGCCAGCACCTCCACCGTGCGCCGGGTCTCGGCCACGGCCGCGTCTTCGGCCGCATCCTCGGCCGGCGCGCCCAGGCGCGCGACCTGCTCGTCCAGCGAGGCGTCCACGTAGAGCAGTGCGCCGGCGATGTCCAGCAGCGCACCCTCGGTGGCCGGCGCCTCGCCGCGGGCGATGGCCTCCAGCGCGGCGCGCTGCTGCAGTACCACGTCGCGGGCCACGCCCAGGCCGAGCATGCCCAGGGTGTCGGCCACCCGCGCCAGGTCGGCGGCCTGCGGCTGCAGGGCGGCCGGATCGCCGCCGGTGCGCAGGTGCAGGTCCAGCGCGTCCTTGACCCGCAGCAGCTCCTCCTTGACCGCACTGCCGACGGTGTTGAGCAGCTCGCGGTTGCGGCCGGCCAGGCTGCCCCGGGCATGGTCCAGCTCGGCCTCGCTGGGCATGTGCGCGTCCAGGTCGAAGGCCTGGCGCAGCGCGTCCAGTGCCGGGTGCGGCACGCGCGCCTGCGCCACCAGGAACAGCAGCTGGCGGGTCGGCTCCTGGCTGACCACGCCGCGCGACTCGGCCGGCAGGGTGTCGTCCTCCTGGGCCAGGGCCACGGCGCGGGCGATGCCGGCGAAGGCGCCGTGCAGCGCCGGGCCGGGCTGCAGCGCGCCGTCGCGCAGCGCCTCGGCCGCCGAGGCCAGCACCCACAGCATGCGCCGGGTGGCCTCGTGGGCGGTGTTCTCCAGCATCGCCGCCGCGCCCTCGGCCAGGGCCGCGGCGTCGGCGGGCGCGCCGTCCTCCGGCCAGGCGGCCAGCGCCTGCTCGAAACGCTCGCGGGCGCGCACGGCCTGGTCCAGGCGCTGGGTCGAGGGCAGCGCCGAGGTGGCCGGAACCGAATCGGGCAGCGGACCGGTCAGGTCCGGGGCGAACAGCACGCTCTCGCTCAGGCCCGGCTCGCCGCGTGCGGCGCGGATCTCGTTGAGCAGCGGCAGCAGCACGATCGGGATGTCGCGGTGGCCGTTCTGCAGGCGTTCCAGGTAGTCCGGCAGCAGCACGGTGCCGCGCATCAGCGTGGCGCAGGCCTCGTCGCGGTCGGCGGCCTCGCCGTGCTGCAGCGCCTGCGCCAGCAGCTCCATTTCCTCGGCCACCATGGCCGGGGCGTACAGCTCGACCATGCGCAGGGTGCCCTGCACCTGGTGCAGGTAGCCCGCGCAGAAGCGCATGCGGCTGGTGTCGGCCGGGTTCTCGACGAACGCCTCGATCTCGCCGCGCGCCTGGCGCAGGGTCTCGTCCAGCTCGGGCTTGACCCAGCCGAGGACGGCGTGGCTCATGGCGTCGCGCAGCGCACTCATCGCCGCTCCCCTGCCAGCTGGCCCGTGCGCATGTACCGACCGATGCTCATTCCCCCTCCCGTCAGGCCGGCAGCTTGAAGTCGGCGACCGAGCGGCGCAGGTCCGCGGCCAGCTGCGCCAGGTGTCCGATCGACTCGGCCGTCTGCCCCGCGCCGCGCGAGGTCTGGCCGGTGATCTGGCGGATCACGTCCATCGTGCGCGTGATGTCCGCCGCGGCCACCGCCTGCTGCTGCGCCGCCACCGAGATGCGCTTGATGAGCTCGTTCAGGTCATTGGACACGCGCTCGATCTCGGCCAGCGCGGTACCGGCGTCCTCGGCCAGGCGGGCACCGGACACCACCTCGGCGGTGGTCTGTTCCATCGAGCTGACCGCCTCGTTGGTGTCGGCCTGGATCGCCTGGACCAGACCTTCGATGCGTCGGGTCGCGTTGGAGGTGCGTTCGGCCAGGCGCTGCACTTCGTCGGCCACCACCGCGAAGCCTCGGCCGGCCTCGCCCGCCGAGGCGGCCTGCACGGCCGCGTTGAGCGCCAGGATGTTGGTCTGCTCGGAAATGTCGTTGATCAGTTCCACGATCGAGCCGATCTCCTGGGAAGACTCGCCCAGGCGCTTGATGCGCTTGGAGGTCTCCTGGATCTGGTCGCGGATCTGGTCCATGCCGTTGATGGTCTCGCGCACCACGCCGGCGCCCTCGGCGGCGATGAGCACCGAGCGCTGCGCCACCTCGGCCGATTCGGTGGAGTTGCGCGACACCTGTTCGATGCTCGCCGCGATCTCGCGGATGCGCTCGGACGCGGCGGCGATCTGCTCGGCCTGGTGGTTGGCCGCCTCGGCCAGCTGCAGGGCCGTGGCCTGGGTCTCCTGCGACGAGGCCGCCACCTGCACCGAGGTGTCGTTGATCGTGGTCACCAGGTTGCGCAGCTCGTCCACGGCGTAGTTGATGGCGTCCGCGATGGCGCCGGTCATGTCCTCGGTCACCGAGGCGCGCACCGTCAGGTCGCCTTCGCCGAGCGAGCTGATCTCGTCCAGCAGCCGCATGATCGCCTGCTGGTTGCGGCTGTTGAACTCCACCTGGGCCTGCAGTCGGGCCTCCTGCTCGCGGGCGCGGTTGCGCACCGAGCTCCACACGTAGCCGATCAGCGAGATCAGGGCCAGCGCGCCGGAGACCACGCCCAGCCAGAAGTTCGGGAACAGGCGGGTGTCGTTGGCCGAGCCGAAGGGGGCGGAGGCCTCGAACAGGCGCCGGCTGTCCTCCAGCATGCGGCCGGCGTTTCCGGGGATGCCGGCGGCGGCCGCCTGCGCGGCGAACAGGTCGCGCGAGCTGCCCAGGATCGCGTCCAGGTCGGTGCGCATCTCCGCCCACTGCGCCTGCGACTGCTGCAGCGCCGCCTGCGCGGCGGCGTTGCGCACCGGGGCCACGCCCAGCTCCTCGTTGCCGTTGGCCAGGCCGTCGAGCACCTGGCCGAACACCAGCGCGTCGCGGGTCAGCGCGTCGCCGGCGCTGGCCGCGCCCGGGCCGCCGGCGCGGATCTCGGTCACGCGGCGGGCCATGGTGCCGGCCACCACCACCTGCTGCAGGGCGTTGAACACCTGGGTGGCCGGCGCGCCGCCGGCGGTCATCGCGCGCACCACCTCGTTGAGCTGGGCCTGCAGCTGTGGGACGCGGGCGACGAAGCGGTCGGCGTTGCCGGACACCGCCAGCACCGCCTGTTCGGACGCCTCGATCTGGCCGGCGTGGGTGGCCATCGGCCGCCAGGTCTGCATCAGCCGCTCCAGCGGACCGGAGATCACCGGCTCGTTGGCGAAGCGCGACTGCAGGGAGTCCACCTCGCGCGCGATCTGCGCGCGGGTGGCGCGGAATTCCTTGAACGCCGCGGCGTTGCCCGCCACCGCGTCGCGGCCCTGGTTGGCCAGCTGCTGCGACAGCACCTGCAGGTCCGCGGCCGAGGTGCTGCCGCCGGCCAGGCGGTTGGCCTGCCAGGTGGCCACGCCGGTGTTGAGGCCGAACACCACCACCGAGATCGCCAGCAGGACCAGCCAGAACCCGGTGCTGACGCCGCCCAGGCGACTGGTCTTGGAGGTTTCAAGGGCAGTACTCATGCTTCTTCGGCCTCGTCGGAATGCGGATGCGCCGGCTTACGCCGCCGCTTGCCTGAATTCGGGAGTGCGGGCCAGCCGCGACAGGGAGAACACGCCCCAGTCGGCGTCGTCGCCGTGGAACGCGCGGTCGATGAAGTGGGCGTAGCGGCCCTGCGCCAGGGGCGCCGGGTCGATGGCCTGCTCCTCGCCGAAGCTGCGCTGGCCGTACAGCTCGTCGATGGTGAGGGCCACGTCGCCGCCCTGCTGGCGCATGATCAGCACCCGCTGCCCCTCGTGCAGCACGGTGCGCTCGCCCTCCAGGAACAGCTTCAGGTCGATGACCGGGAACAGGTTGCCGCGCACGTTGCCGATGCCCAGCAGCCAGGGCTGGGCGCCCGGCACCGGGGTGACCGGCGGCATCGGCAGGATCTCCACGACCTCGCCGAACTGCGACACCAGGCGGCGCCTGCCGATGCGGTAGCCGACCCCGCGCCACACATCCCTGCCCAGTTCGCGTGCCGGCAGCTGCACCGCGTGGGCGAGGCTGCGCCGCTCGTAGTCGGACAGGATGTCGAAGGGCGTGCGCATCAGGCGTTCACCAGCTGCTTGATCCTCTCCAGAAGCTCCTCCTGGCGGGGAGGCTTGACGATGTAGTCCACCGCCCCCTGGCGCATGCCCCAGGCGCGGTCGGTCTCCATGCTCTTGGTGCTGACGATCAGCACCGGGATCCTGCTGGTGGCCTCGCCGCGGGTCAGCGCGCGGGTGGCCTGGAAGCCGCTCATGCCCGGCAGCACGACATCCATCAGCACCAGGTCCGGCTGCTGCTCGCGCGCCAGCGTCAGGCCGTCCTCGGCGTTGCTCGCCACCAGGACCTCGTGGCCGTCGCGCTCCAGCCACTGGGTGAAAACCGCACGATCGGTCGGCGAATCTTCGATCAGCAGGATTCGAGCCATGGTGTTGCCTGCCCCCCGGTCAGGCGTTGACGTAGGTACGGATGGCGCTAAGCAGCTCTTCGCGAGTGAACGGTTTGGTCAGGTACTGTTCCGACCCGACGATGCGGCCGCGCGCCTTGTCGAACAGGCCGTCCTTGGACGACAGCATGATCACCGGCGTCGACTTGAACTTCTGGTTGCCCTTGATGAGCGCGCACGTCTGGTAGCCGTCCAGGCGCGGCATCATGATGTCGACGAAGATGATCTGCGGTTGCTGGTCGGCGATCTTGGCCAGGGCCTCGAAGCCGTCGGCGGCGGTGACGACCTCGCATCCCTCCCGCTTGAGCAGAGTCTCGGCGGTGCGGCGGATGGTCTTGGAGTCATCGATCACCATGACCCGAAGCCCATCCAGTGCCCCCTGCGGGGCCGTGTTTTCAGTCATCACCTTCTGAATTCCCCGTACGCGCGGCGCTTCTCCCGGCGCCGCTGCGAAGGCCTCTATATCCCAGCACGGCCCGATACTGTCAAGTCCGGCACACGCCGGGATGCGGCGGCGGTCGCAATAACCGGCCGCGCCGGCGCCGGCCGGCGCCACCTTCGGCTACCATCGCAGGTCCCTACCCCGCTGCCGCGCGCCATGGCCCTGGACGTCATCGTCGTGATGGACCCGATCGGGTCGATCAAGATCGCCAAGGACACCACCTTCGCGATGCTGCTGGAGGCCCAGCGGCGCGGGCACCGCCTGCACTATGTGCGTCCCGGCGGGCTGGCCGTGCGCGACGGCCGCGCGGTGGCCGTGGCCGCGCCGCTGCGGGTGCGCGAGGATCCGGCCGGCTGGCACGAGCTGGGGCGGTTCGCGGAACTGGCCTTCGGCCCCGGCCAGGTGGTGCTGATGCGCAAGGACCCGCCGGTCGACGCCGAATACCTGTACGACACCCAGATCCTGGACCTGGCGCGCCTGGCCGGCGCGCAGGTGGTCAACGACCCGCGCGGCCTGCGCGACTTCAACGAGAAGCTGGCGGCGATGCTGTTCCCGCAGTGCTGCCCGCCGACCCGGATCAGCCGCGACCCGGCCGAGCTGAAGGCCTTCGCGATCGAGCACGGCAAGGTCGTGCTCAAGCCCCTGGACGGCATGGGCGGGCGCTCGATCTTCCTCAGCCAGCCCGGCGATCCCAACCTGAACGTGATCCTGGAGACCCTGACCGGGGGCGGCCGCAGGCTCGCCCTGGCCCAGCGCTACATCCCGGAGATCGTCCACGGCGACAAGCGCATCCTGCTGATCGACGGCGAGCCGGTGGAGTACTGCCTGGCGCGCATCCCGCAGGGCGACGAATTCCGCGGCAACCTGGCCGCCGGCGGCCGCGGCGAGGGTCGCCCGCTGTCCGAGCGCGACCGCTGGATCGCCGCCCAGGTCGGCCCGGAGATGCGCCGGCGCGGCATGCGCTTCGTCGGCCTGGACGTGATCGGCGACTGGCTGACCGAGGTCAACGTCACCAGCCCCACCTGCGTGCGCGAGCTGGACGCCCAGTTCGGCATCAACATCGCCGGGCGCCTGTTCGACGCCATCGAGGCCGGACCGCCGGCATGAGCACGGCGCCCGTCACCCCGCCGCGGATCGGCCCGCAGCAGCGACTGAACGCCACGGTGGTGCTGTCGCTGCTGGTCCACGGCATCCTGGTCCTGGGCCTGGGCTTCGCCTTCGGCGACGAGGCGCCGATGGTGCCGACCCTGGACGTGATCTTCAGCCAGACCAGCACCCCGCTGACGCCCGAGCAGGCCGACTTCCTGGCCCAGGCCAACAACCGCGGCGGCGGCGAGCACGACCAGGCCCGGCGTCCGCGCGAGATGCAGGCCGGCAGCGTGCCGCTGGCCGAGCCCGGCCAAGCGCCGGAGCCGGCCCGCGCCAGCGCCATGGAGGCGCCGCCGCCGCAGGCCCGGGTGGTGGCCACCCGCCGCGGCGGGGATCCGGTGCCGGTGGCCCAGCCCGAGCAGCCGGTGGACGCGCCGCTGCCGCCGGTCAGCCCCGAGCGCGCCGCCCGCGACGCGGAGATGGCGCGCCTGGCCGCCGAGGTCTACCTTCGCTCGGAGCTGTACGCCCGGCGCCCCACCCGCAAGTTCGTCTCCGCCAGTACCCGGGAATACCACTACGCCAACTACCTGCGGGCCTGGGTGGACCGGGTCGAGCGGATCGGCAACCTCAACTACCCGGACGAGGCGCGCCGGCGCCGGCTGGGCGGCCAGGTGGTGCTGAGCGTGGGCGTGCGCCGCGACGGCAGCGTGGATAGCGCGCGCATCCTGCGCTCCAGCGGCACCCCGCTGCTGGACGAGAGCGCGATCCGCATCGTCCACCTGGCCGAACCGTTCCCGCCGCTGCCGGATGCCGGCGACGGCGTGGACATCCTGCACGTGACCCGCACCTGGGTGTTCAAGCCCGGCGGCGAGATGCTAACCGAATAGGCCCTCCCCGGGACCGGGAAACGCCGGCGCGGAGGCCGGCGTCTCCGGAGGGACGGCGGGCGCGGCCCTTCAGCCTTCCCACCTGCCCAGCGCGGCCAGGCCGTTGTCGCGGGCGCGGGCGTAGACGGTTTCCTGGGCCTTGCGCCAGTTGCCCTGCATGTCCTGGGCCCACAGCTTCAGCGCGGCCTGCTGCATGGCCCGGCCGTAGGAGAAGCTCAGCGGCCACGGGTTCGGGCCCAGGCGGTTCATCGCGTCCAGGTGCGCGGTGGCGGCCTCGTCGCTCTGCCCGCCGGACAGGAACACGATGCCCGGCAGGATCGCCGGCACGGTGCTCTTGAGGCACATCAGGGTGGACTCGGCCACCTCCTGCACGTCGGCCTGCTCCGGACAGTCCTTGCCGGAGATGACCATCGAGGCCTTGAGGATGGTGCCTTCCAGCAGCACGTTCTGCTCGTACAGGGCGGCGAACAGCGAGCGCAGCACGGCCTCGGTGACCTCGTAGCAGGTCTCGATGTCGTGGTCGCCGTCCATCAGCACCTCCGGCTCGACCATCGGCACCAGGCCCTGCTCCTGGCAAAGCGCCGCGTAGCGGGCCAGGGCGTGGGTGTTGGCGTCGATGCAGGTGCCGGTGGGAATGTCCTCGCCGATGTTGATCACCGCACGCCACTTGGCGAAGCGCGCGCCCAGGCGGTAGTACTCCTCCAGGCGGCCGCGCAGGCCGTCCAGGCCCTCGGTGACCAGCTCGCCGGGGAAACCGGCCAGCGGCACGGTGCCCTTGTCCACCTTGATTCCGGGGATCATGCCGTGCTCGGCCATGTATCTGGCGAAGGGCACGCCGTCGCGGGTGGACTGGCGCAGGGTCTCGTCGTAGAGGATGGCGCCGGAGATGTGCTCGGACAGCTTCGGCGTGGTCAGCAGCAGCTCGCGGTAGGCGCGGCGGTTCTCCTCGGTGTTCTCGATACCGACCGCGGCAAAGCGCTTGCCGATGGTGGCGGTGGATTCGTCGATCGCGATGATGCCCTTGCCCGGGGCGACCATCGCCTGGGCGGTCTCGGCAAGCTGCTCGATGCTCATGGTTTCCTGCGCACGCGGACGGGGAGAGGGGCGGCGATTATAGCCGCCCCCGCGCGCCCACCCGGCCACGGCCGCCGGAAGCGGTTACAGCTCGCCCAGGCCGCTGGCCTTGCCGTCGGCGCCGACCTCGAGCAGGCGCAGGGTGTTGGTCGCGCCGTGGGTCTCCATGCGCTCGCCACTGGTGAAGATCACCCGCTCGCCCGGCTTGAGCAGGCCGGCCTCCACCAGCAGGCGGATGCAGCCGCGCCCGGCCTCGCCCGGGGTCTGCCCCCGGCTGTCGTAGTCCACCGGGAACACGTCGCGCATCAGGGCCATGCGCCGGCGCGCGCCGGCGTGGCGGGAGAAGGCGTAGATCGGGGCGCGGGCGCGGAAGCGCGAGAGGAAGCGGGCGGTGCCGCCGGACTCGGTCATGGCCACGATGGCGCTCACGCCCACGTGCTCGGACAGGAACATGCTGGCCATGGCGATGGCCTGGTCGGCACGCTCCAGGTTGCGCGGCGCCTTGCTGAAGTCCACCTCGGTCTGGAACTGGCGCTCGGCGCCCAGGCAGATGCGGGCCATGGTCTCGACCGCGCGCACCGGATAGGCGCCGGCGGCGGTCTCGGCCGAGAGCATCACCGCATCGGTGCCGTCGATCACCGCGTTGGCCACGTCCAGCACCTCGGCACGGGTCGGGATCGGGCTTTCCACCATGGACTGCAGCATCTGCGTGGCGGTGATCACGACCTTGTTCTGGGCCAGGGCCTCGCGGATGATCTTCTTCTGCAGGCCCGGCAGCTCGGCGTCACCGATTTCCACGCCCAGGTCGCCGCGCGCGACCATCACCACGTCCGAGGCCTCGACGATCTCGGACAGGTTGCGCACCGCCTCGGTGCGCTCGATCTTGGCCACCAGCGACGCGTCGCTGCCGTGCTCGCGGGCGATGCGCCGCGCCTCCTCCATGTCCTCGGCGTTGCGGCAGAAGGACACGGCGATGAAGTCCACGCCCAGTCCGGCGACGTAGGCGATCAGCTCGCGGTCGCGGTCGGTCAGCGCGCCCAGCGACAGGCCGCCGCCGAGCTTGTTCAGGCCCTTGCGGTCGGACAGCACGCCGTCGTTGAGCACGGTGGTGACGATGCGGCGCCCCTGCACCTGCTCCACGCGCAGCTGCACCAGGCCGTCGTCCAGCAGCAGCACATCGCCCGGGGCGACGTCGTCGGGCAGGCCCAGGTAGCTGACGCCCACCCGGGTGGCGTCGCCCGGCGGTGCGTCGGCCTCGGCCACCAGGTCGAAGCGGGCGCCGGCCTGCAGCGTCACCTTGCCCTCGGCGAAGCGCTCGATGCGGATCTTCGGGCCCGGCAGGTCAGCGAGGATGCCCACTTCCACACCCTGGCGGCGGGCGGCGGCGCGCACCTCCTCGGCGCGGCGCGCCTGCCCAGACGGATCGCCGTGGGAGAAATTGAGGCGGACGACATTGACCCCGGCGCGCAGCAGCGCGTCCAGCACCCCGGGCGGGTCGGTAGCCGGACCGAGGGTGGCGAGGATCTTGGTGCGACGCAGGCGATCGGTCATGGAGGCTTGGCCGGAAGGAAGGCGGAGAAAGCTTACACAGCGCGCACATCCGCGGCCGTGCCCTTGCGCACGCCCGCGCCATACGCACGGGAAGGGAAGCGGCGCCCCACCGCGGTCTCCCCGTGGCTGGCGAAATCCCTTCCTGATAACGCTACCATAGCCCGGACGGCATCCGCACCACCGGCGCCCACCCCGCGTCCACCCCGGTGCGGCTACGCTCCGCCGTCGTCGTCCCTCCAACCGTTTCCGAGCCAGGTCATGACCGCCAACGCTTCCACTCCGTCCCGCTTGCAGCAGTTGCGCGAACTGTCCGTGGTCGTCGCCGACACCGGCGACTACGACGCCATCGCCCGGCTGCGCCCGGTCGACTGCACGACCAACCCCACGCTGGTGAAAAAGGCGCTGGGCCTGCCGGTGTACGCCGACCTGATCGAGCGCGAGCTGGCCTGGGCCCGCTCCCGGTCCGGCGACCGTCGCGCCCTGGTGGACGAGGTGGCCGACCGCCTGACCGTGGGCGTGGGCGCCATGCTCGCCGCGCTGGTGCCCGGCCGGGTGTCCACCGAGGTGGATGCCGACCTGGCCCACGACACCGCCGCCACCGTGGCCAAGGCGCGCAAGTTCATCGCCATGTACGCCGAGCGCGGCGTCCCGCGCGAAAAGGTGCTGATCAAGGTGGCCGCCACCTGGGAGGGCGTGGAGGCCGCGCGCCAGCTGCAGGCCGAGGGCATCGACTGCAACCTGACCCTGATCTTCAACCCGACCCAGGCCATCGCCTGCGCCGAGGCCGGCGCGTTCCTGATCTCGCCGTTCGTCGGCCGCATCCTCGACTGGCACAAGGCCCGCGGCCAGGTGCCGGCCAGCATCGACGAGGACCCGGGCGTGCGCTTCGTGCGCGGCGTCTACGACGAATTCAAGCGGCGCGGCGCGGCCACCGTGGTGATGGGCGCCTCGTTCCGCTCGGTGGACCAGGTGCTGGCCCTGGCCGGCTGCGACCGCCTGACCATCTCGCCGGAGCTGCTGGAGCAGCTGGACAGCTCCACCGGCACGGTGGAGCGGAAGCTGGGGCCGCCGCCGCGCGAGCAGCGCACCCCCGCTCCGGTGCCCGCCGAGCGCTTCGCCGCCGACCTGGCCGCCGACGCCATGGCCTCGGAGAAGCTGGCCGAGGGCATCGCCGCCTTCGCCCGCGACCTGGACGCGCTGCGCAACGACATCGCCGCGCGCCTGGGGGCCTGACCCGCCCCGCCACCGCGCAGGCCGCCCGGACGGGGTGGCCTGCGCGCATCCGGCGCCCGGCTTCAGAGCGGGCAGGCCACCCCGGTGCCGCCCAGGCCGCAGTAGCCGTCCGGGTGCTTGGACAGGTACTGCTGGTGCTCGTCCTCGGCGTAGTAGAACGGCGGCGGCGGGTACGCGATGACGGTGGTGATCTCGCCCAGCCCGGCCCGGTGCAGCTCCGCCTGGTAGGCGGCGCGGCTGGCCGTGGCCGCCTGGTACTGGGCGCGGGTGTGGCAGTGGATCACCGAGCGGTACTGGGTGCCCACGTCGTTGCCCTGGCGCATGCCCTGGGTCGGGTCGTGGCCTTCCCAGAACAGCCGCAGCAGCGTGGCGAAGTCCACCTGCGCCGGGTCGTACACCACCCGCACCACCTCGGCGTGGCCGGTGCGGCCGGAACAGACCTCGCGGTAGGTCGGATTGGGGGTGCCGCCGCCGGCGTAGCCGGCCGCCGTGGTGTACACCCCCGGCAGCTGCCAGAAGCGGCGCTCGGCGCCCCAGAAGCAGCCCATGCCGAACTCGACGGTCTCCATCCCCGGGAAGTCGCCGCGCAGCGGCCGGCCGTGGACGTGGTGGACGTTGTGCAGCGGCAGCGGGGCGTCGCGGCCGGGCAGCAGGTCCTGCGGGCGCGGCATGCGCTGCCTGTACGCCCCCACGCCCAGCAGCGTTTCCAGGCTCATGGCGGGTCTCCTTCCGGTGGTTCAGGCCGGCAGCAGGCCGGGAACGGGGTCCGCGGCCGGCCCGTCGGGGCCGCCGCGCAGGCCTGCGGCCTGCAGGGCGGCGTCGGCCTCCGGCCAGGCCGCGTCGGGCACGCACACCCGCAGCACGCCGAACACCGGCAGCTCGCCGGCCGCCCCCAGCAGATCCTCACCGAAGACGAAGGCCGGCACGCCGGCGTCCTCCAGCACGTGCCGGGCCAGGTGGGCGTCGATCAGGTTGTGGGCGCGGTAGGCGACCTTCATGGCGGGGCTCCGGCGCGGTCGGGACGGCCCGAGCATACGCCCGCCGCCGTTACCGCGCCCTGACGCCCCTGCCCGTCCCCCGAACCGGGGCGCCGGGGGTCGGCTAAACTTGCGGTTTGCATTCCGCTGCCCACGCCATGTCCGAAAACGCCACGCCCGCCTCCGAGACCCCGGAAAAGCGCGATTTCATCCGCCAGATCGTCCGCGAGGACCTGGCCAGCGGCAAGCACACCGCGATCCGCACGCGCTTTCCGCCCGAACCCAACGGTTACCTGCACATCGGCCACGCCAAGGCGATCTGCCTGGACTTCGGCATCGCCGAGGAGTTCGGCGGCCGCTGCAACCTGCGCTTCGACGACACCAATCCGGCCAAGGAGGACCCCGAGTTCGTCCGCGCCATCCAGGAGGACGTGCGCTGGCTGGGCTTCGAATGGGCCAGCCTGCGCCATGCCTCGGACTACTTCGAGGTCTACTACCTGGCCGCCGAGAAGCTGATCCGCGACGGCAAGGCCTACGTCTGCGACCTGTCGCCCGAGCAGGTGCGCGAGTACCGCGGCACCCTCACCGAGCCGGGCCGCGAGTCGCCGTACCGCAACCGCAGCGTCGAGGAGAACCTGGACCTGTTCCGGCGGATGCGCGCCGGCGAGTTCCCGGAAGGCAGCCGCACCCTGCGCGCCAAGATCGACATGGCCAGCGGCAACATGAACCTGCGCGACCCGGCCCTGTACCGGATCAAGCACATGCCGCACCCGATCGCCGGCGACGGCTGGTGCATCTACCCGATGTACGACTTCGCCCACGCCCTGGGCGACGCCATCGAGGGCATCACCCACTCGCTGTGCACCCTGGAGTTCGAGGACCACCGCCCGCTGTACGACTGGTGCGTGGACAACGTGGACCTGGCCGGCCACCCCGAGCTGCTGGAGCCGCTGAAGGCCAAGGGCCTGCCGATCGAGGCCGCCAAGCCGCGCCAGATCGAGTTCTCGCGCCTGAACATCAACTACACGGTGATGAGCAAGCGCAAGCTCACCCAGCTGGTGGCCGAGGGCCTGGTGGACGGCTGGGACGATCCGCGCATGTACACCCTGCAAGGCCTGCGCCGGCGCGGCTACACGCCCGCGTCGCTGCGCATGCTGGTGGACCGGGTGGGCATTTCCAAGCAGAACTCGGTGATCGACTTCTCGGTGCTGGAAGGCTGCCTGCGCGAGGATCTGGACGCGCGCGCGCCGCGCCGGCTGGCGGTGCTGGACCCGCTGAAGCTGGTCATCACCAACCTGCCGGAGGACCACGAGGAGCAGCTCACCTTCGCCAACCATCCCAAGGACGAGTCGCTGGGCCAGCGCCTGGTGCCGTTCTCGCGCGAGCTGTGGATCGAACGCGACGACTTCGCCGAGGTCCCGCCCAAGGGCTTCAAGCGTCTGGTGCCGGGCGGCGAGGTGCGCCTGCGCGGCGCCGGCATCTTCCGCTGCGACGAGGTGGTCAAGGACCAGGCCGGCAACGTGGTCGAGCTGCGCGGCTGGCTGGACCCGGAGTCGCGTCCGGGCATGGAAGGCGCCAACCGCAAGGTCAAGGGCACCATCCACTGGGTCAGCGCGCGCCACGCCGTGGCCGCCGAGGTGCGCCTGTACGACCGGCTGTTCACCGTGCCGGACCCGGACGCCGGCGAGGACGGCAGGACCTACCGCGACTACATCAACCCCGACTCGCGCCGCATCGTCACCGGCTACGTCGAGCCGGCCGCCGCCGCCGCCGAGCCGGAGCAGTCGTTCCAGTTCGAGCGGCTGGGCTACTTCGTGGCCGACCGCTACGACCATGCGCCGGGCCGTCCGGTATTCAACCGCAGCGTGACCCTGCGCGACACGTGGGCGGGCTGACCCGCCCGGCACGGCCGCGGCCGTGCCAGCCGCGGCGGGCCCCCGGCCCGCCCGCGCCAACCGGGAGGGCCGTGCCATGAAACACGCCGTCATCGCCCTGCTGCTGGTCCTGGCCGGCTGCGCCGCGCCGCCCCCGGCCGCCCCCGCCGGGCCGGCCGCCCCCGCCTCGCCGCTGGCCCCGGACCGTTCCTGCCGCAGCGACGCCGACTGCGTGGTGAAGAACGTGGGCAACTGCTGCGGCGCCATGCCGGCCTGCGTCCACCGCGACGCCGCGGTGGACCCGGCCGCGGTGCAGGCGCAGTGCCGCGCCGACGGGCGCATGGACGTGTGCGGCTTCCCCGAGATCGGCGGCTGCCGGTGCGTGCAGGGCCGGTGCCAGGCCCTGCCGGCCCGCTACGACCCCAACGCTTCCGGAAACTGAGCATGCTCTACGCCCAGGTACACCTGACCCTGCCGGCCTGGATCCACGAGGTCGTGGACCCGGCCGCCACCTACGAAAGCGACGAGGCCAAGGTGGCGCTGGCCATCGAGCTGTCGCGCCGCAACGTGGAGGCACGCTCGGGCGGCCCGTTCGGCGCGGTGGTATTCGGCCCCGACCACCGCGTCATCGCCGCCGGCGTCAACCGCGTGGTGCCCCACGCCACCTCGCTGGCGCACGCCGAGAACATGGCCTACATGCTCGCCCAGCAGCGCCTGCAGGCGCCGCGCCTGAACGAGGTGCTTTCGCCGGTGACCCTGGCCACCTCCTCGCAGCCCTGCTGCCAGTGCTACGGCGCCACCATCTGGGCGGGCATCGACCGCCTGCTGATCGGCGCGCGCGCCGAGGACGTGATGGAGCTGACCGAGTTCGACGAGGGCCCGCTGCCGGCCGACTGGATCGGCGAGCTGGAGCGGCGCGGCATCACCGTGGTCCGTGACCTCCTGCGCGAACAGGCGCGCCAGGTGCTGCGCGCCTATGGCGAAGGCGGCGGCGAGCGCTACTGACGCCATGCACGGCCTGCTGTGCTACTGCCGCCAGGGCTTCGAATCCGACCTGGCCGCCGAACTGGGCGAACGCGCCGCCGCGGCCGGCGTGCCCGGCTACGCGCGCGCCGAGCGCGACGCGGGCCACGTGCGCTTCATCACCGCCGACGCCGGAGATGCCGCCGCGCTGGCCCGCGCCCTGCCCTTCCGCGACCTGGTCTTCGCCCGGCAGAAGCTGCGCCTGCTGGCCGAACTGCGCGGCCTGGATCCGAAGGACCGGCTGGGCCCGCTGCTGGCCGCGCTGCCGCCCGGCCTGCGTCTGGGCGAGGCCTGGGTGGAGCATCCGGACACCGATGCGGGCAAGCCGCTGTCGGCGCTGGCGCGCAGCTTCGGCAACGCGCTGCGCCCGGCCCTGCGCAAGGCCGGTGTGCTGGCGGCCGGGAGCGATCCGCACCTGCCGCGCCTGCATGTGTGCTTCCTGGCGGGCGACCACGCCCTGCTGGCCCTGGCCGACCCGCGCGACAGCGCCCCCTGGCCGCTGGGCATCCCGCGCCTGAAGCTGCACCCGGACGCGCCCTCGCGCTCGGCGCTGAAGCTGGAGGAGGCCTTCCTGGTGCTGCTGGACGCGGCCGAACGCGAGCAGCTGCTGCGCCCGGGCATGAGCGCCGCCGACCTGGGCGCCGCGCCCGGCGGCTGGACCTGGGTGCTGACCCGCCACCACGTGCGCGTGTGGGCCATCGACAACGGCCCGCTGCGCCAGCACGTGCTGGACAGCGGCCTGGTCGAGCACCTGCGCGCCGACGGCTTCCGCTGGCAGCCGCCCGGGCCGCTGGACTGGCTGGTCTGCGACATGGTCGAGCAGCCCAGCCGGGTGGCCGCGCGCATGGCGCAGTGGTTCGCCCATGGCTGGTGCCGTCAGGCGGTGTTCAACCTCAAGCTGCCGATGAAGAAGCGCTGGCAGGAAACCCGGCTGTGCCTGGACCTGTTCCGCGAGCAGGCCGGGCGCCCGCTGCGGGTGCGCACGCGCCAGCTGTACCACGACCGCGAGGAGATCACGGTGTTCGCGCGGCCGGCCTGAGCCGGCGCGCCGGTCATTCCCGCGCCAGCTCGATGCGTTGCCCGCCGGCGCGGGCCGAGGCGTAGACCGCGTCCACCACGCGCATGTCGCGCAGGCCCTCCTCGCCCGGCACCAGCGGCGCGGTGCCCCGGAGGATGGCCAGGGCATCGTCGTCCATCTGCCTGGCCTGCTGGTGCGGCACGCTGTCGGCGAAGGTCTGCCCGTCGCTGGTACGGCCGCGCAGGCCGCTGTAGGTCTGGAACGGCGAGAGCTCGTACCAGCCGCGCTCGCAGTCCACGCGCAGGTGGTTCATGGCCTGGCCGAAGCTGGTGGCGCACTCGGCCACCGTGCCGTCGGCGAACTCCAGGGTGAAATGCATGGTCTCGTCCACGCCCTCGAACAGGTGTGGACGGTGGATCTCCTGGCGCGCACGCACCGCCACCGGCTCCTGCCCGGTGCAGTAGCGGGCGGCGTTGAGCGCGTACACCCCCATGTCGTACATGGCCCCGCCGCCGTGCTGCGGCAGCAGCCGCCACGGCTTGCGGGCCGGATCCACGTCGTCGTAGGCGTGGAAGCCGGCCTCGGCACGGACCTGGAGGATGCGGCCGTAGGGCCGCTCGCGGGCCATGGCCATCAGCCGGCGCGTGGTCGGCTCGTGCTGCAGGCGATAGCCGATGGTCAGCTGCACGCCGGCGCGGCGGCAGGCCTCGATCATGGCGCGCGCCTCCTGCGCGTCCATCGCCATCGGCTTCTCGCACCACACGTGCTTGCCGGCGGCGGCCGCGCGCAGGGTCAGCGGCAGGGGCAGGTCGTTGGGCGTGACGATGTAGACCGCCTGGATGTCCGGGTTGTCGGCGATGCGGTCGAAGTCGTCGTAGCTGTAGACGTTGCGGTCGGGGATGCCGTAGCGGCGCTGCCACTCCGGGATCTTGTGCGGCGAGCCGGTGACGATGCCGGCCAGGTGGCAGTGGCGGGTCAGCTGCAGGCCCGGCGCCAGGCGGGTGCTGGCGGAGTGGCCCAGCCCGACCAGGGCCACGCCCACCGAGTCCTTGCGCCGCGGCACGGACGCGGCGCCGGATGTCCCGGCCACCGGCGCCGCCCGCGCGGCAGGCGGCAGGGCGGCGCCGATCCCGGCGCCGGCGATGGCGGCCAGCAGTTCGCGGCGGGTGCGTCCCTGGGGTCCCATGGCTTCCTCCGGATGGACGAGCGCAGGCATGCGGGCCGCACGACGATGCCACAGCCTGGGCCGCGGCGCGAACGGCGGCATGCGTCACATCCCTGGCGGGCCTGTGAAGGCGGCCGCGGGCACGGTTTCGGGCATTCTCATGCCCTGCGAGGCCGCCGGCCGATACTGCCGCACCGGGAGGAAGCCGCCATGCCCCACCTCGAACTCCGCGACCCGTCCGCCTTCGCCGACGAATTCCTGCGCCAGATGCTGCTGCAGGGCTTCGGCGCGCTGGGCAAGCGCGACCTGGAGCTGCTGGTGTTCGTGCTGCTGGAGCGCGACGGCGCCATCGACCGCGCCGCCAGCAACCACACCGCCGCCGCGCAGCTGCGGGTGACCCCGGCGAAACTGCGCACGCTGCGCCGCGACGGCTATGCGCGCTGGCGGCAGCTGGTGGATGAACCGGCCGACCAGGCCCTGCGCCGCATCCTCGGCCACGTGCTGACCGAGGCCAACCTGCGTGCCGGCGCGCGCCATGTCAGCGAGCGCAGCCGCAAGGGCGGCTTCCTGGCCGTGCGCATCGAGCACCCGGACGACCGCGCCCGTTTCGAGCAGGCCATCCTCGACGCCGGCGGCCTGCCGGTGTACGAGCGCAACCGCGAGGTGCTGGCGGTGCGCTTCGACACCCTGGTGGCCCTGGCCGAGCGCAGCGGCTTCCTGCAGCCGGACACCGAGGCGGTGGTGCGCCGGCTGCGCGAGCTGGCCCCGGCCTCGCAGGAGCTGGCCGAGCTGCTGCGCAAGGACCTGGCGCAGATCGGCTGGCAGGACGTGCGCAACGCGCTCAACAGCCTGGGCGCCCGGGCCGGGGCCGGCAGCGCCGAGGGTGCGCTGCGCAACCTCCTCAGGCTGGTCTTCCCCTTCCTGTGAACACCGGCGACCGGTCCCTCTGTGCACGGACCGCGTGAACGGCGACGCCCCGCCCGGCCGCGACGGATGCGCCCGGGCGGGGGCGCCGGATGGTCGTGGCGGACGATGCGACGCCCCTGATCGCCCGTCTCGCACGTGGTGCTCGAACGCCGGCACGGACATGCCGGCCGGGTCGCCGCGGACGCGGCTCCTACAGGGGCGGGTGGCGACGCCTGTCCGCTCGCGGCGGATGCGCCCGGGGGGAGCACCGGATGGTCGTCGCGGACGACGCGATGCCCCCGATCGCCCATCTCGCACGTGGCGCTCGAACGCCGGCACGGACATGCCGGCCGGATCGCCGCGGACGCGGCTCCCTGCAGGGCGCAGCCCGGCCGCGAGGAACGCATCCGCGCCGGGGAGCCGGGCGGGTTTACCGGCACTTCATTGTCGCCGCGCCAGCATTTGGCCGTGTCCATGGGGAGATGCATGCCATGCGCGTTTCCGTCCTGCCCTGCTCCTGCGCCGGCCTGCTGCTGGCCGCCCACGCCCTCGCCTTCGACGGCCCCGGATCCGGCGCGGTCCAGGCCCTGCCGCTGCCCGAGACCACGCCCGCGCCGCAGGGCCAGCCGCTGCAACGCCAGACCGGCATGGTGGTGCTGCCCCGCGACCACGACGAGAAGATCGTGGTCCGTTCGGTCGAGCCGGACAGCGTCGTCGGCGACTACCGCATCGACTTCGAGGCGATGGACGCCAACGGTGACGGCATGATCGACCGCCGCGAAGCGGCGGCCAACCCCACCCTGCTGGACGAGTTCCGCGCGGTGGACGCCAACAACGACGGCCGCCTGGACCGCGAGGAACTGTCCGGCTGGATCCGCTAGCGGCTCATACGCCGGCGGCGTGCCGCCACAGCGCGCGCCGCACCGGCGGCAGGCGCCCGGCCAGGCCCAGCAGCGGTCCGCGCACCAGCACGGCGGCCGGGTGCTCGTTGGAGTAGAGCCGGTTGATCGCCTCGAAGGCGTGCGCCGAGAGCACGTTGTCGGCGCGGCGCGTGCGCGCCCAGCGCTGCAGGCGGTGCGGCGCGCACCAGTCCACGTGCCGGCGCGCCGCCTCCTCCACCGTGGCCAGCAGGGCGGCCACGTCGCGCAGGCCCAGGTTCACGCCCTGTCCGGCCAGTGGATGCACCACGTGCGCCGCGTCGCCCAGCAGCAGCACGCGCCCGGCCACCTGCTGCCGGGCCAGCTGCCGGCGCAGCGGGAAGGCGGCACGGCGCGACACCGGCCACACCCGGCCCAGGCGCGCCGCCGAGGCGTCGGTCAGGGCCACGGCGAAGGCCTCATCGTCCAGCGCCAGCACGCGCGCGGCCTCCTCCTGCGGCAGGGTCCACACGATCGAGCAGCGTCCCTCGGTGAAGGGCAGGAAAGCCAGCGGCCCGCCGGGCAGGAAGCGCTGCCAGGCGGTGTCCTCGTGCGGGCGCTCGGTCCCGATGTAGGCAACCACGCCGCGCTGGCCGTAGTCGTGCGCGTCCACCTCCACCCCGGCCATGCGCCGCAGCGCCGAGGCCGCGCCGTCGGCGGCCACGGCCAGGCGCGCGTCCAGGCGGGTGCCGTCGTCCAGGCGCAGGCGCACGCCGGCCGCGTCCTGCTCCAGCGACTCGACCCTGCCCGGGCAGTGCACGCGCACGCCCGCCGCCGGCAGGGCCGCGCGCAGGCGCTCGATCAGCAGGTCGTTCTCCACGATCCAGCCCAGCGCCGGGCGGCCCAGGGTGCCGGCGTCGAAGGCCAGCTCGCCGCCGCCGGCCGCGTCCCACACGCGCATGCGGTGGTAGGGCTGGACGCGCGCGGCCAGCACCTGCGGCCACACCTCCAGGCGGGCCAGCAGGTCGGCCGCGTCCGGTGCCAGCGCTACCACGCGCAGGCCCGGCTCGGCCCGCGACCAGGACGGCGCCGGCTGCGGATCCACCAGCGCCACCTCCAGGCCGGCGCGCGCCAGGGCCAGGGCACAGGCCGCGCCGACCACGCCGCCGCCGGCGACCACCACGTCCAGGCGCACGCGGCTCATCGGCACAGCTCCGGCACGTCGCCGCGCAGGCCCATGGCCCCGCCCACCAGCCAGGCCTGTAGCCAGGCGGCGCGGTCGGCCGCCAGCAGGCCCAGGCTGCGCAGCGGACGCAGCAGCGGCGAGGGGTTGGAGGTCAGCCGCGCCAGGCCGTCGGAGAAGGCCAGGGTGCGTTCGCGGTCGGCCTGGCGCTGTCGCACATGGCGCGCCAGGAGGGCCTCGTCGCCCGGGTCGCCGGCATGGGCGCGCAGCAGCCCGGCCAGGGGCAGGGCGTCGCGCAGGCCCAGGTTGAAGCCCTGGGCGCCGATCGGATGCACGGTCTGCGCGGCGTTGCCCAGCAGCACCGCACGCGGCGCGGCCAGTGCCGCGGCCACCACCCGTGCGATCGGGTAGGCGCTGCGCGGGCCGGATTCGAGGAAGCGGCCGGCGCGCCAGCCGAACACGTCCTGGATGCGCTGCAGCCAGCCACGCTCGTCCAATGCCGCCACGGCCTCGGCCTGCGCCGTGGGCACGCCGTGGACGATGCCGAAGGCGCGGTCGCCGCGCGGCAGCAGCGCGGTCGGGCCGCTGGCGGTAAAGCGTTCCCAGGCGGTGCCGTCGGGCGCGCGGCTGGCGCGCACGCGCGCCACGAACAGGGTCTGGCCGTAGTCGTGGCGCTGCACGCCGATGCCCAGGGCCTGGCGCACCCCGCTGGCGGTGCCGTCGGCGGCCACCAGCAGGCGCGCGTCCAGGCGCAGCTCCCCGCCCTCGGCGGTGGCCAGGCGCACCCGGCGCAGCCCGCCCTCGCCCGGCTCCAGGCCGAGGAAGCGCGCCGGCCGGTAACGGGTCAGGCGCCCCACCCGCGCCAGGCGCGCCTCCAGTGCCTGGCCGAAGTCGCGCGCCACCACGATCCGGCCGAAGCACTCGCGGCCGTAGTCGGCCGCCTCCAGCTTCACGCTGCCGAAATCGCCGGCGCGGCTGACGTGGATGCGGCGCACCGGCCCGGTGGGCGCGCGCAGCTGCTCCATCACGCCCAGGGCGGTGAGGGCGTTGACCGAGGCGGCGGCCAGGCTGAGGTTGCGCTGGTCGAACACCGCCGGCAGCTCGCCGGGCGGAGTGGCCTCGACCAGGGCCACGTCCAGGGGCAGCCCGTCGAGGGCGATCGCCAGGCTGGCGCCGACCAGGCCGCCGCCGACGATGAGCACGTCATGGGTGGGGATCATCGGCACATGATACGCGCCAGCGCCGCCGTTCCCGCCGCGCGCCGCCGGCGGCCGGGGTCGGCTAGAATGCCGGTCGAGTCTTCACCCACCGTGTGCCATGACCGCCAACACGTCCCGCTTCTTCCTTCTGTCCGTCCTGGCCCTGCTGATGGCCGCCTCGCGTGCGCACGTGTTCGACCATTTCTCGCCGCCGGACGCCACCTGGGCGGTGTTCTTCGTCGGCGGCTTCCTGCTGCGCGGCTGGGGCCGCGCGGTGTTCCCGCTGCTGATGGCGCTGGCCATGGGCATCGACTGGGTGGTGATCTCCAGCCACAGCATGGCCTTCTGGGACCACTACTGCGTCTCGGCCGCCTACTGGGGCCTGATCCCGGCCTACGGTCTGCTGTGGATGGGCGGCTCCTGGCTGCGCCGCCACTACCGGGGCGCCGACCTGGCCGCGGCCGGCCGCCTGCTGGCCGCCTTCCTGGTCGCCGTGACCGCCTGCCAGCTCGTGGCCCAGGGCACCTTCTACTGGTACAGCGGCGTGGTCGCCGAGCCGACCCTGGCCGGCTGGTGGCAGAACTTCCTCGACTGGCTGCCGGGCTACATGGGCACCGCCGCGGGCTACACCGCCATCGCCGCGGTGCTGCAGGTGGCCGCCGAGCGCGTGGCCCCACTGCTGCGCGCCGCCCGCGCCGCGCAGCACTGAGCCTCCCGCCGGTCGCCTGGCATGGGCCACCGCCTGTCCAAGATCTACACCCGCACCGGTGACGACGGCAGCACCGGGCTGGGCGACGGCACCCGCACCGGCAAGGACGCCCCGCGCGTGGCCGCCTACGGCACGGTGGACGAGGCCAACTCGGCCATCGGCGTGGTGCTGGCCGCGCCGGGCGTGCCGGAGGACGTGCGCGACCTGCTGACCGCCATCCAGCACCAGCTGTTCGACCTGGGCGGGGAGCTGTGCATCCCCGGCCACACCGCCATCACCGACGCCGACGTGGAGGCGCTGGAGCGGCACCTGGACCGCTACAACGCCGGCCTGCCGCCGCTGAAGGACTTCATCCTGCCGGCCGGCGGCGAGGCCGCCGCACGCTGCCACCTGGCCCGCACCATCGTCCGCCGCGCCGAGCGCGAGGCGGTGGCCCTGTCGCGGGCCGAGGCGGTGCGGCCGCAGGCGCTGCGCTACCTCAACCGCCTGTCCGACCTGCTGTTCGTGCTGGCGCGGGTGCTGGCCCGGGCCGACGGCCAGGGCGAGGTGCTGTGGCGCCGCGAGCGCCGGCACGCCCCGGACTGACCCCCTCCGCGTCGCCCCGGTGGCGCCGGCGTCCGGCCCGCGGTAGCTTGGCCGGATGCTCGTCTTCACCCACCCGGCCTGCCTGGCCCACGATCCCGGCCCCGACCACCCCGAGCGCCCCGAGCGGCTGCAGGCGGTGCTGCAGGCCCTGCACCACTCCGGCCTGGAGCTGGCCTGGCGCGAGGCACCGCCGGCACGCCGCGGCGACCTGCGCCGGGTCCACGAGGCCGCGCTGATCGACCAGGTGCTGGCGGCGGTGGAAGCGGGCACGGTGGTGTCCCTGGACGACGACACCCGGCTCTCGCCCGGCTCGGCGCAGGCGGCGCTGCACGCGGCCGGGGCCGGGGTGGCGGCGGTGGACGCGCTGATGGCCGGCGAGGACGCCGTGGCCTTCTGCGCGGTGCGCCCGCCCGGGCACCACGCCTCGGCCGACACCGCGATGGGCTTCTGCCTGCTCAACAACATCGCCGTGGCCGCGGCCCACGCCCGCGACCAGCACGGGCTGGAGCGCATCGCCATCGTCGACTTCGACGTGCACCATGGCAACGGCACCCAGGCCATCTTCCGCGACGAGCCGAAGGTGGCCTACCTGAGCAGCCACCAGTCCGATCTGTACCCGCTCACCGGCCGCGGCCACGAGCGCGGCGCCGGCAACCTGTACAACGTGCTGCTGCCGCCGGGGGCCGGCAGCTTCCAGTTCCGCAACGCCTGGGCCGACGAGCTGCTGCCGGCGCTGGACGCGTTCGCCCCGCAGCTGCTGCTGGTCTCGGCCGGCTTCGACGCGCACATGGCCGACCCCCTGGCCGACCTGATGCTGGACGCCGACGACTTCGCCTGGCTCACCGCCGAGCTGCGTACCATCGCCCGGCGCCACGCCGGCGGGCGCGTGGGGTCCATGCTGGAAGGCGGCTACCAGCCGGAGGCGCTGGCCGAGTCGGTGGTCGCCCACCTCAGGGCACTGGGCTGAAGTCCGCCGGCGCATGAATCGCGGCCGCCCCAGGCGGCCGCCTTTCATTGCCCCCATGCACCCCCTTCCTGCAAGCTACGGCCGTTTTTTCCCCGGATACCCGAGCCCGTGCGATTCCCCCTGCGCCTGCTGCCGCTCCCGCTCGCCATCGCCGTGTGCCTGCCGGCCGCGGCCGAGGACAAGCCGCTGAGCTGGGCCCTGTGCCCGGCCGGCGACATCGTCCCCCCGTTCGATGACGCGCCCCCGGCGGCGGCCGGCGCGGTCGCGCGCGACCAGCAACCGACCGAGATCGAGGGCGACAGCCTCTCCGGCACCCAGACCCCCCCGCAGTACCAGGGCAACGTGGCCCTGGTCCGCGGCGACCAGTTCCTCGGCACCGACGCGCTGCGCTTCGACGTGGAAAGCGGCACCTACGTGGCCGAGGGCAACGTCCGCTACCAGGACTCCGGCATCCGCATCGTCGCCGACCGCGCCGAGGGCAACCAGGACGAGGACACCCACGTCATCACCAACGTCCGCTACCAGCTGGTGGACCGGCGCGGCAACGGCGGCGCCGAATCGATCCGCCTGCATGGCCCGCTGGGGCAGATGCACCACTCCACCTACAGCACCTGCGATCCGTCGCAGCAGGCCTGGGAGCTGCGCGCCCAGCGCATCGACGTGGACAACGACGAGGGCTTCGGCGTGGCCCGCAACGCGGTGCTGCGCCTGGGCCGCTTCCCGGTGCTGTACGTGCCGTGGTTCAAGTTCCCGGTGGACGACCGCCGCCGCACCGGCCTGCTGTACCCGTCGGTGAGCATGTCCGGCCGCAACGGCTTCGACTACCGCCAGCCGGTCTACCTCAACCTGGCGCCGAACTACGACGCCACCCTGACCCCGCGCCTGATGACCAAGCGCGGCTTCATGCTGGACGCCGAATTCCGCTACCTGTACGGCAAGGGCCGCGGCACCTTCGACGCCAGCTACATGCCCGACGACGACCTGCGCGACCGCGACCGCGGCCGCTTCTCCTTCAACGGCTACCACAACCTGGACGCGCACTGGCAGGCGCGCGCCAACGTCGGCTGGGTCAGCGACGACCGCTACGTGGAGGACTTCAGCAACCGCCTGGCAGGCGTCTCGGCCTCCTACCTGCAGAGCACCGCCGGCGTGTTCGGCACCGGCCAGTACTGGACGGCCGGGGCCATGGCCGAGCACTTCCAGCTGACCGACTACACGCTGACCGACGCCAACCTGCCGTACAGCCGCCTGCCGCGCGCCTACGTCAACTGGGAGCAGCCGCTGGGCCGCTGGCTGGACGCGGGCCTGTGGGCGGAGGCGGTGAACTTCCACCACAGCGTGCGCGACGGCGGCCGCCGCCTGGACCTCAAGCCCTCGATCTCCGCACGCCTGGGCGGGCCGGCCTGGTACCTGACCCCGACCCTGGCCTGGCGCTACACCGCCTACCAGCTGGAGTCCGGCCTGGCCGACAGCCTGGGCGGCGACCGCAACCCGACCCGCAGCCTGCCGATCGGCAGCGTGGACGCCGGCGTGTACTTCGACCGCGAGGTCACCTGGGGCGGCAACGCCTACCTGAACACGCTCGAGCCGCGCGTGTTCTACCTGTACGCGCCCTACCGCGACCAGGACGGGCTGCCGCTGTTCGACACCCGCCCGTTCACCTTCAGCTGGGGCCAGCTGTTCCGCGACAACCGCTACTCCGGCGCCGACCGCCAGACCGACGCCAACCAGCTCACCGTGGCCCTGAGCACGCGCCTGATCCGGCAGTCGGACGGCCGCGAGAAGCTGTCGGCCAGCATCGGCCAGATCCGCTACTTCGAGGACTCGCGCGTGGTCGCGGCCGGCGAGACCCCGGTCGAGCGCGGCAAGTCGGCCTGGGTGGCCGACGCCAACTACGTGGTCAACGACCGCTGGACCCTGGGCACCTCCTACCAGTGGGACCCCAAGTTCCGCCGCGAGGACCTGGCCAGCATCCGCGCCCGCTACCTGTGGCCGGACGACGGCGTGGTCAACCTCAGCTACCGCTACCGCCGTGGCCTGCTGGAGCAGGCCGACGCCTCCTTCCTCTATCCGATCAACCAGACCTGGAGCGTGGTGGGCCGGTACTACCACTCCCTCCAGGACGACAAGCTGCTGGAGGCCATCGCCGGCGTGCAGTGGGACAGCTGCTGCCTGGCCGTGCGCGCCCTGGCCCGCCGCTACGTACGCAACCGCGAGGGCGACCTGGACAACGCCATTCAGGTGGAGTTCGTGCTCAAGGGCCTGGGTTCGGCCGGCCAGGACACGGAGCGCACCCTGCGGCGTGCTATTCTCGGCTACCACCGCGACGACCTGTACCTGGTCCCGCCCAGCAACACCACGCCCGATCCGGACGACTACGATCCGAACCTCATTCCCTGAGTCCATGAGCCGACGCATCTCCGCGATCCTCCTGGCGGCCCTGCTGCTGCTGCCCTTCCCGTTCTCCGCCCTGGCGCAGCAGTTGCAGCCGGTCGAGCGCATCGCCGCGATCGTGGACGAGGACGTGATCCTCAGGAGCGAGCTGGACCTGGCGGTGCGCAACATCCTGGCGCAGTACGCCGGCCGCGAGAACCAGCTGCCGCCGCGCCCGGTGCTCGAGCGCCAGGTGCTGGAGCGCCTGGTGCTGGTGCGGCTGCAGGTGGCCCGTGCCCGTTCCATGGGCATCCGGGTCAACGACCAGGAGATCAGCCGCGCCGTGGCCACGATCGCTCAGCAGAACGGCATGACCGTGGAGGGCCTGCGCGAGCGCCTGGCCGCCGACGGCATGGCCTTCGAGGAGTTCCGCCGCTCCCTGGCCGACGAGATCACCGTGCAGCGCCTGCGCCAGAGCTTCGTCCAGCGCGTCAGCGTGAGCGAGGCCGAGGTGGACGCCGCCCTGGCCCAGCAGGCTGCCAGCGGCCGCCAGTACCGCCTGGCCCACATCCTGGTGGCCCTGCCGGAGGGCGCCACCGCCGAGCAGATCGCCACCGGCCAGCGCAAGATCGACGGCATCAAGAGCGTGATCGACCGCGGCGAGATGGACTTCGCCGCCGCGGCCGTGCGCTATTCCGACAGCCCCAACGCCCTGGAGGGCGGCGACCTGGGCTGGCGCAGCCTGGACGAGGTCCCGACCGCGTTCGCGCGGCTGATCCGCGACATGCAGCCGGGCCAGATCATCGGCCCGATCCGCGGCCCCAGCGGCTTCCAGCTGCTGCAGCTGGTGGACGTGCGCGACGCCGACCAGGCCCCGGCCCAGACCCTGACCGAGTACCACGTCCGCCACATCCTGGCCCGGGTCAACGACCGCCAGGACGACGCCGCCGCGCGCGCCAAGATCGAGGCCCTGCGCGCCCGCATCGAGGCCGGCGAGGACTTCCAGGCGGTGGCCCGCGAGGCCTCCGAGGACAACAACACCCGCGGCCAGGGCGGCGACCTGGGCTGGTTCCCGGCCGAGGCCTACGGCGAGGAGTTCGGCGGCCAGATCACCGCGCTGGAGGACGGCCAGGTGTCGCAGCCGTTCCGCAGCGAGGCCGGCTGGCACATCATCCAGCGCGTGGCCCGGCGCGAGAGCGACGTGACCGACGAGGCCCGCCGCGCCCAGGTCCGCGACACCATCGGCCGCCGCAAGCTCGAGGAGGAGTACGAGCGCTTCCTGCAGGAGCTGCGCGGCGAGGCCTACGTGGTCTACCGCGCCGGCGACCGCGCAGAGGACGTGGACCCGATCGGCACCTCCGGCGAGACCCCGCCGGCCGGCGGCTGATGCCATGCTGCCCCGGCTTGCGCTGGTACCGGGCGAGCCGGCCGGCGTCGGGCCGGAGCTGTGTGTGCGGCTGGCGCAACGGCCGCGCAGCGACTGCCGCCTGGTCGCCTTCGCCGACCCGCTGACCCTGCAGGCCGCGGCCGAGGCGCTGGGTCTGCCCCTGAACCTGCTGCACGAGGACCAGCCGGCGCGCGCGCCCGGCGACCTGCCGCTGCGCATGTTCCCCAACGCCAACACGGTGGCTTTCGGCCGCCCGGACCCGCGCAACGCGCGTGCGGTGGTGGACGCCCTGCTGGACGCGGCCGACGGTTGCCTGCACGGCCGCTTCCAGGGCATGGTCACCGGCCCGGTGCAGAAGTCGGCCATCAACGAGGGCGGCATCCCCTACACCGGCACCACCGAGCTGCTGGCCGGCCACGCCGGCTGCGAGGTGGTGATGATGCTGGCCAACGACGTGGTGCGGGTGGCCCTGGCCACCACCCACCTGCCGCTGCGCGCGGTGCCTGACGCCATCGACGCCGGACTCCTGCGCCGGGTGCTGGCGATCACCCACCGCGCCCTGCGCACCGACTTCGGCATCGCCGACCCGGTGATCGCCGTGCTCGGGCTCAATCCGCACGCCGGCGAGGACGGCCACCTGGGGCGCGAGGAGATCGAGGTCATCGGCCCGGTGCTGGAGCAGCTGCGCGGCGAGGGCATGCGCCTGGCCGGCCCGCTGCCGGCCGACACCGCCTTCCTGCCCGCCCGGCTGCGCGGCTTCGACGCGGTGCTGGCCATGTACCACGACCAGGGCCTGCCAGTGCTCAAGTACAGCGGCTTCGAGCGCGCGGTGAACCTGACCCTGGGCCTGCCCTACCCGCGCGTGGCCGTGGACCACGGCACCGCCCTGGACCTGGCCGGCAAGGGCCTGGCCGATCCCTCCAGCCTGGAGGCGGCGGTGGCCACCTGCGCGCGGATGGCGGCGCAGCGCCTGCAGCGCTGACCTTCCCCCCGCCGCCCGGCGGAAGGGGCATGGCCGCTCAGAACAGCTCGCCGATCTCGCCGCGGGTGGGCGTGGGCAGGCCCAGGTGGCGGTAGGCCTTGGCGGTGGCCATGCGCCCGCGCGCGGTGCGCACCAGGAAGCCCTGCTGGATCAGGAACGGCTCGACCACGTCCTCCAGGGTGCCACGCTCCTCCGACAGCGAGGCCGCCAGCGACTCCACGCCCACCGGGCCGCCGTCGAAGTGTTCGATCACCGTGCGCAGCAGGCGCCGGTCCAGCTCGTCGAAGCCCTGCGGGTCCACCTTGAGCATGGCCATGGCCGCCTGCGCCACGTCCCTGTCGATGCGCCCGCCGGCCTTGACCTGGGCATAGTCGCGCACCCGTCGCAGCAGGCGGTTGGCGATGCGCGGGGTACCGCGCGAGCGGCGCGCGATCTCGGCCGCGCCCTCCGGCTCGCAGTCGATGCCCAGGATCCGCGCCGAGCGGCGCACGATCCGGGTCAGCTCCTCCGGCGTGTAGAACTCCAGCCGCTGCACGATGCCGAAGCGGTCGCGCAGCGGCGCGGTCAGCAGGCCCGCCCGGGTGGTGGCGCCGATCAGGGTGAAGGGCGGCAGGTCGATCTTGATCGAGCGCGCGGCCGGGCCCTCGCCGATCATGATGTCGATCTGGAAATCCTCCATCGCCGGGTAGAGGACCTCCTCCACCACCGGCGACATGCGGTGGATCTCGTCGATGAACAGCACGTCGTGCGGCTGCAGGTTGGTCAGCAGCGCGGCCAGGTCGCCGGCCTTTTCGATCACGGGACCGGAGGTCACCCGCAGGTTCGCCCCCAGCTCGTTGGCGATCACGTGGCTGAGCGTGGTCTTGCCTAGGCCCGGCGGGCCGAAGATCAGCACGTGGTCCAGCGCCTCGCCGCGCGCGCGCGCGGCCTCGATGTAGATCTGCATCTGCTCGCGCACCGGCTGCTGGCCGAGGTACTCGTCCAGGCGCTGCGGGCGGATCGAGGCCTCCAAGGCCTCGTCCTCGCGGGTGACGGCGGCTCCGAGGATGCGTGTCTGGTTCATGCGGCGATTATGCGGGCAAGCGGGCGGCGCGGGAAAATCCCGTTCAGATCTCCACCTGCGCGCCCAGCTCGACCAGCCGGTTGCCCGGGATGCGGAAGAACTGGTCCGCCGGCGCGGCATTGCGGTGCATGACCGCGAACAGCCGGTCGCGCCAGACCGGCATGCCCCGGTGCCGGTTGGCGACCACGGTCTGGCGGCTGACGAAGTAGGTGGTCTCCATCGGGTCGAAGGTCAGGCCGCTTTCGTCGTCGCAGGCCCCCATCAGCGCCAGCGGCACGTCCGGCGTCTCCATGAAGCCGTAGCGCACCGTGACCCGGTAGAACCCGTCGCCGATCGGCTCGATCTTCAGCCGCTGCGAGCGCGGCACGTAGGGCACGTCGCGCGTCTCGACGGTCAGGAACACGTTGCGCTCGTGCAGCACCTTGTTGTGCTTGAGGTTGTGCAGCAGCGCCTGCGGCACCACGTCCCTGTCGCTGGTCATGAACACCGCCGTGCCCGGCACGCGCACCGGCGGGGCCAGCATCAGCCCGGGCAGGAAGGTGTCCACGCGGATGCCGCCCTTGCGGATCTCCTCACGCAGCAGTTCCCGGCCGCGCCGCCAGGTGCGCATCAGCACGAACAGCAGCACGCCCAGCACCACCGGGAACCAGGCGCCCTGCAGCAGCTTGGCGCCGTTGGCCACGACGAAGGCCACGTCGATCAGGAAGAAGCCCACGCACAGCGGCAGCACCCAGCGCCGCCACACCGGCCACAGCGTGCGCGCCACCAGCGCCAGCAGCAGGGTGTCGATCAGCATGGTGGCCGAGACCGAGATGCCGTAGGCCACGGCCAGGTTGGAGGAGCTGCGGAAGGCCAGCACCAGGCCCACCACGACCACCATCATCGACCAGTTGATCGCGGGGATGTAGATCTGGCCGATGGTCTCGCTGGAGGTGTGCTTGATGCGCATGCGCGGGATGTAGCCCAACTGCATGGCCTGGCGCGCCACCGAGAAGCCGCCGGTGATCACCGCCTGCGAGGCGATCACCGTGGCCGCCGTGGCCAGCACGATCATCGGAATCAGGCCCCACTGCGGCACGCCCACGTAGAACGGGTTGCGCACCGCGGCCGGGTCCTCCAGCAGCAGCGCGCCCTGGCCCAGGTAGTTGAGCATCAGTGACGGCAGCACGAAGAAGTACCAGGCGTGGCGGATCGGCCGGGCGCCGAAGTGGCCCATGTCCGCGTACAGCGCCTCGCCGCCGGTCACCGCCAGCACCACCACGCCGAAGATGAACACGCCGTGCCAGCCGTGGTCGGCGAAGAACAGCACCGCCCACCACGGATTGAAGGCCTTGAGCACCTCCGGCGCCTTGATGATGTTCCAGGCACCGATCGCGGCGATGGCCACGAACCAGAGCATGGTCACCGGGCCGAACACCTTGCCGACCTTGGCGGTGCCGAAGCGCTGGCTGGCGAACAGCACCACCAGCACCACGATTGTCAGCGGGACGATGAAGTTGTGCAGCCCCGGCGCGGCCACTTCCAGGCCCTCCATCGCGCCGAGCACGGAGATGGCCGGGGTGATCACGCCATCGCCGAAGAACAGCGAGGCACCGAAGATGCCGAGGATGCCGACCAGGTAGGCCGAGCGCGAACCCGGGCGCAGGCTGCGCTGGGCCAGCGCCATCAGCGCCATGATGCCGCCCTCGCCGTTGTTGTCGGCGCGCATGATGATGGTCACGTACTTGACCGTGACCACCAGGATCAGCGACCAGAACACCAGCGACAGCACGCCCAGCACCGTGGCGTGGTCGGGCTGCAGGCCGTAGTGGCCGGAGAAGGCCTCCTTGATGGTGTACAGCGGGCTGGTGCCGATGTCGCCGAACACCACACCGATGGCGGCCATCACCAGGGCCAGGTGCCCGCCCTGGGCATGCCCCGTGGAGCCCGCTTGCTGTGCCTGCTGGGAGCTGGACATGGTCATCCGCCAAGTAAAGATCAGCGCAGCGCCGACTGCAACGCCTTGCGGATGATCGCGGCCGCGTCGTCGCCGGCTGCGGCCGCGTCGCGCGCCATGCGTGCGGCCTCGGCCGGCTTGTAGCCCAGCTGCTGCAGGGCGATGGCGGCGTCGGCCTGGGGATCGCCGGCCGCGGCGGGCATCCCGGCCGCGGCGCCGCCGCCGGCCAGGTCGCCGGCGCGGTCGCGCAGCTCCACCACGATGCGCTCGGCGGTCTTCTTGCCGATGCCGGGGATGCGGGTCAGCGCGGTGACGTCGCCAGCCTGGACCAGGCGCGCGAACTCGTCCACGCTCACCCCGGACAGGATCGCCAGGGCGATGCGGGCACCGATGCCGCTGACCCGCTGCACGTCGCGGAACAGGCGCCGCTCGCTCTCGCGCAGGAAGCCGTACAGCGCCACGCTGTCCTCCTTCTGCGCGTAGTGGGTGAACAGGTGCACCTCGCGCCCGACCTCGGGCAGGTCGTAGAAGGTGCTCATCGGCGCCTCCAGCTCGTAACCGACGCCGTTGACGTCCACCACCAGCCAGGGCGGCTGCTTCACCGCCACGATGCCGCGCAGGCGTCCGATCATGGGCACATCCTCCAGCGGAACTCGGTCCGGCTCATTTTCTGCTCCAGGCCTCGCGCGCGGCCACGCCCAGCCGCCGCGCGGTGGCGCGCACGTGGGCATGGGTCAGGGCCACGGCGAGGGCGTCGGCGGCGTCGGCCTGCAGGCGCCCGCTCAGGCCCAGCATGGCCGCGACCATGTGCTGGACCTGGGCCTTCTCCGCGCCGCCGGTGCCGACCACCGCCAGCTTGACCTCGCGCGCGGCGTACTCGCTCACCGGCAGGTCGCGCAGCACCACCGCACTGATCGCCGCGCCGCGCGCCTGGCCCAGCTTGAGCGCCGACTCCGGGCTGCGGCCCACGAACACCTGCTCGATGGCCGCCTCGTCCGGGCGGTACTCGTCGATCAGCGCGCCTAGGCCGTCCAGCAGCCGGCGCAGGCGCTGGGCGAAGCCGCCCTCGCCCAGCAGCACCAGCGCCTGGTGGTGGACGTGGCGCGCACGCCCGGTGGCGTCGACGTCGATGATGCCCACGCCGGTGCGCTGCGAACCGGGATCGATGCCGAGGATGCGGGTCATGGGCGGCTGCCACCGGGAACCGCCCCGGCGGACCGGGAGCACGGGAAAGGCGGCCGCCCGCACGGCGCCGCCCCGCTCCCGGCCGCGGCGCTCACGAGTAGGCGTCCTCGCCGAGGTCGGCGTTGGAGTAGACGTTCTGCACGTCGTCCAGGTCCTCCAGCCAGTCGAGCAGCTTGGCGACCTGCTGCGCGGTCTCGCCGGTCACCGACACCTCGTTGTCGGCGCGGTAGGTGACCTCGGCCTGGGCCGGCTCCAGCCCGGCCGCCTTCATCGCGTCGCGCACCGCGGCGAAGTTCTCCGGCGCGGTCAGCACGTCGATCGAGCCGTCCTCGGGGTAGACCACCACGTCGTCGGCGCCGGCCTCGATCGCGGCCTCGGTGATCTTCTCCTCGTCCGCGCCCGGGGCGAAGCTCAGCACGCCCAGCTTGCGGAACATGAAGGACACCGAGCCGTCGGTGCCCAGGTTGCCGCCGAACTTGCCGAAGGCATGGCGCACGTCGGCGACGGTGCGCACCTTGTTGTCGGTCAGGCAGTCCACGATCACCGCCACGCCGCCGGGGGCGTAGCCCTCGTAGCGGACCTCCTCGTAGTTCACGCCCTCCAGCTCGCCGGTGGCCTTCTTGATCGCGCGCTCGATCACGTCCTTGGCCATGTTGGCCGACAGCGCCTTGTCCACGGCCGAGCGCAGGCGCGGGTTGGCGGAAGGATCGCCGCCGCCCATGCGCGCGGCCACGGAGATCTCTCGGATCAGCTTGGTGAAGATCTTGCCCCGCTTCGCGTCCTGCGCGTTCTTGCGGTGCTGGATGTTGGCCCACTTGGAATGCCCGGCCATCGGTATCCGTAGTGCTGCTGTGAACAAGGCGGGGAATTATACCGGCGCCCCCGGTTCCCCGCCGGGGCCGGCCTGGAAACGGCCGGTGCGCAGGAAGGCGGCCGTCTGCCGCGCCGCCTCGGCCGACAGCACCAGCCCGGTGTGGCTGGCGCGCACCCGGCAGTACCCGGCCACGCCCTGCAGGCAGGTCTCGTGCAGGGCGACGGTGCCGTCCGAGGCCGCATCCACCGCGGCCAGCAGCCGGCCGATACCGCGCGGCCGGTCGCCGGCGATCACGCCCACCTCGGCGCTGCCGTCCCAGGGCCGGCAGCCACGCAGCAGCATTCCGGCCGAGCGCCCCAGCAGCCAGGCCGACCACGGCCGCAGCGCCAGCCGGCGCGCCGTGGCACTGCCGCACAGCGGCGAGCCCAGGCACACCACCCGCCGCACCGGCAGGTCCGGGGCCCGGCGCAGCGCCTCCAGCGCCACCAGTCCGCCCAGGCTGTGCCCGACCAGGTGGCACGGCGGCCCGCCGCGCAGGCGCTCGACCAGGGCCTGGCAGGCACCCTCGGCGCCGCCGACGATGCTGGGATAACCGAAGTGGCCAACCAGGAAACCGGATCGGCGCAGCCGCCAGGCCAGCGGCAGCAGCCACCACGGCCGGTTCCACAGGCCATGGATCAGCAGCACCCGCTCCCCGCCACCGTCAGCGCGCAAGCACGGCCTCCTGCTGGCGGGCCTTCCATGCCCGCGGCGACACCCCGGTGTGGGCCTTGAACGCGCGCGACAGCGCCGCCTCGCTGGCATACCCCACCTCGGCGGCGATCACCTTCAGCGGACGGCCGCGACGCAGCGCCCGCTGCGCCAGGCTGACGCGCCAGCCCTGCAGGTACTGGCCCGGGGTCATGCCGACCACGTCGCGGAAGGTGTCGGCGAACACGCTGCGCGACATCCCGGCCCTCGCGGCCAGTCCCTCGAGGGTCCAGTCCCGCCCCGGAGCCTCGTGCATGGCCACCAGCGCATGGCGCAGGCGCGCGTGGCCCAGCCCGGCCAGCAGGCCGGCGCGCACCTGCCCCTGCTCCATCAGGTGGCGCAGCAGCTGGATCATCAGCACCTCGAACAGGCGCCCGATCAGCGGCACCCGCCCGCAGCGCTCCTCGAACGCCTCCTGGAACAGCAGCGACAGCACCAGGCCGGTCTCCGGCAGCTCCTCCAGCGGCACGCACAGCAGTTCCGGCAACGCCCGCACCACCGGATTGCCGGCACCACCCTCGAAGCTGAGGTTGGCGCAGACCATGTCCACGCCGCGCTCCGGATCGGTGATGAAGCGGTGGGTGAGCGGCCGCGGGAACAACAGCAGGCTCGGCCGGTCCACCTGCAGCGAGGCGTTGCGGTACTGCACCTCCAGCGCGCCGCTGCGCACCAGGTGCAGCTGGCCATGCACGCCGTCGCTATTCAGGGTGTTGATGCCGCACAGCGGCCCGGCGTTGAACACCCGTGCGCTGACCGGGAAGTGCGCCATCAGCGCCGCCAGCCTGTCGGCCATTGCCGTACTCCGGGTCAATTTTTCCGGATTTTATGCCGTCCCCCGGCGTTAGCGGCCGGCGAAGATGGCCACACCGGACGGCCGCGCCGTCCGGTCTTCCCTTCCCCCCGACAGGAGCCGACGCCATGTCCACCGAGATCCGCAACACCACTTCCGCGTCCGCCGCGTCGCCGGTCTCCCCGACCCGGGCGGCCGCCGCCGCCCGCATCGAGGGCGACCACGTCGTCACCCACGACGGCGTGCGCCTGTACTTCAAGGACTGGGGCCCGAAGGACGGCCCGGTCGTCACCTTCAGCCACGGCTGGCCGCTGAACTCCGACAGCTGGGAGTCGCAGATGCTGTTCCTGGCCGGACACGGCTTCCGCGTCGTCGCGCACGACCGCCGCGGCCATGGCCGCTCCAGCCAGCCCTGGGACGGCAACGACATGGACCACTACGCCGACGACCTGGCCGCGGTGATCCACGCACTGGACCTGCGCGACGCCACCCTGGTCGGCTTTTCCACCGGTGGCGGCGAGGTGGCCCGCTACATCGGCCGCCACGGCACCTCGCGGGTGAAGAAGGTGGTGCTGGTGTCGGCTGTCACCCCGTTCATGCTCAAGACCGAGGACAACCCGGACGGCGTGCCCATCGAGGTGTTCGACGGCATCCGCGCCGGCCAGCTGGCCAACCGCGCGCAGCTGTACCGCGACATCCCGTCCGGCCCGTTCTACGGCTTCAACCGTCCCGGCGCGCAGCCCTCGCAGGGCCTGATCGACAGCTGGTGGGCGCAGGGCATGCAGGGCGGCCACAAGAACACGTACGATTCCATCGCCGCGTTTTCGGCCACCGACATGCGCGCAGACCTGGCGAAGATCGACGTGCCGACCCTGGTGATCCACGGCGACGACGACCAGATCGTGCCGATCGACGTCTCCGGCCGCGTCACCGCCAGGCTAGTGCGCGGTGCCAGGCTGATCGAGTACCCGGGCGCGCCGCACGGCCTGACCGACACGCACAAGGACCGGCTCAACCAGGATCTGCTGGAATTCCTGCGCCAGTGACCACGCTGCAAGCGACGGCCGCCGCAAGGCGGCCGTCGCCGCGCGTGCCGGGTGCCGCCGGGGGCCTTCCCGCTGCGAACCGGCGCCCTGCGCCGCGGCCGGCAGCACCCGCACCCGGCTGCCTTCGGCCGGCAGTGCGCTGGGCCACAGCACCACGGCATCGTCCGGCGCCGGTCCGTCCAGGACCTCGACCTGGCCGCCGGGATTGCGGCCCAGCGCCGCCCGGCGGAGGGCGATGGCCTCGCCCTGGTCCGCCTGTGTCACCGGCGATGCTGCCGGCCACCCGCACCACCTCGGCCTGGAAGCGTTCGCCGGGCAGTCCGGGGAAGACGACCTCGGCCTGCAGCCCGGGCCGCACCTGCAGGGCGATGCGCTGCGGCACGTGCACCACGCCCCGCAGCGGGTCGAGCGCAGCGAGCGTGAACATCGGCTGGCCGCCGGCGGCATCCCATTGGTGGCGCAGGCTTGCCCGATCCTGCAAACCGGCCCGCGCCGGCGCGGCGCCGGCCGCCCGGCGCCGGATAATCCCCGGCACCGGCAGGAGACCGAAGGCCATGAGCGAGATGACTCCTCCCCGCGCCATCGCCCCGCACGCGCTCGCCGCGCAGCAGGCGGAGCTGGCCGACCGCATCGCGCGGCTGACGCGTCCGCTGGGCGACGGCATCCACCCCACGGTGCTGCCGCAGCTGCAGCTGGCACGCTCCAGCGTGCCCACGCCATGCGCGCCGAACGTGTTCGAGCCGCGCCTGTGCATCGTCGTGCAGGGCAGCAAGATCGCCATGCTCGGCGGTCAGGTCTACCACTACGACCCGCTGCACTACCTGGTGGTGTCGATGACCCTGCCGATGATGGGCCAGGTGGTGGAGGCCACGCCGGAGAAGCCCTACCTGTCGCTGCGCCTGGACATCGATCCGGAGCAGATCGCCAGCCTGCTGCTGGACACCGGCGGCCAGACTGCCCGCCCCGGCATCGCCCGCGCCGCGTTCGCGGCGCAGGTGACGCCGCAGCTGCTGGACGCGGTGCTGCGGCTGATGCGCCTGCTCGACGACCCGCAGGACCTGCCGGTGCTGGCACCGATGGCGATCCGCGAGATCTTCTACCGGGTACTGCGCGGGGAGCTGGGCCAGCACCTGCGCGCGGTCGCGGTGCGCGACAGCCGCCCGCAGCGGATCGCCCGTGCCGTCGAACTGCTGCGCCAGCACTTCCAGGAGCCGCTGCGCATCGGGGAACTGGCCCGGGCGGTGCACATGAGCGTGTCGGTGCTGCACCACAACTTCAAGGCGGCCACCACGATGTCGCCACTGCAGTTCCAGAAGCAGCTGCGCCTGCACGAGGCACGCCGGCTGATGCTCGCCGAAGGGCTGGAAGCCAGCGCGGCCGCGCACCGGGTCGGCTACGAGAGCCCCTCGCAGTTCAGCCGGGACTACAAGCGCCTGTTCGGTGCGCCACCGCGCACCGAGGTCAGCCAGGTCCGCGCCCGGATCGCCTCCGGCGGCCCCTGAGGCGCGGCGCGCGTCTCAGGGCGCGGCCGGGCGGCGCAGGATGAACTCCAGGTCGCGCTGGCGGCCGACCGGGAACAGGTATTCGCCCACCCTGGCAAAGCCCCAGCGCGCGTAGAAGCGCTGCGCGCCGTGGTTCTCCGACCACACGCCCACCCACAGGGTGCGCGGCCCGTCGCGCAGCAGCCAGTCCATCGCCGCCTGCATCAGGCGCGTGCCGTGGCCGGCGCGCTGCAGGCCCTTGACCAGGTAGAGCCGCTTCAGCTCACCGTCGCCCGGCGCCACCTCCGGATGCGGCAGGCCGCAGGGTCCGGCGGCGGCATGGCCCAGCGCGTTGCCGTCCGCGTCCTCCAGCAGCCACACCGCATAGTCCGGATGCGCCAGCACCTGCGCCTGGCGCTCCACGGCGTAGGCCTCGGCCAGGTAGGCGGCCAGGTCCTCCGGCGGGTACAGGTGGCCGAAGGTCTCGGTGAAGGTGCGCGCGCACAGCGATGACAGCGTCGCCGCGTCACCCGGCCCGGCGCGACGCAGGCGCAGCTCCATCAGTCCTCGTCTTCCTCGTACTCGTCGTCCACGTCGAAGTCGGGGTCGTCGTCATCGTCCCCGTCCTCGTCGTAGTCCTCGTCGTCCTCGTCGCAGGCGTAGTCGTCCTCGCCGAAGTCCTCGCCGTCCCAGCGCCCCCCGGGATCGGGAACGAAGGCCAGGGCCATGGCGGACGGGTTGCTGCCGACGCGGACCAGCCAGCCGCCGAACACGCGCGCACGCTCGGTCACCAGCCCGGGCTCGGAACCCTCGTTGTCCAGCCTTTCCCATTGCAGCGCGAACGCGAACTGGCTCATCACATCCTCCTTGCCATGGAAGCCGGCCCCTGGCGGGAGCGGCCTGAAGGGACCTGCCGGGGCCCGCGCCGCGCCGGCGGCACGGGCCCGGCCGGGCTACTTCTGCAGCGACTCCTCGCGCACCCGCACGTGCACTTCGGCCAGCTGCTCGTCCGGCACCGGCGAGGGCGCGCCGGTCATCAGGCACTGCGCGGTGGTGGTCTTGGGGAACGGGATCACGTCGCGGATCGAGTCGGTGCCGGCCATCAGCGCGGCGATGCGGTCGATGCCGAAGGCGATGCCGCCGTGTGGCGGGGCGCCGTACTTGAGCGCGTCCAGCAGGAAGCCGAACTTGGCCTGCGCCTCCTCGGCGCCGATGCCCAGCAGCTCGAACACCGCACTCTGCATCTCCGGTCGGTGGATGCGGATCGAGCCGCCGCCGATCTCGTTGCCGTTGAGCACCATGTCGTAGCCGCGCGAGACGGCCGAGGCCGGGTCGGCGCGCAGCTGCTCGATGTCGTCCACGGCCGGGGCGGTGAACGGGTGGTGCAGGGCCACGTAGCGCTGCTCCTCCTCGTCCCACTCGAACATCGGGAAGTCGGTGACCCACAGCGGCCGCCAGCCCTCCTCGACCAGGCCGAAGTCCCTGCCGGCCTTCAGCCGCACCGCGCCCATGAACTCGCTGGTCCTGTTGTAGGGGCCGGCGCCGAAGAACACGATGTCGCCCTTGTCCGCGCCCACGTGCGCCAGCAGCGCGGCGAACGCGTCCTCGGCGAAGAACTTGGCGATCGGCGAGTTGACCGCGCCGTTCCCGTCGATCCTGGCGTAGGCCAGGCCCTTGGCGCCGAACTTGGCCGCGTGCGCGGCGTACTCGTCGATCTGCTTGCGGCTCAGGCTGGCCCCGCCAGGGATGCGCAGCGCCACCACCCGGCCCTTGGGGTCGTTGGCCGCGCCGCTGAACACCGCGAAGCCGCAGTCCTTCACCAGTTCGGCCACGTCCACCAGCTCCAGCGGGTTGCGCAGGTCCGGCTTGTCCGAGCCGTAGCGGCGCATGGCCTCGGCCCAGGTCATGCGCGGGAAGGGGTCGGCCAGCTCCACGCCGATGACCTCGCGGAACACGTCTCGGATCATCGCCTCCACGGTGTCCTGCACGTCGCGCTCGCGCACGAAGGCGAACTCCATGTCCAGCTGGGTGAACTCCAGCTGGCGGTCGGCGCGCAGGGCCTCGTCGCGGAAGCAGCGTGCGACCTGGTAGTAGCGGTCGAAGCCCGCGATCATCAGGATCTGCTTGAACAGCTGCGGGCTCTGCGGCAGGGCGTAGAACTCGCCCGGATGCATGCGCGCCGGGACCAGGAAGTCGCGCGCACCCTCCGGGGTGGCCTTGGTCAGGATCGGGGTCTCGATGTCCTGGAAGCCGCGCGCGTCCAGCCAGCGGCGCAGGGCCTGCACCAGGCGGATGCGGGTGCGCTGCATGCGCTGCATCTCGGGGCGGCGCAGGTCCAGGTAGCGGTACTTCAGGCGGATGTCCTCGCCCGGGTTCTCGTGGGCGTGGAACGGCAGCGGCGCGGCCTTGTTGAGCACGGTGATGCGGCTGGCGATCACCTCGACCTTGCCGGTGCGGATCTTCTCGTTGACCGCGTGGCGGGCGCGGACCACGCCCTCGACCTGGATCACGTCCTCGTAGCCGAGCGAGGCGGCCACGGCGAAGGCCTCGGCGTTGTCGGGCTCGACCGTGACCTGGACGATGCCTTCGTGGTCGCGCAGGTCGATGAAGCACACGCCGCCGAGGTTGCGGGCCACGTCGGTCCAGCCGGCGAGGGTGACGGTTTGGCCGATCAGGGTCTCGTCGACCAGGCCGCAGTAATGGGTACGCATGGGAACTCCACGGAGGGGGACCGGCGCGCCGGCGCCGGAAAAGCCAGTTATTTTGAGCGTGCCGGGGCGGTCCGGCAAATGCGGCCGCCCCCTGCGACGGGCACGGTGGGGCGGCATTAAGCCGGCTCCGGTTAAATCCCGCCCATCGCCACCATCGTGGTGGCCGCACCAAGGAGTCCCGATCCCCATACAGCGTCGAAAGCCCGCCTTCCCGGCCGCGGCCCTGGTGGCCCTGTGCCTGGCCCTGTCCTCCGTCCCGGCCGCCGCCCAGCCAGGGCGCGGGCACCAGGACCTGCGGCGGATGCCGCTGCCGGAGCGGGTGGAGACGATCGAACGCGAGTACGCCCGCCAGGCACGGGGCCGGGCCATCCCCGACGACCAGCTCGAGTTCTACCTGGACCGGGTCGCCGCCGGCTGGACCTTCGACCAGGTGCGCCAGGACATCGCCGCGTCCCTGCGCGGCAGCCGCAGCGGCCGTCCGGGCGCCGGCTGGGGCGGCTGGAACGGGTCCAGCTGGACCGGCCAGACCCTGATCTGCTCCAGCACCGACCACCGCCGCCGCGAATGCCGCACGCCCTTCCGCGGCCGTCCGGTGCTGGTGGAGAACATCTCCAGGACGCGCTGCGTGGAGGGCGTCAACTTCGGCGGTGGCGGCGGCACCATGTGGGGGGACCGCGGCTGCCGCGGCCGCTTCGCCGAAGGGCGCGGCCGCCCGCACGCCGGCAGCGGCGGCATCGTCCGCTGCGAGAGCCGCGACCGCCGCCCCCAGCTCGGCCCCGCCGGCTTCCGCGGCCGGGCCGTGCTGGTGAAGCAGCTGTCCGACCCCGCCTGCGTCGAGGGCCGCAACTGGGGCCAGCGCGGCGGCGACATCTGGGTGGACGCCGGCTGCCGCGGCGAGTTCGCCCTGGCCGGCGCCGTCGCCGGCCACACGATCACCTGCAGCAGCGACGGCAAGCGCTTCCGCGCGGGCAACTGGGACCGCCGCTGGGGCCGCCCGGTGCTGGTCGAGCAGCTGTCCAGCACCCGCTGCCAGGAAGGCCACAACTGGGGCTGGAAGGAGCGCGAGGGCCTGGTCTGGGTGGACGGCGGCTGCCGCGCGCGCTTCGCCGGGCGTTGAGCGCCGCCGCAGCGGCAATGCAAAGGGCCGGCGCGGCGTGATGCCGGCCGGCCCCGGGTGGGCGGATCGCGGCGGCCTCAGGAGGCCGTCGCGGCGGTGGTGCTGCTGCTGCCCGGGCTGCCGGCATCGGACGACTTCGCGCCGCCCTCGCCCTTGTCGGCGAGGGTGCGCTTCTTGTCGCCGTCCTTCTTGAAGTCGGTCTCGTACCAGCCACTGCCGGCCAGGCGGAACACCGGCGCGGTGACCTGGCGGCGGACGCCGCCCTTGGCCTGGCAGGCCGGACAGGCGTCCGGATCAGGATCGGAGAGTTTCTGCAGGCGGTCGAAGCTGTGGCCGCATTCGGCGCACTGGAACGCGTAAATCGGCATGACGGAGAAAGGTTCGGGGAAGATGGATGCCGGCGGCGGAGGCCGGCCACGGTGACGTGGGGACGATAGCGCGGATTTCAAGGTCCCGCCGGCTGGCCACCGCCGACCAGGCCCTCGGCCAGGCGCGCGGCCTGCGCCAGCACCGCGTCGCGTGCCGCGGCCCCGACCCGCGCGCCCTCCAGGAAGGCCGCCAGCACCTGCGGCGCGCCGCCGGCCAGCGGCCACAGCACGGCCACGTCGTTGCGGATGCCGCGGCCGTCGCTGCCGGTCTTGTCGCCCACCCGCCAGCGCGGGCCCAGGCCGGCGCGCAGGCAGGCGTCACCGGTCTGGTTGTCGACCAGCCAGTCGGCCAGCTGCTGGCGCGAGGCCGGGGCCAGCGCTTCGCCGGCGACGACGCGGGCCAGGCTGGCGGCCATCGCCGCCGGGCTGCTGGTGTCGCGCGGATCGCCGGGCGCGTGGAGGTTGAGCTCCGGCTCGTAGCGGTCCAGGCGGGTGACGCCATCGCCCAGCGCGCGCACGAAGGCGGTCACCGCCGCCGGGCCGCCGATGGCCTGTAACAGCAGGTTGGCGGCGGTGTTGTCGCTGGTGACCATGGTGGCCCGGCACAGGTCGCGCACGGTCAGGTCCTTGCCCACGTGGCGGCGGGTCACCGGCGCGTGCTCCAGCAGGTCCCGCGCGCGCACCTGCAGGCGCCGGTCCAGCGACAACCGGCCCTGGTCGGCCTGCGCCAGCACCGCCGCCGCCAGCAGCGCCTTGAAGGTGCTGCACATGGGAAAGCGCTCGGGCAGGCGGTGGCCCTGCCCGCGGCCGCGGGCGGTGCCCAGCAGGCATCCGCCCGGGCGCCCGCCGCTGGCCGCCTCCAGCGCGGCGAAGTCCGGCGCCGCGGCGATCACGGCCAGGGCCGGGTCGGTCGCCGCGGGCGCGGCGGCAAGGACGGGACCGGCCAGTGCCAGGGCGGAAACCCCGGCGCCCAGGCGCAGGAAATGGCGGCGGTCGGACATCGGCATCCTCCGTGTGGCGGCCGGGCCGCAGTATGACCGCGGGAGGGCGGCCGGCACGCCGGCCGCCGCCCCGCCGGTCAGCCTTCCATCAGTTCCAGCCAGGCCAGCTCGGCCTGCTCCAGGCGCGCGGCCAGCTCGCCGCGCTGGCGGGTCAGCGCGGCCATGCGCGCGGCATCGGGATGGTTGGCCGGGTCGGCCAGCTGGCCGTCCACCTCGGCCAGGGCCGCCTCCAGTTCGGCCACCTTCTTCTCCGCCGCGGCCAGCTTCACCGGATTGACCTTGCGCGCCGGCGCGGGCGCCGGGGGCGGCGCCGGCCTGGGCGGCGGGGCCTGTTCCTGCAGGCGCGCGCGCGTGCCCTGCGCCACCGGGCGGGTGCGCAGCCAGGCGGCGTATTCGTCCAGGTCGCCGTCGAACGGCTCGACCTGGCCGTCGGCCACGCGCCAGAAGGTGTCGCAGACTAGGCCGATCAGGTGGCGGTCGTGGCTGACCATGACGATGGCCCCGTCGAAGTCCGCCAGGGCCTCGGCCAGTGCCTCGCGCATCTCCAGGTCCAGGTGGTTGGTCGGCTCGTCCAGCAGCAGCACGTTCGGCTGCTGCCAGGCGATCAGGGCCAGGGCCAGGCGCGCGCGCTCGCCACCGGAGAAGCCGTCCACCGGCTCGAAGGCGCGGTCGCCGGGGAAGTTCCACCTGCCCAGGAAGTCGCGGATGGCCTGGGTGGGCACGTCCGGCGACAGCTCGCGGAAGTGGTCCACCGGCGACTGGCCCTCGCGCAGCGACTCCACCGTGTGCTGGGCGAAGTAGCCGATGCGCAGGTCCGGGTGGGTGGCGCGATCGCCGGCCAGCACCGGCAGCTCGCCCACCAGCGTGCGCACCAGGGTGGTCTTGCCGGCGCCGTTGGGGCCGAGCAGGCCGATGCGGTCGCCCGCCTCCAGGCCGAAGCCGACCCCGCGCAGGACCACCGCGTCGCGGCCGTAGCCGGCGTCCACGCCGTCCAGGCGGATCAGCGAGTGCGGCAGCTTCGGCGGCGGCGCGAACTCGATGCGGAACTGCCGCTCCACCCGCACCGGCTCGGTGCCGGCCAGCTTGGCCAGTCGCTTCATCCGGCTCTGTGCCTGGCGCGCCTTGCTGGCCTTGGCCTTGAAGCGGTCGATGAAGCTCTGCAGGTGGGCGCGCTCGGCCTGCTCCTTCTCGTAGGCGATCTGCTGCTGGCGCAGCTGCTCGGCGCGCTGGCGCTCGAAGTCGGTGTAGCCGCCGGTGTACAGCCTGGCGGTGCCGCCGTGCAGGTGCAGGGTGTGGGTGGTGACGTTGTCCAAGAACTCGCGGTCGTGCGAGATCAGCAGCAGCGTGCCCGGATACTTGAGCAGCCACTGCTCCAGCCAGTAGACCGCGTCCAGATCCAGGTGGTTGGTCGGCTCGTCCAGCAGCAGCAGGTCCGAGGGCGTCATCAGCGCGCGCGCCAGGTTCAGGCGCACGCGCCAGCCGCCCGAGAAGGAGGCCACCGGCCGGCGGTGCACCTCGGCCGGGAAGCCCAGGCCGTGCAGCAGGCGGCCGGCGCGAGCCTCGGCGTCGTAGCCGCCCAGCTCGGCCAGCTTCTGGTGCGCGGCGGCCACCGCCTCCCAGTCCTGGCGTGCGCTGGCCTCGGCTTCCTCGCGCAGCGCCGCGGCCACCACGGCGTCGCCGCCGAGCACGAAGTCCAGCGCCGGCTCCGGCAGCGCCGGAGTCTCCTGCGCCACCGAGGCGATGCGCACCTTGCCCGGCAGCTCCAGGCTGCCGCGGTCCGGCTCCAGCTCGCCGCGCACGGCGGCGAACAGGCTGGACTTGCCGGCACCGTTGCGGCCGACCACGCCGACCCGGTAGCCCGCGTGCAGGGCCAGGTCGACGTCGGACAAAAGGAGGCGCTCGCCCCGGCGCAGGGCGAAGTTGCGGAAGGCGATCATGCGCGGATTCTAGCGGATGCGGCACCACCCTCCCCGGTCCCGCGCGCCGGCGCGCCGGTCGCCTTCCATTGCCGCGGTGGTCCGGGACGCGCCGGATCGATGCTGGCCTGCTTCCTGGTGGTGCAAAGGCACCTGCCGGCGGCGGCCGCCGCCGAATGCCTGCGCAGGGCCAGCCCGAACTGCATCCGGTCGGCCGCGCAGCTGGCCTGCGTCGCGATTTCGCGGCGCGCTGGTCCGCCCTGCACGGCTCCCCGGCCGCTCCGGGCATGTGCATATAATCAAAATTCCTGAGAACCGGCGCGCAGGTGAATGCGATATTGACGCCGCAGACGCGTGCGTGCCGGTTCCCAGTGCGAAGCTTCCTGGCAGTGCGACACCGTCATCCGCCGGGGCCCGCCCGGCGTTCCTGCAACACCGCAAAGGAGCCCCGTCAGACATGTCCTTCCGCGCTTTCTCCCCGCTGGCCATCGCCATCGCCGCCACGCTCGCCGCCGCGCCCGCGCGCGGCCAGGAGGCCCCGGTGCAGGCGAGCACCCTGGACACGGTGATCGTCACCGGCACCCGCGTGGCCGACCGCACCGTGGCCGAGTCGCAGTCGCCGATCGACATCATCACCCCCGAGGCGCTGCAGGCCACCGGCACCACCGAGCTGGCCACCGCGCTGGCGCGCGCCCTGCCCTCGCTGAACTTCCCGCGCCCGGCCATGGCCGACGGCACCAGCGGCGTGCGCCCGGCGCAGCTGCGCGGCCTCTCGCCGGACCAGGTGCTGATCCTGGTCAACGGCAAGCGCCGCCACGTCTCGGCGCTGGTCAACGTCAACGGCACCATCGGCCGCGGTTCCTCGGCCGTGGACCTCAACGCCATCCCGATCGCCGCGATCGAACGCGTGGAGGTGCTGCGCGACGGCGCCTCGGCGCAGTACGGCTCGGACGCCATCGCCGGCGTGGTCAACATCGTGCTCAAGGGCGCCGGCGAGGGCGGCAGCATCAGCCTCGGCGGCGGCGAGTATTCCGAGGGCGACGGCCGCCAGTGGCAGCTGGCCGGCGACGCCGGGCTGTCCTTCGGCAACGACGGCGGCACCCTGCACCTGGCCGCCCAGGTCGGCCACCAGGACCCGACCAACCGCTCCGGCCCCTACCAGGGCACCGCGCCGCACACCGGCAACTTCCCGGGCGTGGGCGAGCGTGCCTTCAAGATGGGCGATCCGGAAGTGGACCAGTTCGCGGTCTCGGCCAACGCCGCCTTCGACATCGGCGACAGCAGCCAGCTCTACGCCACCCTGATCGGCAGCAACCGCGACATCGTCTCCTTCGCCTTCTACCGCTCGCGCAACCACAGCGGCCAGGGCGCGCTGCTGGCGCAGGTCTATCCCGACGGCTACGTGCCGGAGATCAACCAGATCTCGCAGGACCGCAGCGTGGTGCTCGGCGCCCGCGGCAGCACCGGGTCGGGCTGGAACTGGGACATCAGCTACAACTTCGGCGAGAACGACCTGGACTTCTACACCCAGAACACCATCAACTACAGCCTGGGCGTGGGCAGCCCGCACCGCTTCTACACCGGCAACCTGCAGTACCGGCAGGACGTGGTCAACGCCGACTTCTCGCGCGCGCTCGACCTCGGCCTGGCCTACCCGGCCACCCTGTCCCTCGGCGCCGAGTACCGCAACGAGGAGTGGCGGCAGTCGGCCGGCGAGCCGGATTCCTACTTCGGCAGCGGCGCGCAGGGCTTCGCCGGTTTCACCCCGCGCAACGCCGGCAGCTACGAGCGCCACAGCTACGCGGTCTACGCCGGGCTGGAGGCCGACCTGACCGACCGCTTCTCCGCCGGCATCGCCGGCCGCCACGAGGACTACTCCGACTTCGGCACCGAGACCTCGGGCAAGCTGTCGGCCCGCTACGCCTTCTCCGAGGCGGTGGCCCTGCGCGGCACCGTGTCCAGCGGCTTCCGCGCTCCGGCCCTGGCCCAGCAGAACTACCAGGCCGTGACCACCAACATCAACAACAGCGTGGTCACCGAGACCGGCACCTTCCCCGCCTCCGGCGCGGTGGCCCAGGCCCTGGGCGCCGAGCCGCTCAAGGCCGAGACCTCGCTGTCGTACAGCCTGGGCCTGGTGCTGCAGCCGGCCGAGCGCCTGTACATCACCATCGACGCCTACCAGATCGACATCGACGACCGCATCGTGCTGTCGTCCAACCTCAACCTGACCGACAACCAGGCCGCGCAGGACCTGCTGGCCAGCCTCGGCATCAACGGGGTGACCGCGGCACGCTACTTCAACAACGCCATCGACACCCGCACCCGCGGCGTGGACGTGGTCGGCACCTGGACGGTGCCGCTGGCCGCCTCCGCCTTGGACCTGACCGCCAGCTACAACCGCAACAAGACCGAGGTCACCCGGATCGCGCCCAACCCGCCGATCCTGGACCAGCTGGGTGCGAACCTGGAGCGCATCGGCCGCGACGAGCGCGGCCGCATCGAGGAGGGCGCACCGCGCGACAAGTTCGCCCTGGGCGCGCTGTGGCGCGCGGGTGCCTGGGAGCTGGCCGCCAACGCCACCCGCTACGGCGAGTTCACCAGCCGCCATGCCTCCAATCCGGCGCAGGACCAGACCTACGGCGCCCGCTGGACCCTGGACACCTCGGTCAGCTTCCGCCCGGTGGCGGGCTGGACCTTCACCCTGGGTGCGGACAACGTGCTGGACGAGTACCCGGAGAAGACCATCTTCCCGAACTCGACCTCCGGCATGATGCCGTACAGCCTGTACTCGCCGTTCGGCTTCAACGGGCGCTACGTCTACGGCCGGGTCGGCTACGCCTGGTGAGCCGCGCCGCCGCGCCGGCACGGAAGGCCCCGCCCCGGCGGGGCCTTTCCGTTCCGGGGGAAGGCCGCTCCGGAATTTGCTTACGGCGCACGGGGGCAGCGGCGAAACTCGTTGCACGCGGCCCGCCGCCGCCCCTCCCAGGTACACCCCTCCCCGATGCACCACGACACCAGCCTGATCGAGATCGTCGCCGTCGGCCTGGGCCTGGCCTTCGTGCTCGGCGCCCTGGCCAACCGGCTGCGCCTGTCGCCCCTGGTCGGCTACCTGCTGGCCGGCGTTTGCGTCGGCCCGTTCACCCCCGGGTTCGTCGCCGACCAGGAGCTGGCCAACCAGCTGTCGGAGATCGGCGTGATGCTGCTGATGTTCGGCGTGGGCCTGCACTTCTCGCTGGACGACCTGCTGGAGGTGAAGTGGATCGCCATCCCCGGCGCGGTGGCGCAGATCGCGGTGGCGACCGTGCTCGGCTGGGGTGTGGCCTGGTTGATGGGCTGGCCGCACCTGCACGGCCTGATCTTCGGCTTCTCCCTGGCCACCGCCTCGACCGTGGTGCTGCTGCGGGCCATGGAGGAGCGCCGCCTGCTGGAGACCATGCGCGGCAAGATCGCGGTCGGCTGGCTGATCGTGGAGGACATGGCCTGCGTGCTGGCGCTGGTGATGATGCCGGTCATCGCCAGCCTGTTCGGCCCGGACGCCGGCCGCGAATCGCTCACCCTCGGCGCCGTGCTGTCCCGCATCGGCTGGACCTTCGTCCAGCTGGGCCTGTTCGTGGCGGTGATGCTGCTGGTAGGGCGACGGGTCATCCCCTGGGTGCTGGAGAAGATCGCCGGCACCGGCTCGCGCGAGCTGTTCACCCTCTCGGTGCTGGCCATCGCCCTGGGCGTGGCGTTCGGCGCGGCCGCCCTGTTCGGCGTGTCCTTCGCCCTGGGCGCGTTCTTCGCCGGCATGATGCTCAACGAGTCCGAGCTCAGCCACAAGGCGGCCAACGACTCGCTGCCGCTGCGCGACGCGTTCGCGGTGCTGTTCTTCGTGTCGGTGGGCATGCTGTTCGACCCGGCCATCCTGGTCGAGCATCCCTGGCAGGTGCTGGCCACCGCCGCCATCATCCTGTTCGGCAAGTCGGCGGCCGCGTTCCTGATCGTGCGCGCCTTCGGCCACCCCAAGTCCACCGCACTGACCATCTCCGCCTCGCTGGCGCAGATCGGCGAGTTCGCCTTCATCATCGCCGGCCTGGGCGTGGCGCTGGGGATCCTGCCGGTGGCCGGCCAGGCGCTGGTGCTGGCCGGCGCCCTGATCACGATCATGCTCAACCCGCTGATCTTCATGCTGCTGGACCGCTGGGAGGCGCGGCACCGCGAGCAGGCGCCGGCCCGGCAGGAGCCGGAACCGCCCGCAGGCCCGCCGCTGCAGCCGGGCCACCACGCCATCGTCATCGGCTACGGCCGGGTCGGCAGCGAGCTGGCCATGGTCCTGCGCGAGCGCGGGGTGCCGGTGGTGGTCATCGACGACAACGCCCTGCACGTGGAGCGCGCGCATGCGGCCGGCATCCCCGGCATCCGCGGCCACGCCGCCTCCGACAAGGTGCTGGCCGAGGCGCACCCGGAATCGGCGGCCATCGCCATCCTGGCCATCCCGCAGCCGCTGGAGGCCGGCGAGGCCATCGCCAAGCTGCGCGCCATCAATCCCGCCCTGCCGGTGCGGGCGCGCGCGCCCAGCGACGCCGAGGTCAAGCCCCTGCTGCAGCACGGCGCCGCCGGCGCCGTCATGGCCGAGCGCGAGCTGGCCTACTCGCTGGCCGAGATGGTCATGTCCCCCCCGCCGTTCCGCTACGCCGGGCGCGAGGTGGCGGTGCCGCCGGTCTGAGCCGGGCGGCCTTCACGGGGTGATCGCCCGCGGCCGGGTTGACTGGCCGCCATGGATACCAAGAGCGGCTGCCCCTTCTGGGCGGTGCGCAACCTGCTGGCCCCGCCGCACCCGCCGCCGCGGGGCGACCTGCGCTGCGACGTGGCCGTGGTCGGCGGCGGCATCACCGGCGCGCTCATCGCCGACGAACTGGCCGCGCACGGCCACGAGGTCGTGGTGCTGGAGAAGGGCGACCTGGGCTGGGGCAGCACCAGTGCCAGCACCGCCCTGCTCCAGTACGAGATCGACACCCACCTGGTGGACCTGGCCCGCCGGCACGGCGAGGACAACGCCGCCGGCGCCTACCTGGCCTGCGTGGAGGCCATCGACTGGCTGCGCGGCCGGGCCCGCGGCCTGCCCGGGGTGGGGTTCCGCCCCTGCACCAGCCTGTACTACGCCAGCCGGCGCCGGCACGTGCGCGACCTGCACGAGGAGTTCCAGGCGCGCCGCCGCCACGGCATCGCCGTGGACTGGCTGGAGCCCGGGCAGATCCGCCAGGCCTGGGGCTTCGAGGCCCCGGGCGCGATCCTCAGCCACAAGGCCGCGCAGGTGGATCCGTACCGCATGGCCCACGCCCTGTTCGCGCGCCTGGCCAGGGCCGGCACGCCGGTCCACGACCACCAGGAGGTGGTCGCCATTCGCCCGCAGCCGCGCAAGGTGGTGCTGGCCACCGACGCCGGCGTGCAGGTCCATGCCGGCCACGTGGTCCTGGCCTGCGGCTACGAGAACCAGCGCTGGCTGGAGAAGAACGTGGCGCGCAACCGCTCCAGCTACGCCTTCGTCAGCGACCCGCTGCCGGCCGATGCGCAGGCCGCGCTGCGCGACACCCTCATCTGGGAGAGCGCCCGTCCCTACCTCTACCTGCGCCTGACCCCGGACGGCCGCCTGCTGGCCGGCGGCGAGGACGACGCGGTGGACGTGCCCCTGCGCCGCGACGCCCGGGTCCAGGGCAAGGCCAGGAAGCTGACCAGGCGGGTGGGCGCCCTGTTCCCGGAGCTGCGGCTGCGCCCGGCCTTCGCCTGGGCCGGCACCTTCGCCGAGACCGGCGACGGCCTGCCCTGGTTCGGCCCGCACGCGCAGTGGGGGCCGCGGGTGCACTTCGCCATGGCCTACGGCGGCAACGGCATCACCTATTCGGCCATCGGCGCGCAGCTGCTGCGCGCGCGCATCGAGCGGCGCCGCCATCCGCTGGCGGCGCTGTTCTCGTTCGAGCGCAGGGCCTGACCGGCGCCGCGGGCGCGGCCGGCCGCACTCAGGCCGCCGCCAGCGCCTGGTCCAGGTCGGCGAGCAGGTCGTCGATGTGCTCGATGCCCACGCACAGGCGCACGGTGTCTTCGCTGACGCCCGCCTGTTCCAGCTCCTCCGGCGAGAGCTGGCGGTGGGTGGTGGAGGCCGGGTGCGTGGCCAGCGACTTGGCATCGCCGATGTTCACCAGGCGGGTGAACAGCTGCAGCGCGTCCAGGAAGCGCGCGCCGGCCTCGCGCCCGCCGGGCAGGCCGAAGGTCAGCAGGCCCGAGGCGCCCCTGGGCAGGTACCTGCGCACCAGGGCGTGCTCGGGGTGGTCGTCCAGGCCGGCATAGTTGACCCAGGCCACCTTCGGGTGGCGCTGCAGGTGGCGCGCCACCGCCAGCGCGTTCTGGCTGATCCGCTCCATGCGCAGGGCCAGGGTCTCGATGCCCTGCAGGATCAGGAAGGCGTTGAACGGCGACAGCGCCGCGCCGGTGTTGCGCAGCGGCACCACCCGTGCGCGGCCGATGTACGCCGCCGGGCCCAGCGCCTCGGTGTAGACCACGCCGTGGTAGCTCACGTCCGGCTCGTTGAGGCGGCGGAAGCGCTCGCGGTGCTCGGCCCAGGGGAAGCGCCCGGAATCGACGATGGCCCCGCCCACGCTGGTGCCGTGGCCGCCCAGGTACTTGGTCAGCGAGTGCACCACGATGTCGGCGCCATGGTCGAAGGGCCGCAGCAGGTAGGGCGTGGCCACGGTGTTGTCCACGATCAGCGGCACGCCGTGGGCGTGGGCCACCTTCGCCACCGCCTCGATGTCGGTGACGTTGCCGCGCGGGTTGCCGATGGACTCCACGAACACCGCCTTGGTGCGCCCGTCGATCAGCCGCTCGAACGCGCCCGGGTCGCGGTAGTCGGCGAAGCGCACCTGGATGCCGAACTGCGGCAGGGTGTGGGCGAACAGGTTGAAGGTGCCGCCGTACAGTGCGCTGGAGGAAACGATGTTGTCGCCGGCCTCGGCGATGGTCTGGATGGCGTAGGTGATCGCGGCCTGGCCCGAGGCCAGGGCCAGCGCGCCGACCCCGCCCTCGAGCGCGGCCAGGCGCTGTTCCAGCACGTCCGTGGTCGGATTCATGATCCGGGTGTAGATGTTGCCCTGGACCTTGAGGTCGAACAGGTCCGCACCGTGCTGGGTGTTGTCGAAGGCGTAGGCCACCGTCTGGTAGATCGGCACGGCCACCGCCTTCGTGGTCGGGTCCGGGCGGTAGCCGGCGTGGACGGCAAGGGTTTCGGGCTTCCAGTTCGGCCGGGTCATGCGCGCTGGTCTCACCGTAGCGTGGCAGGGCCATCGAAGATAGCCGGCGCCACGGCCGCGCGCGCGCATGGTTTCAGGGCCAACCGATTACCCGGCGGCATCAGCTGATAACCGCGCAGACACGGAGGGCCACCCGCGGGCGGCCCTCCCCATGCAAGGCCGGCGGTGCCGGCTCAGCCGCGGGCGAACACCAAGCGTCCGCCTTCGGCGCCGACCTTGACCGTGTCCCCGTGGCCGAACTCGCCGGACAGGATCTTCTGCGCCAGCGGGTTCTCCAGCTGCGCCTGGATGGCACGCTTGAGCGGACGGGCGCCGTAGACCGGGTCGAAGCCGACGTTGCCCAGCAGCTCCAGTGCCGCGTCCGACAGCTCCAGCTTCAGGCCGCGATCGTGCAGGCGCTTCTCCAGGCCCTGCAGCTGGATGCGGGCGATGGACTTGATCTGCGCCTTGTCCAGCGGGTGGAACACCACGATCTCGTCCAGGCGGTTGATGAACTCCGGGCGGAAGTGCGCCTGCACCACGCCCATCACCGCGGCCTTCATCTGCACGTAGGCCTCCGGCGAACCGTCGCCGGCCATCTCCTGGATCTGGTGCGAACCCAGGTTGGAGGTCATCACAATGACCGTGTTGCGGAAGTCCACCGTGCGGCCCTGCCCGTCGGTCAGGCGGCCGTCGTCCAGCACCTGCAGCAGGACGTTGAACACGTCCGGGTGTGCCTTCTCCACCTCGTCCAGCAGGATCAGCGAGTACGGCCGGCGGCGCACCGCCTCGGTCAGGTAGCCACCCTCCTCGTAGCCGACGTAGCCCGGGGGCGCGCCGATCAGGCGGGCCACGGAGTGCTTCTCCATGAACTCGCTCATGTCGATGCGCACCATGGCGTCGGAGCTGTCGAACAGGAACTCGGCCAGTGCCTTGCACAGCTCGGTCTTGCCAACGCCGGTCGGGCCCAGGAACAGGAACGAGCCGATCGGCCGGTTCGGGTCGGACAGGCCGGCGCGCGAGCGGCGCACCGCGTCGGACACGGCGCGGATGGCCTCGTCCTGGCCGACCACGCGCTTGTGCAGCTCGGCCTCCATGCGCAGCAGCTTCTCGCGCTCGCCCTCCAGCATCTTGCTGACCGGGATGCCGGTCCAGCGGCTGACCACCTCGGCGATCTCCTCGGCGGTGACCTTGTCCTGGACCAGGCGGAATTCCTTCTTCTCCGCCTCCTGCGCCGCGGCCAGCTGCTTCTCCAGGGCCGGGATGCGGCCGTACTGGATCTCGCTCATCTTCGCGAAGTCCTGCACGCGCCGGGCGGCCTCCAGCTCCAGCTTGGCCTGCTCGATCTGCTCCTTGATCCGGGTGGCGCCCTGCAGCGCGGCCTTCTCCGACTTCCACACCTCGTTGAGGTCGGCGAACTCGCGCTCCAGCCTGGCGATCTCCGCCTCCAGGTCGGCCAGGCGCTGCCTGGAGGCCTCGTCGGTCTCCTTCTTCAGCATCTCGCGCTGGATCTTCAGCTGGACCAGCCTGCGCTCGAGGCGGTCCAGCTCCTCCGGCTTGGAATCGATCTCCATGCGGATGCGGCTGGCGGCCTCGTCCATCAGGTCGATGGCCTTGTCCGGCAGCTGCCGGTCGGCGATGTAGCGGTGCGACAGCGTGGCCGCGGCGACGATGGCCGGGTCGGTGATCTCCACGCCGTGGTGCACGGCGTAGCGCTCCTTCAGGCCGCGCAGGATGGCGATGGTGTCCTCCACCGACGGCTCGCCCACGTACACCTTCTGGAAACGGCGCTCCAGCGCGGCGTCCTTCTCCACGTACTGGCGGTACTCGTCCAGGGTGGTGGCGCCGATGCAGTGCAGCTCGCCGCGCGCCAGCGCCGGCTTGAGCATGTTGCCGGCGTCCATGGCGCCCTCGGCCTTGCCGGCGCCGACCATGGTGTGCAGCTCGTCGATGAACAGGATGATCTGGCCCTCGCTCCTGGCCAGGTCGTTGAGCACGGCCTTCAGACGCTCCTCGAACTCGCCGCGGTACTTGGCGCCGGCGATCAGCGCGCCCATGTCCAGGGCCAGCAGGCGCTTGCCCTTGAGCTGCTCGGGCACCTCGCCCTTGACGATGCGCTGGGCCAGGCCCTCCACGATCGCGGTCTTGCCCACGCCCGGCTCGCCGATCAGCACCGGGTTGTTCTTGGTGCGGCGCTGCAGGACCTGGATGGTGCGGCGGATCTCCTCGTCGCGGCCGATCACCGGGTCCAGCTTGCCGGCCTCGGCGCGCGCGGTCAGGTCGATGGTGTACTTCTCCAGCGCCTGGCGCTGGTCCTCGGCGTTCTCCGACTGCACGGTCTCGCCCCCGCGCACCTTCTCGATGGCCTTCTGCAGGCCGGCCCTGGTCACGCCCGCCGCCTTCAGCGCCTGGCCCGCGGCCCCGCCGTCCTCCAGCGCGGCCAGCACGAACCATTCGCTGGCGATGTACTGGTCGCCATGCTCCTGGGCCAGCCGGTCGGTCAGGTTGAGCAGGCGCGCCAGGTCGTTGCCGACGGACAGGCTGCCGGCCTGGCCGGACACCTTCGGCAGCTTCTCCAGTGCCTCGCCCAGGCGCTCGCGCAACAGCGGCACGTTGGCGCCGGCCTGGGCCAGCAGCGGCCGGGTGCGGCCGCCGGTCTGGTCCAGCAGCGCGGTCAGCACGTGCACCGGCTCGAGCAGGTTGTGGTCCCGCGCCACCGCCAGCGACTGGGCATCGGCCAGCGCCTGCTGGAAACGGGAAGTGAGCTTGTCCATCCGCATGTGGGCACCATCCAGTCTTGGGGCCGCCAGCCGGCCCGATGCCCCAGAGGTGCGGTTGCCGGCGGCCGTTTCAAGCCTGCCTGCGACGGAATGCGGGGGTATTTACGCAAATTTCACCTTGGCCGACGCCGCCGGAAATGGTTGCCACCATCGACAGCGTCACTTCCGGCCAAGCCAAGCAGAGCGCCCCTCCGGCCGCGGCCCGTCAGGGCGGCGGGCCGGCCGCCTCCGCCGCCGGCTCCAGCCAGCCTTGGTAGCGCACCAGCGGCCCCAGCAGGACCAGCGCGATTTCCACGTGGAAGTGGTAGCGGCCGTCCTGCTCCCATTCCCGGCCCCGGGTCCCGGCGAACAGGCGCGCCGGCAGGGGCAGCAGCCCGAGCAGGCGCGCGCCGGCCACGTTCCAGTACACCACCCCGTCGGCCACGTGCAGGGCGAAGCGGAACTGCACCGCCCCCAGGCGCTCGACCAGCAGGCCCTTGCGGCAGCGCAGGCGGGGGACCATGCGGTGGCCGCCGAACTGGCGCTGCCAGGTCTCCGCGCCCGGCCCGGCGGTCAGGCCGATGCGCAGCGGCGCCTGCCGCATCGCCGGCGGCAGCCGCGCGATCCAGCCGCACAGCCGCGCCAGCAGGCCGCCGCCGCGCTCGATGTCCACCCGCCCGGCGAACTCGTCGCGGCCACGCACCGAATGCAGGCGCCGCACGCTCTCCGGCAGCTTGAAGAACGGCGCGCGCAGCACCTGCTGGAACACCGTCGGTTCGGGGGCGGTGGTCAGGACGGTCGGGGGCGGTTGGCCGGTCATGGTGGCGGCGGGCGGTGGAACGGGCGCGCAGGATAGCGCCGCGCCCGCATCCGTGCAGCGCCGCCTCAGGGACGGGCGAGCGCCCTGCGCAGCGCGGCCAGCCAGGCCTTGACCTCGGCGCGATGCCCGGGCGCCAGCCGCAGCAGCGCCTTGTGGCCGATCGAGGCCGACTCCAGCGCCGGATCGGCGTAGCGCAGCCGGCCGTGCGCGTCCTGCACCAGCTCCGGCGGCTGCGCCGGCTCGGGCACCTGCAGCAGGTGGTCCAGCACCGCCACCAGGCGGTCGTTGAAATAGGCCGGCGGATGGCCCAGTTCCTCCCAGGCCTGCTGGAACAGCGGGTAGAAACGGCGGTACAGCGCGGCCACCCGTGCCGGATCGGCGGCGGTCAGGGCCGCCACGTATGGCGCGTAGCGGCCGGCGTTGGCCGCCTGGTCCGCGATCTGCACCCCGTCCTGCTCCGCCACCGCGTAACTGCCCGGCAGCGGCCGGTAGGCCAGCGCGGTGCGCGGCACGCGCGCCTGGGTGAGGTTGTCGGCCATCACCACCAGCCGTTGCACCAGATGGTCGCGCAGCAGCAGCTCCAGGACCGCGGGGTCGGCCACCAGCCCGGCCAGCGCGTCGCGCACTGCCGCGTCGCTGTCGGCCAGGGCCGGGATCGCCGCATCGGCCGCGTCCTCCGGCGGCGCCACCGGATGGCGCGGCGGCGCCTCCGCCCCGTCCCCGGCCTGTTGCGGCGATGGCGGGAGCCCGCCTGGCGCGGGCGGCGCGGCCGCTTCCGGCGGATCGGCCGGCCGCGGCCACAGCAGCCAGCCGCCGGCCACGGCCACCGCGGCGGCCACCAGCAGCCAGGGCCAGCGTGCAGGACGGTTGCGGACCTCGTGCATGTCGTCTCCTCGTGTGGCGGACATGCGGGGTCTGACCGGCAGGATCCGCAGGGGTTCCCCGGCCCGGCGTCAGGCCTGCGGCATGGGCGCCACACGCTGCAGCGACAGCAGGCCGAGCAACAGCGCCAGCACCGCGTAGCCTGCGGCGAACTGCCAGGCGATGATGGCGCGCACCCCCTCCAGCGACCATGGCAGGTAGATGCCGCCACGCGGGTCGACGGAGTGGATGACGCCCACCAGGGTCAGCAGCGCGGCCAGCAGCAGCACCGCCGCGGCACGGCGGGGACGCTGCCCGACCAGCGCCACCCGCGCGGGGCTCCACAGCATGGCGGTGATGATGAAGCCGTTGCCCAGGGTCACGATCGCGGCCAGCTCCGGCAGGCCGTGGCCGTCGGCGCCCTCGTACAGCGCGGCGAAGGTCTGCGCCGGGATCCAGGCCGGGTTGCCCAGCTTGATCACCAGCAGGTAGGCGATCGCCGGCAGGAAGGCCAGCGCCACCGCCGGCGCGTGCCGGCGCGGGCTGTCGTGGAAGGCCTGCACGGTGATGTCCAGGCCCACGTAGACGATGATCGGCGCCAGCACCGCCACCGGCAGCCACTGCACCAGCATGGACACGTAGCCGAGGATCCCGCCCAGGCCGATGAACAGGCCGGCCAGCAGCGTGTAGCCGTGGCGCGCGCCCATGTGCTTGTACGCCGGCTGGCCGATGTAGGGCGTGGTCTGGGCCACGCCGCCACACACGCCGGCCACCAGGGTGGACACCGCCTCGGCCAGCAGCACGTCGCGGGTGCGGTAGTCGTCGCCGGCCGCGCGCGCGCTTTCGGCGACATTGATCCCGCCGACCACCATCAGCAGCCCGAACGGCAGCAGCAGCGGCAGGTAGGGCACGGTATACGGCAGGCCCGCGATGAAGCCGGCATTGGGCAGCGGCAGCACCAAGGCCGGCGGCTGCAGCTCCGGCAGGCGGAAACCCGGCACGCCGAGGCCGGCCAGGCCCAGCCCGTAGTACAGCGCGGTGCCGGCGACGAACGCGGCGAACACGCCCGGCACCTTCCACGGCAGCCGGCCCCTGCCGACCAGCACGTACAGCAGCAGGCCCAGCGTGGCGATGCCGACCACCGGGTTGCGCAGGGTTTCGACCAGCGGCAGGAAGCCCAGCAGCGCCAGCGCGGCGCCGCCGATGGAACCCAGCAGTGCCGCCCGCGGCAGCACCCGGGTGACCCAGTCGCCGGCGAAGGACATCACCAGCTTGAGCAGGCCCATCACCACCAGCGAGGCCATGCCCAGCCGCCAGGTGGCCAGTGCCGCAGCATCGCTGGCCATGCCCTGCCGCAGGAAGCCGGCATAGGCCGGGCCCAGCACCAGCAGGGCCATGCCGATGCTGGTCGGCGCGTCCAGGCCCAGCGGCATGGCGGTGACGTCGTCACGCCCGCTGCGCAGTGCCAGGCACCGCGCCATCACGGTGTAGACCAGGTTGCCGACCAGCACGCCCAGCGCGGTGCCGGGGAACATGCGCCCGAACACGACCTCCGCCGGGAACTGGAAGATCCCGACCAGGGCCGCGGCGATGAAGCCGAGGATGGACAGGTTGTCGACCACCAGGCCGAAGAACCCGTTGAGGTCGCCGGCGACGATCCAGGGCAGGCGGCGGGACTGGGCGGGGGCATCGGACATCGGGATGGTCTTCGCTCGGGTCGCGTGGAAGCGGACCGGCACCGGGCCGGCCCGCACGGATGGGAGGACGTGGCGGGGCCGGCGTCGCGGCCGGCCCCGTCCGGTCAGAAGCGGGTGCGGAACTCCACGCCCCAGGTACGCGGCTCGTTGAGGAAGCCGGTGAGGTTGTTGAAGTCGATCGCGCCGACGATGCGCTCCTGGTCGGTGATGTTGCGGCCGAACAGTGCCACTTCCTGGTCGCCCTGGTTCCACAGGTAGCCGATGCGCAGGCCGCCTTCCAGCGAGGACTTGCCGCGGAACTCGCGCGACTCGTACAGGAAGAAGTTGACCTCGCTGCGGTAGGCCCAGTCGGTGAGGAAGTACAGCTCGCCACCGGCCAGCGGCATGCCATAGCGCGCGGTGAGGTTGTGCACCCACTCCGGCGCCTGCGGCAGCGGGTTGCCGTCGATCAGCGCCCGGCCGGCCGCGTCCAGCGGGTCGGTCACGGTGCAGGCCGCGCACACGGCCACCGACAGCGTGTCGTCGCGGATCTCGGTGTCGTTGTAGCTGGAGCCCAGGGTCACCAGCAGGTGGTCGGTCAGGTAGGCCTCCAGGTCCAGCTCCAGGCCCTGGCCGATGGTGCGGTCGGCGTTGTGCAGGGTGGCGATGTTGCTGCCGCCGCCCACGGCGATGACCTGCTGGTCGTCCACCGTGTAGCGGAACAGGTTGAAGCCCAGGCGCGCGCGGCGGTCCCACAGGTCGGCCTTCAGGCCCAGCTCCCAGGACAGCACCTCCTCCGAGTCGGCGGTGGTCACGCCGCCGTTGGGCGCGCCGGGATCGGCGAACAGCAGCCGGCCCTGGATCGAGGGTGCGCGGAAACCCTTGGCCACGCGCGCGTACAGGTTCACGTCCTCGTTCACCGCGTACACCACGCTGGCGTCCCAGCTGACATCGTTGGCGTCGGTGTGCACCCGGTACGGGCCGCCCACCGGTGCGCCGAACGGCGCGGCCTCCAGCACCTGCGCGGCGAAGTCCTTGCGGTCGCGGGTGTAGCGCAGGCCGCCGCGCAGCTTCAGCCGGTCGGTGGCGTCGTACTCGCCGGAGGCGAACACGGCCCAGGCGGTGTTCTCCTGCTGCTGCACGGCGAAGCCGGCCTGCGGGTTGCCCGGGCTGAGCGAGTCGTAGTTGAAGCCGTGGATGGTGATCTCCTCGCGGAACCAGAACAGGCCGGCCTGCCAGTTGAACGGGCCGTCGTAGGCCGACTCCAGGCGCAGCTCCTGGGTGAGCTGCTCGTGGTCCGGCAGGCCGTCGGCCGACTCGGAAGCGAACGGGATCACGCCGGGGCCGGAATCGGGCAGGAACGCCGCGCCGTAGCCGCCGTCGATGTCGCCGCGGTTGAGCGATTCGGCCGTCTCGTAGCCGGTGATCGAATGCAGTACCAGGCCGTCGAAGTCCCAGCGCAGGCGCGCGCTGGCGCCCCAGGTCTCCAGGTCGGAGAAGTTGACGCCGTCCAGCGAGACCTTTTCGCGATCGAAGCCGGGGACCAGGTCGTTCGTGCCCGGCTGGATGATGTTGGCGCGGAACAGGCGCGCGGTGCCGTTGAGGTCGCGCCGGTGCAGGTTCAGCAGGGCCTCGAAGGCCTCGCCCTCGTACAGGAACTGCACCCGCACCGCGGATTCGTCGTAGCCCTCGAAACCCTCGTTGGGCGCGCCGTCGAGGGTGTTGTCGACCCAGTCGTCGCGGCGCTGGTACAGCGCCGACAGGCGCGCCGACCAGCGCGGGCCGAGCGGGCCGCCGACCGCGCCCTCGAAGTTGACCATCGCGTCGCTGCCCACGCCCAGCCTGGCGTAGCCGCCGAACTCCTGCGAGGGCCTGACCGACTCGAACTTGACCACGCCAGCCGGGGTGTTGCGCCCGAACAGGGTGCCCTGCGGGCCGCGCAGCACTTCCACCCGCTCCAGGTCGAACAGCGGGAAGCCCTTCAGCAGCGGGCTTTCCTGCACCACCTCGTCGTACAGCAGCGACACCGGTTGCGAGGCATTGAGGTCGAAGTCGGTGTTGCCCAGGCCGCGGATGTAGAAGCGCGGGAAGGCGCGGCCATAGGACGACTCGATGTTGAGGCTGGGCACGCGTGCGGACAGGAAGCGGATGTCGGCGCCGGCGGAGCCGTACAGGGCCAGCTTCTCCGCATCCACGCTGGTGATGGACACCGGCACGTCCTGGATGTTCTCGACCTTGCGCTGGGCGGTGACCTGGATCGCATCGAGGGTGGCGGCGTCCTGCGCGTGCAGCGCCGGTGCCGCCAGCAGGACGGCCAGGGCGGCAGGCAGCGGGCGGCGGCGGAGCGGCGGGAGATGCGAGGGCTTCATCGGAAGGCTCCTGGTGGGGCGGGAGGGAGGACGGGCCGGTCGGGACGGCGGCCGGCCACATCATATCGCTTCATCCGGATGGACGGATACATACCATCCCGCGGGCGTTCCGCGCGATGCCCGCCGCGATCCGCACGCCGCGGCGGGACGCGCCTGCGCGGCCCCGACCTGGTGCTCACGCCGTGGTGGTGCACAATGGTCCGCATGGTCGACGCGATACCCGAACGTCCGTTGCCCCCCCCACTGGGGGACGGTTGCGCCCTGTTCCTCGACGTGGACGGAACCCTGGTCGACTTCGATCCGGACCCGTCCGCCATCCGCATCCCGCCCCAGGTACGCGACGCCATCGGCCGCATCGCCGCGCGGCTGGGCGGCGCCGTGGCCCTGGTCAGCGGCCGCACCCTGGAGCAGCTGGATGCGCTGTTCGCGCCGCTGCGGTTGCCGGCCGCCGGCGTGCATGGCCACCAGTTCCGCGGCAGCGGCGAGGCCGCCACAGCCATCCCCGGGGACACCTCGGCCTTCCTGCACGAGCTACACCGCGAGGCGCTGCACCTGGCCCACGCCCACCCTGGCGTGCGCGTGGAGCACAAGGGCGTGAGCCTGGCGCTGCACTGGCGCGCCGCCCCGCACGCCGCCGCCGCGGTACTGGACTTCGCCGGCTCGCGCGTCGCAGGATTGCCCGGTTACCGCCTGCAGCCGGGCGACCACGTGGTCGAGTTCGTGCCTGCGGCCAGCGACAAGGGCCGGGCGGTGCAGCGGATGCTCGCCGAACCCGCCTTCGCCGGCCGCGTACCGGTGTTCGTCGGCGACGATCTGACCGACGAATACGGCTTCCAGGCCGCCAACCGTGCCGGAGGATGGAGCGTGCTGGTGGGCACCCGTACCGCCAGCGCCGCCACCTACGCCCTGCCCGACACCCGTGCCGTGCACGCCTGGCTGCTGGCCAACGCACCGGTGGCGGAAACCGCCACGCCGGGCCACGACTGAATCCGGGGACGCGCATGCAGATACACGAGGCCAACCTGCACCTGGGCGTGATCGGCAACGGCAGCTTCGGCGCCCTGCTGGACCAGCGCGCGCGCGTGGTCTGGGCCTGCCTGCCGGCATTCGACGGCGATCCGGCCTTCTGTGCCCTGCTCTCCCCGCGCGAGCACGAGGGCGGCGACTTCGCCATCGAGCTGGAGGACTTCTCCCATTCCGAGCAGGCCTACCTGCCCAACACCGCGATCCTGCGCACCGTGCTGTACGACACCCATGGCGGCGCGGTGGAGGTGGTGGACTTCGCCCCGCGCTGGCGCCAGAACGGGCGCTTCTACCGGCCGGTGTCCATCATCCGCCGGCTCACCCCGCTGGCCGGCAGCCCGCGCGTGCGCGTACGCATGCGGCCGCTGGCCGACTGGGGCGCGCGCGTGCCCGAGCATACCTGGGGCAGCAACCACATCCGCTGGCTGCTGCCGGAGTTCACCCTGCGCCTGACCACCGACGTGCCGGTGCGCTTCGTGCGCGAAGGCCTGCCGTTCGTGCTTACCCACCGCATGCACCTGGTGCTGGGCCCGGACGAGCCGCTGGCCCGCTCCATCCCCGGCTACGTGGAGGAGGCGCTGGCGCTGACCCGCGACTACTGGCGCGAGTGGGTGCGCTACCTGTCCATCCCGCTGGACTGGCAGGAAGCGGTGATCCGCAGCGCGATCACCCTCAAGCTGTGCCAGTACGAGGACAGCGGCGCGATCATCGCGGCGATGACCACCTCCATCCCGGAGGCACCGGGCACCTCGCGCAACTGGGACTACCGCTACTGCTGGCTGCGCGATGCCGCCTTCGTGGTGCGCGCCCTCAACCGCCTGGGCGCGACCCGCACCATGGAGGAATTCCTGCGCTACATCTTCAACATCGCCAGCCACGACGGCCACCTGCAGCCGCTGTACGGCATCGGCTTCGAGGAGCGCCTGGAGGAGCACGAGGTGCCCTCGCTGGCCGGCTACCGCGGCATGGGCCCGGTGCGGCGCGGCAACCTGGCCTGGATGCAGAAGCAGCACGACGTCTACGGCAGCGTGGTGCTGGCCTCCACCCAGCTGTTCTTCGACCAGCGCCTGGCCGACCCCGGCAACATGGACACCTTCGCCCGCCTGGAGCCGCTGGGCGAACGCGCCTTCGCCCTGTACGACGTGCCCGACTCGGGCCTGTGGGAGTTCCGCAACCGCGCCGAGGTCCACACCTACACCGCGGCCATGTGCTGGGTGGCCTGCGACCGCCTGGCCAAGATCGCCACGCGCCTGGGCCTGGAGGACCGCGCCCGCTACTGGCGGCAGCGCGCCGACATCATCCACGCCGCCACCCTGGAGCGGGCCTGGCGCCCGGAAAGCGGCCGCTTCAGCGCCTCGTTCCAGAGCGACTACCTGGACGCCTCGCTGCTGCTGCTGGCCAAGTTCGGCTTCATCGAGGCGCGCGACCCGCGCTACGTGGCCACGGTGGAGGCCATCGGCCGCGAGCTGCGCCGCGGCGACGGCATGTTCCGCTACGTCGCTCCGGACGACTTCGGCACGCCGGAGACCAGCTTCACCATCTGCACCTTCTGGTACATCGACGCGCTGGCGGCCATCGGCCGCATGGACGAGGCGCGCGAGCTGTTCGAGCGGGTGCTCGCGCGCCGGAACCACCTGGGCCTGCTGTCGGAGGACATGGCCTTCGACAGCGGCGAGGGCTGGGGCAACTTCCCCCAGACCTACTCGCACGTGGGCCTGATCATCGCCGCGATGCGGCTGTCCCGCTCCTGGCAGGAGGCTTCGTGAGTCGACTGATCGTCGTATCCAACCGTGTCGCCCTTCCCGGGGAGAACCGCCCCGGCGGCCTGGCCGTGGCCCTGCTGGCCGCGCTGCGCGAGCGCGGCGGCGTGTGGTTCGGCTGGAGCGGGCGCACCGCCCGCCGCGCCCGCAGCGGCGAGGTCCACGAGCAGCAGGACGGCAACATCCGCTACGTCACCGTGGACCTGGACCGCGCGGACCTGGACGCCTACTACAACGGCTTCTCCAACCGCGCCCTGTGGCCGCTGCTGCACTTCCGCCTGGACCTGATCGACTACGACCGCGCCACCCGCGAAGGCTACCGGCGGGTCAACGCCATGTTCGCCGACCGCCTGGCGCCGCTGCTGCGCGACAGCGACACGGTGTGGGTGCACGACTACCACCTGATTCCGCTGGCGGCGCTGCTGCGCGAGCGTGGGGTCGGCTGCCGGATCGGCTTCTTCCTGCACGTGCCGGTGCCCTCTGCGGACCTGCTGATGGCCATGCCGGACCACACCCAGCTGTTCTCCAGCCTGTACTCCTACGACCTGCTCGGCTTCCAGACCCGGCGCGACACCGACCGCTTCCACTCCTACGTGCGCCTGTACGGCGGCGGCCGCATCGTCGGCGAGAACCTGCTGGAGGGCCCGGACGGGCGCCGCTTCCGCACCGGCACCTTCCCCATCAGCATCGACACCGAGAACATCGCCCGCCAGGCGGCCGCGGCCGTGTCCAAGCCCGCGGTGCGCGCCCTGCGCACCAGCCTGGAGGACCGCATGCTGGCCATCGGCGTGGACCGGCTGGACTACTCCAAGGGCCTGCCGGAGCGCTTCCACGGCTTCGAGCGCTTCCTGCAGCGGCACCCGGACCAGAAGGGCCGGCTGACCTACCTGCAGATCGCGCCGCTGTCGCGCACCGACGTGACCGAGTACCGCAACCTGCGCAGCCAGCTGGAGCAGATCGCCGGCCACATCAACGGCGCCCACGCCGAGCCGGACTGGACGCCGCTGCGCTACGTCAACCGCAACTTCCCGCACGCCACCCTCACCGGCTTCTACCGCACCGCGCGCATCGGCCTGGTCACGCCGCTGCGCGACGGCATGAACCTGGTGGCCAAGGAGTACGTGGCCTCGCAGGATCCCGAGAACCCCGGCGTGCTGGTGCTGTCGCTGCTGGCCGGCGCCGCGCAGGAGCTGCGCGAGGCGCTGCTGGTCAACCCGCACGACCTGGACGGCGTGGCCGACGCCATCGCCACCGCGGCCACCATGCCGCTGGCGCGGCGCAAGGAGCGCTGGCATGCGATGATGGAGCACCTGCGCAAGCACGACATCCAGGCTTGGCGCAAGGACTATCTGGCAGCCCTGGAATCGGCCTGACAGCTTCCCCTCAGCTGTGGATGCCGATGATGGGGCGCACGCGCGCGTCCGGGCGGCCATGCCATGCGCCGGGTGTGCGCGTTCCATCCGCACCGAGGTTCCAACGCGGCTGTGACCAGCCGGTAGCGGCCATCCACGACCAGACCGTTCGCCGGATCCGGGACCTGCCGCTGTTCGAATACGCGGTGGAATTGTGGGTACCGCGGCTGCGCCTGGCCTGCCCGCGCTGCGGCC